>CAZSET010000326.1:0-3791 GCA_964605915.1 uncultured candidatus Brocadiaceae bacterium | reverse complement strand
CGCGCTCAATGGCGCTTTCCAGCTCGCCGGCCTGGGACTTGCTCAGACCGGGGTCACGATACGGATGCTTCACCTTCCTTGCCTCAGCCATACCACACCCTCTCGTCGGCCTGGAGAACGTGATCCAGCCTCAATAACGAACTCACGGGCAGAGCCCTCTTGGCTGCAACAGGCAGGGGCATCGCCCCTTGTCACTCCACCATGCTCTATCGGGCCGGCACGAAAGCCGGAATCCTACGTCAGGCCGACCGGCGGGTCAAGGCGTCGGCCGAAGACGTGCCCGAGAGCAACGCCTTCAGACCCGGCCGGGCCGGCGCGTTGACAGGCGTTCAGGGCAGTTGTACACTCCGGCGCGCACGTGGTGAATTCGCTCGGGATGCGACAACGGCTGCCAGAAGGAGTCATGCCATGCGTTCGAGGTGTCAGAGATGGAGACTGGGGCTGGGTGTGTTAACGGCTCTGGTCTGCGGTGTTACGGGGACGGTAGACGCCCAGGAGGGAGCGGCCGTGCAACTGCCCAGAGGCGTCAGAGCAGTCTGGGACATGGACAAGGCCTACGCGGAGTCCAGCGAGACCCGGGAGCGCATCTGCATCAACGGGCTATGGCGCTGGCAGCCGGCCGGAGACAACATGGACGCGGTCCCCGCCGGCAACTGGGGCTACTTCAAAGTGCCCGGCTCCTGGCCGGGAATCCAGGACTACATGCAAAAGGACAGCCAGACCGTCCACCCTCACCCCGGCTGGGGAGAGATGCGCCTCAGCGGTGTCTCGGCCGCGTGGTACCAGAGGGAGGTCACCATCCCACGGGAGTGGGCCGGGCGCCGCATTACCGTCCGTGCCGATTGGGTGAACTCCCACGCCACGGTCCACGTGGACGGGAGGGAAGCAGGCGCCATCCTGTTCCCCGGCGGCGAGCTTGACATCACCGCCGTATGCCGGCCCGGCCAGAAGCAGGTCCTCAGCATGCTCGTGGAGGCCATGCCCCTGAATGCAGTCATGATGGCCTATAACGACACCGCCGCGGCGCAAGAGGTCAGGGGCAGCGTGGCCCGGCGCGGCTTGTGCGGGGACGTCTACCTGGCCAGTTCGCCGATGGGCGCCCGCATCGGCGACGTGCGGGTGGCCACGTCGGTGCGCAAGTGGGAGATTACCTTCGTCACAGCCCTGGACGGCATCGCGCAGGGCGCTCGCTATGCCCTCCGTGCGCAGATCACCTACGTTGGCGGCAGCGTCGCGCAGTTCACCAGCGCGGCCTTCAGCGGGAGCGACCTGACGGACGGGAGTTTCTCATTCACCCAGAGTTGGAAGCCCGAGAAGCTGTGGGACGTGCACACGCCCCAGAACCAATATGAGTTCAGCGTGAGCCTTCTGGACGCCGGGGGGCGGACGCTGGACGCATCGCTGCCACAGCGGTTCGGCTTCCGCGAGTTCTGGATCGAGGGACGGGACTTCTACCTGAATGGGACGCGCATCTTCATCTCCGCCGTGCCGATCGACAACGCCCTCCTGGGCGCTGCAAAGGCGAACTACGGCGCGGTCGCGGAGACTCTGCGACGAGTCAAAGGGTTCGGCATCAACTTCATGTACACGCACAACTACGGCTGCACCCCGGGCTCCCATCTGAGCTGGGAGGAGTCACTCAGGGCGGCCGACGACGTGGGGATGCTCATCTCCTTCTCCCAGCCACACTTCGGCCACTACAACTGGGACGCCGACGATGCGGAAGAGACGAACGGCTACGCCCGGCATGCGAAGGTTTACGTCCGCTCGGCTCAGAATCACCCCTCGGTCGTGGCCTACTCGATGAGTCACAACGGCACGGGCTATGCCGAGGACATGAACCCGGACATGATCGACGGCACGCAAGCGCCGCGTGGGCCATGGTCCGCCCGTAACGTTGGGCGCGCCCTGCGGGCGGAGGCCATCGTGGGGCGCCTGGACCCGAGCCGCATCATTTACCACCACTCCTCGGGCGACCTCAGCTCGATGTATACGGTCAACTTCTACTCGAACTTCGCCCCCATCCAGGAGATGAGCGACTGGTTCGAGCACTGGGCTACCGTAGGGGTGAAGCCGGCGTTCCTGGTCGAGTTCGGCGTGCCGGGTTCCTGGGATTGGACCATGTACCGCGGGTGGTACAAGGGCAAGCGGTCCTTCGGCAGTGCAACAGTCCCGTGGGAGTATTGCGTGGCGGAATGGAACGCGCAGTTCTACGGCGACCGGGCTTTCCAGATCAGCGAGGTGGAGAAGAGGAACCTGCGCTGGGAGGCCGAGCAGTTCCGCGCCGGACGCCTGTGGCACCGCTGGGACTATCCCCGCGCCGTGAGTTTCGGTGAGTTCAGGGAGAAGCATCCGATCGTGGCCATGTACGTAGCGGACAACTGGCGCGCTCTGCGCACCTGGGGCCTCTCCGGGTTCGGCCCGTGGGAGTACGGGGAGTTCTGGCTGCCGCGCCCGGGCGTCGATCGTGGACGCAAGGAGCTGCCGACCGATTGGGACGACATACAGCGGCCGGGCCTCAGTCCGGACTACATCGAGGCGCGATACGAGCGGATGGACATCGCCTTCGAGCCCGCCGACTGGATCGCCACCGAGGCCGGCGAGGCCGTGCTGCGCAACAATCGTCCGCTGCTGGCCTACGTCGCCGGCGGCCCCGAAGCCTTCACGAGCAAGGGCCACAACTTCCTGCCCGGCGAAACGGTTCGTAAGCAACTCGTCGTCATCAACAACTCGCGCGAGACCGTCACGTGCGGCTGCCAATGGTCGCTCGGGCTCCCGAAACCGTTAGGCGGGAGCACGCAGATCACGCTGCCCACGGGCGAGCAGGAGCGCGTCCCGCTCGCGTTCGAGCTCCCGGCGAACCTGCCCGCGGGCCAGTACACTCTCACCGCCGCGGTCAAGTTCAACAACGGCGAGACGCAAAACGACTCCTTCGACGTCGACGTGCTGCCTCCGCCTGAGCCTGTGCGGGCTGCGGGGAAGACGGCGCTGTTCGACCCCAAGGGCGAGACGGCCGAGCTGCTCAACGCGGCGGGCATCCGGTACGAGAAGGTACCGGCAGATGCCGACCTCGGGGCGTACGGGACGCTCATCATCGGCAAGGGCGCGCTGAGCCCGGGAGGCCCCGCCCCTGATGTGACGGGCGTGCGTGAGGGCCTGAAGGTGATCGTCTTCGAGCAGACGGGCGAGGTGTTGGAGCGACGCTTCGGCTTCCGCATCGCGGAATACGGGCTGCGCTGGGTCTTCAAGCGCGTGCCCGACCATCCGCTGCTCGATGGCCTGGCCGACGAGCACCTTCGCAACTGGCGGGGCGAGGCGACGGTCCTGCCGCCCCGACTGGATTACGAACTGGATTCCAAGTGGAACATGTCGCCGTGCGCCACATGGGCCGGCATGAGCGTCCCGCGGGTCTGGCGGTGCGGCAACCGGGGCAACGTGGCCTCGGCGCTGATCGAGAAGCCGGCGTCGGGCGACTTCCTGGCCATCCTCGACGGAGGCTACAGCCTCCAGTACACGCCCCTCGTCGAATACCGCGAGGGAAAGGGCCTGGTGCTTTTCTGCCAGATGGACGTGACGGGACGCACGGAGTCCGACCCGGCGGCGCAGACCCTCATGCGCAACATCGTTCAGTACGTCTCGGGCTGGCAGCCAGAGCCGCGGCGCCGGGCCGTCTACGCCGGGGATGCGGCAGGACAGAAGCACCTGGAGTCAATGGGGCTTACCCTCACGCGCTACCGGGACGGAAGCCTGTCGTCTGACCAGGTGCTGGTGGTCGCTCCCGGCGGCGGAAA
>CAZSET010000325.1:0-3797 GCA_964605915.1 uncultured candidatus Brocadiaceae bacterium | reverse complement strand
ACAGCGGCGCCGGTTCTTCGGAGCTCATCTGCGAAATCTGCCCTCCATAACTCCCGCCAAAGAATAGCCTATTCGGCCCCCGCAATCAAGCAGACAAAACCGCCGTCGGCCGCGCGGCGTTCAACCGTCGTCTGGGGCCGGTCCCAGCAGGCCCCCCGCAAGCCACTTCATCCGGTGCACGGGCCAGAACACGAAGAACGCCTTGCCGATCAGTTTGTGCTCGGGCACGCCGGGACGGTTCCACCGCCGGCTGTCGCTGCTGGCCGGGCTGTTATCGCCCAGGACGAAGTACTCGTCGTCGCCCAGCCTGTAGACGGGGAGCCGGCCGGCCTCTGCCGGCGGAGCGGTGTAATAGACGTCGCGCTCGATGACGATTCTGTCCCACACCACTTCCGCGCCGCGCCCGCCGAAGTGCACGCCGTGCCTGGAAGAGGGCCTTGGCTCATAATCGAGGCCGAAAAGCTCTGAGCCGCGAAGCCAGCACACCACCCTGTCGTCGTAGTTCTCCAACGCGATCTGCATCGGCTCCCTCAGGTCCAGCTCCCGCACGTGCGTCTCGCGAACGGTCTCCCCGTTGTCCATCAGTACGGCCCGGCCTCTGGAGCCGCCTGAGACGGAAAAGACGAACCGATGCCCGTCATCGTCGATGCTGAGCAGGACCTCTGCGCCCGTCTGCCCTTGGTCCTCCACGTGAACTCCGGCCCTTATGCGACAGTCTCCCACCTCATTCAGGCCCGAAGCCGAAGTCAAGACACGCTCCGGGTCATAGCGCAATCCGTCGTAGGGATAGAAGTCGACTATGCGCCGCGCGAACGATCCCATAACGGGACTGCGCGCGCCGCGGGCGTCGACGAGCAGCGTGCCGTCCTGCGGCGAAGACTGCCACCGCCCGGGCGCTGCAGAGAAGTCCCACGTGGGCGCGACCTCCTGCCGAGGCGTGAAGCTGGAATCGAACACGTGGAACCAGAGCTCCTTCTGGATGTCCCTGGGCTTTCGGGCGATCCGGCCGTCCACGTACACGTCGCCATTCCTGAGCGAGACGCTCTCCCCCGGCAGACCCGCCACCCGCTTGATGAAGTCCTTGGTCGTGACCTCGAATTCCTGCGAACCGCAGTCCGGGCACACGGCATCTTCCAGCGACTCGACCTGGCCCTGCCAGCCGCAGAGCCTGCACTCAAGGGAAAAGACCGGATACTGGAAGACAACGACCTCCCATCGGCGGGGCTTTCGGAGCTGGTATATGAACTTGTTGACGAATATCCGGCAGGCATCTCGGCGGATGCGGTTGGCGGCGTCAGCAGATCGGAGCGGCGTCCCGTTGTCCGTGGTGGCCGAGTTCCACAGCCACCCCAGGGATTTCGGCCGCCTGAACCGCAGGAGCTCACCGTCCTCGCCGTACGTGCCGGCACCTTCCCAATGGTAGTCGCAGTTGGGGCACTGGACCTGCCCGCCGGGGCCTATCCTGGCCTCGCCCACGTCGAAGACCCGGCCGCAGTTGGGGCACCTGATTTCCCTATGAATCCCCAGCAGCGTCGGCGCCATGCTGCCGTGCTGAATCCGGAAGGCCTCCACCACCATCTGGCGCACCACCAGCACGACCAGCACAATGAAGGCGATCCATTCCAGGTTGTCCCGCAAGGGCGTGCGATGCCTGGTCAGGCCGCCCGGGGCGCCTCCGCTTCCGGCCTCGTCAACGTGCCCGTCTCCCGCCAAACCCGGTCTCCCCTCATGGAGGTCGAAATCGACCGCTGCTCAGGACTCCTCGCCTTCCAGCACGGCCAGAAACGCCTCCTGAGTGATGTAGACGCTACCGACGGCTTTCATCCTTCGCTTGCCGGCCTTCTGCTTCTCACGCAGCTTCCGCTTGCGCGTGATGTCTCCGCCGTAGCACTTCGCCGTCACGTCCTTGCGCAGGGGACTGATGGTCTCCCGCGCGAGGATCCGGTTCCCCACGGCGGCCTGAATGGGAATGGCGAACAGGTGCCGTTCAATGCGCTTGCGCAGGAGCTGCACGATCCTTCGGCCGCGCCGGTCGGCCTCGCTGCGGTGGCAGATGATGGACAGCGCGTCCACCGGCCGCTGGTTCACCAGTATGTCCACCTTCACCAGGTCGCTGGCCCTGTAGCCGATCAGCTCGTAGTCCATGGTGCCGTAGCCGCGCGTGAGCGACTTAAGCCTGTCGAAAAAGTCGTACACGAGCTCCGCCAGGGGTATCTCCACGACGATCATCATGCGCTGATCGCTGAAGAACTCGCTCTTCGCATGCTGCCCCCGGCGCTGCTCGATCAGCTTCATGACGTTGCCGATGTATTGGGCCGGCAGGATCATGCTCACCCGCACCCAGGGCTCGCGCACTTCGGCGATGTCCGCTTCGTCAGGCATCTGCGCGGGGCGGGCCACCGCCACGGTTTGCCCATCTGTGGTGACGGCCTCGTACCTCACGTTCGGGGCCGTCTGGATGATGGCCAGGTCGTTCTCCCGCTCCAGGCGTTCCTGGATGATCTCCATGTGAAGCAGCCCCAGGAACCCGCACCGGAACCCGAAACCGAGCGCGTCCGAGGACTCGGGCTCGTGGAAGAACGACGAATCGTTCAGCGAGAGCTTGTCGAGCGCGGAGCGCAGGGCTGGCAGGTCCTCGCTGTCCTCCGGGAAGAAGCCGCAGTAGACCATCGGTTTGGGCTCGCGGTAGCCGGGCAGCGGCTCCGCACCCGGAGCATCTTCCAGGATAACGGTATCCCCGATCCTGACGTCGCGGATGTTCTTGATGCCGGCCATCAGGTAGCCGACCTGGCCGCAGTCCAGCGCCGCCGTCGGCGCCATCAACGGCCGGAATAGGCCCAGTTCGGCCACTTCGTAGGAGCGCCCCGAGCCGACCATCCTGACCCGCTGCCGAGTCTCGACCCGCCCATCCACCACGCGAACGTAGACCACTACGCCCCTGTATTCGTCGTAGTATGAGTCGAAGACCAGCGCTCGCAAGGGGTCCGAAGGGCGGCCCTGCGGCACCGGCACCCGCTCGACAACGGCTCTGAGCAGTTCGTCCACTCCTTCGCCGGTCTTGCCGCTCACTGCCAGGATCTCATCCGGATCGAGGCCGAACGTCTGCTCCATCTCGGCCATGGTCTCAATGGGACGGGAGTCGGGCAGGTCGATCTTCGTCACGGCGGGGACGATGGTCAGCCCGCTGGCGCGGGCCTGCTCGAAGTTCGCGACGGTCTGCGCCTCGATCCCCTGGTTGGCGTCAACCAGCAGCACGGCTCCTTCGCACGCCCGGAGGCTTCTGGCGACCTCGTAGCTGAAGTCCACGTGGCCCGGCGTGTCGATCAGGTTCAGCCGATACTCCACCCCGTCCGCCTCGTACGCCATGGTCACGCAGCTTGCCTTGATGGTGATGCCGCGCTCCCGCTCCAGCTCCATGTCGTCGAGCATCAGCTCATGGAAGTCGCGTTCGGGGACGGAATGCGTCAGCTGCAGGAATCGATCGGCGAGCGTGGACTTGCCGTGGTCGATGTGCGCGACTATGCAGAAGTTTCGCGTGCGCTCAAGCATGGCGACAGGTGGGCTAAGGGTGATACGCCGGCGCCAGCATCCGATCGTCTGAAGATATCAGATGGCTGGGGCGCCTTCAAGCAGCGAGGCCGCGCCGCACGCGGCCCGGTTGCTTGACATGATCCGAAGGTTGGCATATAAGGGCACGTCTGGGTTCTCTTGCCGTGACCCGTGACACCGATACCCCCTTAGCTCAGTTAGGCAGAGCAGCGGATTCTTAATCCGCGGGTCCGGGGTTCGAGTCCCCG
>CAZSET010000324.1:0-3812 GCA_964605915.1 uncultured candidatus Brocadiaceae bacterium | reverse complement strand
CACGCCGTAGGCCAGCGACGTGAAGACGGTCTGGCTGGTCTTCCGCATGTCTTCCGCACGGGACTCGAGGAGCCTGAGAATTGGCACGTTGCCGTTCTTGGCGGAGTGCTGTCGATAGAGTTCGAGATATGCGAAATGGTTCTGCGGAGCGCGTCCCCCGTCCCAGTGATAATGGTAATACTCGACCGCGCGGCCGCGGACGATCTGACCTTCGTATCGCTTGTCTGGCACCCCTGGTCCCTTGATTCGTTCGATCCCGAGATGAGGATGCTGGAGCTGACTTTCGAGTACGTTCGCGAGCTCGGTCTGCGCACCGGCACCTACGCGGCCCTCCTGGACCGGGTCCGCACCTCCAGCACGTAGAGGACGGAGGAGCCGCAGACGCCGGGGAGTCTGGCAAGGCACGCAGGCAATCCGGGACAGGCTGGTTGAATTCCGCCTGAGCCATGGATAAGCTTCTGTATCTGCGCCCACCTTGTGGGTGGCCCGTCATCTGAATCCCATTGAGAGACACGGAGGAAAGCGGCCATGCGCATCAAACAGTCCGTCTGCTATCCCATATTCAAGGTCGAGGGCATGAGGCTCGATGGTCTGTTCAAGACCGTCGCGGAGATTGGCTATGCGGCAATCGAGCTCTGGGGCCGGGGCGACGACTTCGAGGAGGTCGTCGGGCTGGCCAGAAAACACGGACTGACCGTGGCCAGCATGAGCGGGCACGCGTCGCTGGCGGACGGCCTGAACAAGCGGTCCAACCACGATCGGATCGAGGACGAATTGAGAACGTCCGTCGACCTCGCGGCCGAGCACGGCATTCCGGGGCTGATCTGCTTCAGCGGCAACCGCCAGCCCCACGTGAGCGAGATGGAAGCCATCGAAGCCTGCGCCGACGGCCTGAAGCGCGTCGCGCCCTATGCCGAGGAGAAGGGCATCAACCTGAACATGGAGTTGCTGAACTCGAAGGTCGATCACGCGGGTTACCAGTGCGACCACACGGCCTGGGGCGTGGCCGTCTGCGAGCGCGTCGGCAGCCCCCGCGTCAAGCTGCTCTATGACATCTACCACATGCAGATCATGGAAGGCGACCTGATCCGGACCATACGGGAGAACATCCAGTGGATCGGTCACTTCCACACGGCGGGCAACCCGGGCCGGCACGACATGGACGATACGCAAGAGCTCAACTACGCGGGCATCTGCCAGGGCATTGCCGACACCGGCTACGACCTCTACGTGGGGCACGAGTTCTCGCCTACAGGCGATCCGATCGAGGCGCTCAGGCAGACGTTCGAGCTCTGCAACCGGGGCTGAGAGGGATCGCGGATTGCCCAGAGGACGGCTCGATGAGGGGGCCGCGCGGCGAGCGCTTCAAGTGGACCGCTTCCCGGCCATGATGCGCTCGATATCCTCGGCACTGTACGTCCTGCCCCGGCCCACGCCGGGGCAACGATTCTTCAGCGCCTCCCAGCATTCGCGGCTGCGAAGGCTCTGCTCCCAGAACGGAAAGCTCCGGCACTGATGGGGCCGGACGGGGTAGATCCGACATCCTTCGGGGGTGAGGAAAACGCAGTCGCCGTTCTGGCGCTCCTTGAGGCTGACGCGCCACCATACCTTCCGGCAGTACTGCCTGGCGAAGTCCGGGACGGGCATCTCGAGGAAATCGGCGATGCGGACGATCTCCCGCCGGCGCACCCATACGTAGCCCGGCGGGCCTGTGCAGCACTGGTTACAGCGCGTGCAGCCGAAGCGCAGGCCCCGGGCGTACCAGACCTCGCTGCGCGTCTTCTCCCTCTGGGTCTCGGCGTCGGCCATGGCAAGACAGTTTCGGATTGGGGAAAAGGATGAGCGCCCGCTCAACTGCCCGCTGCGTCAGGCCGGACTGCCGGCGGGGCGCGGGTAGCCGCCCGCCGCCGCGTCCCCATCCGTACGCTGCCGAGGCTTGCCGGCAGCCGCCTCTTCTCGCGCCGCGGCCTCCTGCCGACGCCTGGCCAGCTCCTCCACGGTCGCCCCCTTGAGGATCCGGTCGACGTCTTCAGCGGTCAGGGTCTCCAGCTCCAGCAGGGCTTCTGCGATGCTCTTGAGCTCGGCGACGTGCTGCTCACATGTCTGCCTGGCGCTCTGATAGCACTCCATCAGGATGGCCTGCACTTCCGCGTCGATCTTCTCGGCCATCTGCTCGCTGTGAATCTTGCCCCTGGTTATCTCATTGCCCAGGAAGACGTGCTGCTCCTGGTCGGAGTAGCTGATGGGTCCGAGCGTCTCGCTCATGCCCCACTGGGTGACCATGCGCCGCGCCAGATCCGTGGCTGCCTTGATGTCGTTTTCCGCGCCCGAGGAGATGTCGCCGCAGAACATCTCTTCGGAGACGCGCCCGGCCAGGTTCATGGTGATCACGCCCAGGCATTCCTTCCGACGCAGGCCGTACTTGTCCTTCTCCGGCAGCACCATCGTCATGCCCAGGGAGACGCCGCGCGGGATGATGGTCACCTTGTGCAGCGGCTCGACGTTCTCGTCCAGTATGGCGATGAGGGCGTGGCCGGCCTCGTGGTAGGCCGTCATCTTCCGGTCTTCCTCGCTCATGACGCGGCTGCGCTTTTTCTGGCGGCCGAAGCGCACCTTGTCCCGCGCCTCTTCCAGGTCGTCCATGCGGGCCTCGTCCTGACCCTTGACGGCCGCACGGATGGCCGCTTCGTTGACCAGCGCCTCCAGGTCCGCACCTGTGAAGCCGGGCGTGCCGCGCGCGATGTCCTTCAGCTCGACGTCCGGCGCCAGGCGCACTTTGCGCGCGTGCACGCGCAGGATCTCTTCCCGCCCCCGGAGATCGGGCATGTCAACGACGATCTCACGGTCGAAACGCCCCGGGCGGAGCAACGCGGGGTCAAGCACGTCGGGCCGATTGGTGGCGGCGATCACGATGACGCCCTCGTCGCGCGTGAACCCGTCCATCTCGCTCAGGATGCTGTTCAGGGTCTGCTCACGTTCGTCGTGGCCGCCTCCGAGGCCGGTGCCCCGCTTGCGCCCGACGGCGTCTATCTCATCCAGGAAGATGATGGCGGGCTGGTTCTGCCGCGCCTTGCGGAACAGGTCCCTCACCCGCGCCGCCCCGACGCCCACGAACAGCTCGACGAAGTCCGAGCCGCAGAGGCTGAAGAACGGCGCGTCCGCCTCACCCGCAATCGCCTTGGCCAGCAGCGTCTTGCCCGTTCCGGGAGCGCCGACCAGCAGCACGCCCCTGGGCGTGCGGCCGCCGATGCGCTGGAACTTCTCCGGGTTGCGGAGGAACTCGACGATCTCCTGGACCTCTTCCTTGGCCTCCTCGATGCCGGCAACGTCATCGAATGTGACCTTCGGTTTTTCCTTCTGCGCGGCCTCCGTCTGGTTCCCGACGAACGGCACCCAGCCGTCCCGCGCGCTGACGGCCCGCATCTGGCGGTTGAAGATGTAGATCATCAGCACCAACAGCAGAACGAAGGGCGCCATCTGGAGCAGCAGCATCGGCACCACGCCCCCCTGCTCCTTGACCTTCAGGGCCTCCTTGGGCAGCGCCGCTTCCCATTCGTCCAGGCTTGCGTCGATGTAGCCCTGCGGCAGGTTCACGCGGAAGGCCGGCGCCTGCGTCCCGGCCGATTTGAGCTTGCCGCGTGCACGACTGCCCTCGACGCGCAGCTCCGCCACCTGCCCGGCATCCATGTAGGCCTTGAACTGCCCGATGGAGATGTCCCGCTCCATCGGCTGCCTCAGCTTCTGCCACAGCACGAAGACTACGATGGCAGCGCCCAGGCAGATGGCCCAGAGGAGCAACTGGCGCCCAAGCC
>CAZSET010000323.1:0-3843 GCA_964605915.1 uncultured candidatus Brocadiaceae bacterium | reverse complement strand
CCGCGCCGCCGCCAGCGGATCATCCGGCAGCAGGGATGTGCCGCCCCCCGGCAGCGCACCAGCAGCCAGGAGGGGCGTCAACCCGAACCCGAGGACGACAAGCAACAGAGACACCGCATAACCCATCGCCTTTTCCTCACGGGACTTATGGCTCGTTCAGATCAGCGCGCCCTGGTCGGTCAGGCTGGCGCGCAGCTTCCGCACGTCCACGGCGCGCACGTCGCTGCCGTGCAGGTCCGCCGCCATCCCCGCCGCCGTCCCCGCCGCCTGGCCGATCGCCATGCAGATCGCCATGACGCGGACGGCGCCCATGGCGTGGTGGTCGGCCGAAAGGCAGCGCCCCGCCGAGAGCACGTTCGAGGCGCCCTTGACGGTGAGGCTGCGGTACGGCACGTCGCACCATTCGCCCTCGGGGGGATGCAGGCGCGCGGGCAGCTCGTCCCGGGCCTCCTGCAGGATGCGACATTCCTGCGTCGTGCCGCAATCCTGCCTGCACACGTGCGCCGGCGGCTTCGTGTAACCCAGGCAGCAGTGGATGTCTATCCAGTAGCTCGAACGCGCGACGCCGTCCTGCTGCTTGACCGCCTTCACGATGTCCTGGCCCGTCATCACGTAGTCACCGACGGCCTGGCGCGTCTCCCGCACGCCGACGTGGGCGGGCGTGCATTCGAGGTGCACGTTCTGGAAGCCCGGCAGGTTCTCGCGATAGAAGCGCACGATGTCCCAGGTGTCCCTGCGGACTTTAAGCTCGGCCGCAGTGAGCTGTGCGACGTCCGTCGCGTCCCCCGCGGCGCGCGCGACGTTACAGGTCAGCTCGTCGTCGCACATCGTGGCGCCGCTGCCGCCAGGGCCGCCATAGACGGGCAGTTCGCCCGAAGCCCGGCCCTCCTGGATGCGCTTCCGGATCTCCTCCCCGTGCTTTCCGAAGTCCGGATCCATGCCACGGATACGGAACATGGAGCCCATGGCCATGGTGCGCCCGTCGAAGCTGCGGCCCTTGGTCGTCGGCAGGCCGGCGCGAAAGACGACGTCCGCGTCGCCGGTCCCGTCGACGAAGACCTTTCCGCGCACCGCGAGCCGGCCTTGCTTGGTCTCCAGCAGAACGGCAGCCAGCGCCCCGTCAGCCACTGCCGCGCCGCAGACCAGCCCGTGCAGGAGCAGTCGGACGCCGTCCTCTTCGACCATGCGGTCGGCCACGTACTTGAACGCCTCCGGGTCGAACCGCACGCCCCAGTCGTCGATGGCCTTCTCCCAGGGCACGGCGCCGCCGAGGGCCGCCATGCGGTCGGTCATCTCACGGCAGAGCCCCTCGACGGTGGGCTTGCCCTTGCCGGCAGTGTGGCCCAGGATCGGGCCGATCAAGCCGGCGGTGGCCATGCCGCCCAGATAGCCGTAGCGCTCGATGAGGATGGTGCTCGCGCCGCTGCGGGCCGCGGCAAGGGCAGCCGCGAGTCCGGCCGGCCCGCCGCCGGCCACGACCACGTCCGCCTCGGCGTACACCGGGACCTCCCTCTTAGCCTCCGTTATCGACTTCGCCATCTCTTCCTCCTGATGGGGCTTCAACTTCGAGATTACCGATTCAGCTACCACTCGTGCTCGTCCTCGTTCGAAACCGCGGCCGGGCCGGAGACAAGGGAGACGAGAACGAATGAGCCACTGCACCAACACTTCAATCATGGAGGCCTACTTGTCGGAACGAAGCCGGCAAGGATGCTTGTGCGCCTTCGGCGTGCCGGCGCTACAAGCGCAGTGAATGTGTCCGCAGCCCGTAGCGCCGCCTTCCAGGCGGCTTGTTCACCTCCGACGTCAAGATCACTGGCCCACCTGTCGCTCGTCCTTTTCCTCGTTCGAAACCGCCGTCAGGCCGGCTCGGCGTTTGATCTCCTCCAGGTCCAGCTCGCGCACGTAGCGGCGCAGGTTCGCCCAGATGGGGTGATGCCCGAATCCGCCGCCAGTCATTTCCTCAATGGCTTCGTCCGCAGACCAGCCCTGCACCGCCATGCGGTATATGGCGCACATGATGCCCGTTCTGTCCGCGCCGTGCTGGCAGTGGACGAAGACGGGCGCTCGGGCCGGATCGGTGGCGATCTCCAGGAACCGCACGACATCCTCGTCCTCGGGGTGCCAGGCCTTCATGGCGATGTGCTCGTAGGCCAGCCCGGCATCGCCGGCTTCATCCCTGTCCGAGTGGAAGGAGCGAAGGTTGACGACGGTGCGCACGCCCATCTCCCTCAGCTCGCGGAGTCCCTCGGCCGTCGGCTGCGCGCCGCGGTAGAGATCGTCCGAGACCCTGTGCAGGTTCGGCAGGCCCGTACGCTCGACCCGAACGGCCCACTGCGGCGGGCGCTCGGAAGCGGTCGGAACCGGCCCGCTCCCGTGCGAGGCGACCGTGGGCCCGGCCTCGGGCACGCAGCACGTGGAGACCCGCAGCCCAAGGGCCAGGCCCAGGGCAGCAAGCACGATGAACAACGTCCAGAAGACGCGCCCGCGCACGAAAACATCCTCCCCTCAAACGGCTACGGCAAGGCCCGGCGGCGAAGCGTGAGAGCCCCGCAACGCGGACCTAAGGTGCCGGCCGATACTCGATGGCGCCCGCGTCTCGCTTGCCGTCGGCGGGCACCTCCCCGAGGAAGTCCCCGAGGAAAGGGCCGCTGAACTGCCAGTCGTAAAGCTCCTCGATCGTCGTATTCGCGTCGTCAAGCGAACCGAGACTCACGCGCGCAAAATCGATCGTCCCGGCCAGGCAGTCCCCGTCCGGCGTGCCGCCCACGTAGAAGTCGGCCCCATTCGACAGCGATGCACTTCCCGGGCCGTCGCCCATGGCGTGCACCTTGCCGTCCACGTAGATCGTCATGCGCCCGGCTTTCCGGTCGGCCTCCGCCAGCGCGTGATGCCACTCGCCGTCATTCACGATTGCCGTCCCGGAGACGGAGACGTCCCTGCCGCCGGCCCGGGCAGTGAAGCTCACAGCGCCGTTGAGCGTCAGCGCGTAGCCGGCCTGTCCGTCCATCTTCCGAATCAGGACGGCCTCCGCGGTGCCCGGTTCCGCCCTGAAGCAGATCTCCAGGATGAAGCTCGACTCGTGAACGTCCAGGTTCTTGAGGTCCGCGCCGGAGGCGGTCCGGCCTTCCCCCCTCCCTCCGTACTCGAGGGGCTCGCCCATCGCTGCGTGTGACACGAAGGCGTACTGGTCCCTGCCGTTGAGCTTGAGGGCACCGGCGATCCAATCCTCCAGATCGCCCTGCACGTAGTCCTGCTCCGTGACGTTCACGGCCGTCAGCGGGTACTGCGGCAAGGTGTAGTAGGAACCGCGGTTCCGGAAGTAATCGGTCATGTGCCAATGCTCGTCTGGGATCCGGGCGACGTCGTTGCCGACGTGGTAGAAGTTCCACTCTCCGACCATGGCGGACAGGCCCCACGGCACGAAGAACTTGACGCCGCGGTCGATGGCTGCCGAACCGTCTGCCAGGCGCACGTCTCGGTTGGCCGGATCGCGCAGCGGCTGCCGGCCGGTGCTCACGCCGAGCGTCGCGTCGAGGGCCTTGCGCCCTGCCAGCGCCTCCTGGAAGGACTCGAAGTCGTCGTAGCCCTGCCCGCTCTGCTCGAAGACGCCGAACAGGTTCCACACTCCATAAAAGACGTTATGCCCGTAGGCCATGAGTTCGTGCGGGTACTCCGTCGCGTGCGTCTCGGCCGTGTCCTCTTTCAGCTTGCCGTGCATGAAGACGATGTTGCTGATGTCAGACCACACGTTGCCGAGGAAGCGGTGATGACCGCCGCTGGGGGACCAGTTGGAACCCGTGGCGAAGCGGTAGACGGTGTTGTGGAAGTAGGAAGTGTGGA
>CAZSET010000322.1:568-3889 GCA_964605915.1 uncultured candidatus Brocadiaceae bacterium | reverse complement strand
AGTCCCCACCGGCCCGTAGAGAAGCGCCCTGCCGCCCGCGCTCACCCAATCGCTCAGGGCATCGCCCAGCGCCCAGTCGCGCAGCGGCACCGGCGCGATCAGCACGCATCCGCGCAGTACCTCCTGCTTCTGCTCCAGCCGGACGAAGTCCTCTGCGGCCATCACGGTGTTCACCGGCAGTCCGGCCGAGAGGCAGGCGACCATGAACCAGTCGTGGAAGAATGGGTGGTTCAGTAGGTCAGGGCGCTCGTCAATGAGGTCGTGGTACTCGTCGAAGGGGTAGATCCAGACGAACGGCCCGGGCGCGTCCGGCCGCAGCGTGAAGGCGCGGATCAGGTGCGGGGTGACCTCCCGCGCCAGCTCCGGCACGAGGCGACCCAGCTCGTCGTCGATGGTCAGCAGCTCCAGCCGGCTCGGATTTCGTATCCGCCCGTCCGCCTCGACTCGGCACGCGGAGGCCGGGCAGTAGATGTCGTAAGGTTCGCGGCCGTAGTAGGACCACCACGGGTCCGAGTTGAACCAGGGGTCGTTCGTGTAGTAGCGGAACGGGATGGGCACTTCCCTCGCGCCGGCGAGGCGGGAGAGGTAAATGGCCATCTCCGCTCCGAGCTGCCGACATCCCCACGGGGTGTTCGGCGGAAGCGCACCAGCCTGCGCCACGATGTCCCGCAGCGGCACGCCGTCGCTCGCGGCGTCCATGCCCACGCTGAAGTTCGTCCCCCTCAGCTCAACCGGGAAGCCCGGGCATTCCGCGCGGAAGTGCTCCCAGAAGGACAGCAGCTTCCGCTTGCTCTCCGCGGCCCGTTCCGGCAGGAACCGCTCCCCGTCGAACGCCTCGCCCATGTAGCTCCACGCTGTGTGCGTGCAGCCGAAGCCGTTGGACAGCCAGAGGTAGTCGAAGCCCAGCGCGTCCGCGAACGAGCGCAACTGCCGGCCCAGGAAACGCCCCAGCGGCGTCCCCTCCGGAACGCCCTCCGGATAGCCGGCGTAGGCCGTGTCATCCCCGTGCAGACGTTCGTAGCTGCACAGGAAGGCGACCGACTCCGGCATGTCGGACTCGGGATCTCCGTGGATGAGCTCCCGGTGACGCTCATACTTCCAGGGGTTGTGGACGAACTCGGGTCCGGGATCGATGGTCGCCCCGACGAAGAGCCGCTTGCCCAGCACCCGGTCTGCCGTGTCCCGCAGGGCCCGGACGATCTCGGCAACGTCCCGATAGCGCACCGCGGGGACGGGCTCTCGGAACTCCACGGCCCGCTGGAGCGCATAGTACTTCGCCCCCGGGTAGAGGCCGTACTCCAGGTTGTTGAACCCTATCGTGTGCCCCCAGCGGATCGGCTCGTCCTTATTCCCTTTCCATTCCAGGATTTCCGAACCGTCCCCGATCCACAGGAGCACGGCCAGCTCCTCTGCGGCGCCGGCCAGGTCGGTCCACGTTCTCATGATCTCGGCCGCAGTCTGCTCGAACGTCCCGGCATCCGCCCGGTAGAACGGCTTCAGGGACAGCTCGAGGACAAGGCGTTCCAGCAGCGGCTCGATCACGTCCGTAGGCTTCATGCGCGCCCTCCCTACCACGCTTGGCGAGCGCGTGATTATACGGCGCAGCGCACGTATGGGCAAATCCAACCGTCTGTGGCACTGCACTTGCTGGGGCGAGTCCGAAAGGATATAGTGATAGGGGTGAAGCGGTCCCGGGACTCGGCGCCCCGCCGTTGCGCTCCGGGGCCTCCCTATGCCTCATGCACGGGAGAGGGAGGATGGCAGATAAGCCCAGGAGTTCGATGTCTCGGAGGCGTTTCTTGAAAACGACGGCCGGCACGCTGGCGCTTAGCTCCATCCCGGCCATCATCATTCCGCGCCGGGTCGAGGCGTACGGCGGCGGGGCACAGGTTCATCCTCACATCAGCCCGCTGCGTGTCGCCGGCCTGCGGGACCAGAACATGACGACCGCTGTCAAGCCGAACGCAAGCTGGGCGGAGCAGGAAGGGCTGGTAGCCTGGGACGTCGTCCACCGAAATATGGATAGGGTTGCGATGGGGCTGGCTCAGGAAAGCGCTCCGGCCGACGCCTGGCGCAAGATCTTTCTCAAACCGCCCGCCAAGGCCTGGGGCGATACGGTCGTCGCCATCAAGACGAACCAGATCGCCATCCAGCGCACGCGCAGCGCCGTCATGAGCAAAGTGTGCCACGTACTGGCCGGCCTGGGCGTGAAGGGCTCCAACATCTACATCTACGACGCCTGTCACGGCAGCGGCATGTCCCGCAAGAACCCCTTCACGGGCCTGCCCGAAGGCGTCCACATTGCCGACCAGTGGGGCGGCTCCAGCACTAACACAACCATCCCCGCTCCGTACTTCGCCGGCGACCGCCAGGCCCCTTGCCTCGCCCACCTCGTCCGCGGCGACGTGGACATCCTCGTCAACATCGCGCTGTGTAAAGGGCATGGAGGCGAGTATGGGCGCTTCACACTCAGCTTGAAGAACCACTACGGGACGTTCTCGCCGAAGCCGTCGCACCAGGACGGGGGCGGTGCCGACTACATGATCGGCATCAACAAGTCGAAGGAGATACTGGGCGAGATCGATCCCAGGACCGGCGCCGTGCTGTTCCCTCGCCAGCAGCTCTGCATCGTTGACGCCCTGTGGGCGAGCGATCCGGGGCCGGGCACTCCCACGGATTCCCAGCCGAACGCGCTGTTCATGAGCACCTTCGGGCCCGTGATGGATTACGTTGTCGCCATGCGGTTCCGCAAGGACACGATGGGCTGGCGCGTCAACGAGCGCGTGGCGCAGCGGCTCCTGACCGATTTCGGGTTCGCGGAGAGCGACCTGCCCAATGGCGGGAAGATCATCGACGCAATGGCCCTGACGAGCTGAGCCAGCGGCGCAGAGCCGCCCCGCTGTAGGACTGTGACTTCTGGCCACGTACCCGATGGCCCGTGTACTGGCGAGCGCCGCCAAACGAATGATGTCATTCTGAATCCCGCCCCGCAGACGCGGGGCGGGGTGAAGAATCTCGCCTGCACCGGTGTGGACGTCGCTACCCGCGAGATTCTTCGTCGCGGCTTCGCCGCTCCTCAGAATGACAACACTTGCGCCGGCGCAGCATTCTTCGCTGCTGTCAATAACCCGTTCCGGGCGGTCTCAGCGGTGGGTACTGCCCGTGTGCCTCAGGCGGAACGCTTGAGGGCGATGGCGATCAGGTGGTCCAGCGGTGCCGACGCAACGCAGATGGCCGTGTCCGCCGCGCCGTAGTAGACCTTCACTTCTCCGTTGGGCTCCAGGACGGCACCGGACGCGAATACCACGTTGTTGATGTCCC
>CAZSET010000322.1:0-558 GCA_964605915.1 uncultured candidatus Brocadiaceae bacterium | reverse complement strand
GATCGGCACGTCGCTCCTGGCGATCACCATCGAGGGGTCGTCCAGGTCCAGAAGCACCACGCCCGCTCGGTAGATGGGCCCGCCGGACGTCATCTTCACTCCGTGGTAGATCTCCAGCCACCCGTACTTCGTCTCGATGGGAACGGTCGAGCCCCCGACACGGTAGGAGTCCCAGTAGCCCCCCCGGGGGGATATCACGACCCGGCTGTCCCCCCAGTGCAGCAAATCATGGGAGAAGGACACCCATATGCTGCCCACGTCTTTCCCGATGGGCCGGTCGAAGCGGACGTAGCGCTCCCCCACCTTGCGCGGGAACAGGATGCCGTCCTTGTTGCCGGGCTCCGAAATGACGCCGAGCCGTTCGTACTCGTGGAAGTCCTCCGTCCTGGCCAGCGCCATGACAGGTCCGTAGCCGCTGAAAGCGGTGTAGACCACGTGTATCTGGCCCTCCAGCATGGTTACGCGCGGGTCCTCAATGCCGGCCACCTCGTACTTCTGCATGGGACCCGTGTCCGTCGGGACCATCACGGGCAAGTCGTGGATTGAGAACGCGTAGCC
>CAZSET010000321.1:0-3908 GCA_964605915.1 uncultured candidatus Brocadiaceae bacterium | reverse complement strand
CAGCAAGCTTCAACCGGGCACCGTCGGCGACGAGTGTTTCATGACCAAGGGGCACTACCACGAACTGCCGGGTACGGCCGAAGTCTATCTGTGCCTGTGCGGCAGTGGATACATGCTGATGAAGGCGGACGACGGCCGGTGCGAGGCCGAGCAGATGCATCGCGGCGCCGTGGTATACGTGCCGCCCCACTGGGCGCACCGCTCCGTGAATACGGGCCACGAGCCGCTGGTCTCGTTCTGCGTCTACGCGGCGGAGGCGGGCCACAACTACGGCGACATCGCCCAGGAGGGCTTCCCGAAGCGCATCTTCCGGCGCGACGGGGAAGTCACGATCGAGTAGCGGCGGAGCTACGGGAAGGAGGAGCGCGACATGCGTGCGCTGCGATACGCGATCCATGCGTACGCCTGGACAGGAAGCTGGAGCAATGAGACGCTGGACTGCATCGATCGCGCCAGGGACCTGGGGTTCGATCTGATCGAGATCCCGCTCATGGAACTCGACAAAGTGGACCCGGACACGATCCGCGCGCGCCTGGACGCCGTCGGCATCGACGTCGTCACCTCGACCGCATGCGGCGAACGGGCCGACCCCACCGCGGACGACGAGGCTGGCCGGGCCGCCGGCATCCAATACCTGAAGGACTGCGTTAAGGCCACGGCGGACATCGGCGCGAGGACCTTCACCGGCGTGATCTACTCGGCGCTGGGCCGACGCATCGAACGCACGCCCGGACCCGAGTATTGGGACCGCGCGGCCCGGGCCATCAAGGAAGCAGCTCAGTACGGCCAGGAACTCGGCGTAACCCTGGGCATCGAACCCGTGAACCGCTACGAGACGTTCCTTGTCAACACCTGCGACCAGGCTCTCCAACTCGTGGAGATGGTGGGCGAGCCGAACGTGAAGGTGCACCTCGACGCCTACCACATGAACATCGAGGAAAACGACTTCTACGAAGCCACCAGGAAAGCGGCCCCCCTGCTCTGCCACTATCACCTGAGCGAGAGCCACCGCGGCACGGTGGGCACGGGCCTGGTCGACTGGGACGGCATCATGAGGGGGCTGGCCGACAGCGGCTACCGCGGCTGCGTGGGCATGGAGTCCTTCGTCGAAGTCGCCCCTGCGATGGCGGGCGCCACGTGCATCTGGCGGAGGCTGGCGGAAGATAACGACCGGAGCCTGTCGGAGGGCCTGGCGTACCTGAAGTCGCTGGAGGACAAGTACTTCACCGCAGACTCCTGATCGACACTGAAGCAAGGCCAGTTAAGTAGGAGAAGCAAGGCCATGGCCGACATCGAATTGACGAAGGTCGAGACCTGGGCGCCGCACCCGAGCGCAGCGCCCATCACGAGGAAGGCGAAGGGCGGGAGGGTCGTCATTGAGGCAAACGGCACGCGCACGTGCGCGGGAGGCTGGCAATTCGTCTTCAAGGGCATCCGGGGCGGGCAGGGCTACCGCATCCGGACTCGGGTCCGGCATGAGGGCATCGAGCATCCGGTCGACTGCCTCCAGGCGCTCGCCTGCTGGGACGAGTGGGAGCCCGAGAAGACGAGCCCGCGAAAGCACTGGAACTACCTGCTGCCCGTGAAGCCGGGCGCGCGACAGATGGACCTGGAGGCCGTGGCCCGGGCTCCGAAGGGCGCCAAGGTTCTCACTGTGCGGTACGTCTTCCGCTGGGCGACGCGCGGCGTCACGCGCTGGGACGCGCCGCAGATCGAGCCGGTCGACATTCCCGAGCGGAAGCCGGTCAAAGCGTGCATCATCAACGCCACGCGCCAGACGCGCGACCGAATCAAGATCCTCCGCTTCTCCCGTGGCCTCGACCTGCCCGAAGAGATCGCCAAGCAAGTTGATCTCTGGGCCAGCCTGGCCCGCGCGGCCTGCCGCAGGCGCCCCGACCTCATCGTCACGCCCGAGATCGTCATCAGCGGAGAGGGCCGCCTCGACGGCGCGGTGGAAGTGCCGGGCCCGGCCACGGCGCCCTTCCAGGAGATCGCCCGCGACCACGGGACGCACATCGTGCTCGGCCTGAAGGAACGCGACGGCGACGCCGTCCACAACAGCGCCGTGCTCATCGCGGCCGACGGCGAAGTGCAGGGCGCCTACCGCAAGGTGCACCTGGCCACGGGCGAGGACATATCGGGCGCGGTGCCCGGCGACGGCTTCCCCGTATTCCAGACGCCGATCGGCCGGATCGGGTGCCTCATCTGCATGGACACGACCGTCTGCGAGTCGGCGCGGATGCTGGCCCTGAACGGAGCGGACTTCATCTGCTTCCCCATCATGGGCGACCTGCGGGCCGACCGCTTCTCCATCGGCCAGCCCATCTTCAACGAGAGCCGCTGGAAGGCCATCATGCGCACGCGGGCCATCGACAACCAGGTCTGCATGGTCATCGCCCGCAACGACGTGCAGGGGAGCTGCATCATCGACCGCAAAGGCGATTTCCTCGCGTGGAACGAGGGCGACCAGGAGTTCACCTTCGCCACCGTGCCGATGGAAGACGGCTATCGCGTCTGGGGCGGCGGCGATTTCCGCGAGGTCACGTTCATGCTGCGCCGCCCGCACCTCTACGGCGTCTACTCGGACGATTCCTGTCTGGGACCGCTTGCGTAGGCGCGCTGATCTCTAGAACGGGCCGGAGGGAGCCGAACCGATGGGCAACTCGGACAGACCGAACGTCGTGCTTATCCTTGTTGACGACATGGGCTACGGCGACTTCAGCGGGTTCAACTACGGCCGCTCCAGCACTCCGGTGCTCGACGCCCTCCTGCGCGAGGGCGTGGTTCTGACGCAGCATTACTCGGCCTCGCCGATCTGCGCGCCCGCGAGGGCAGCGCTAATGACGGGCCGGTATCCGCACCGCACCGGCGCCATCGAGACGCGCGAGCTGCGCGGCCTGTGCAACATGGCGCTCAGGGAGACGACCATCGGCGATCTGTTCAAGCGCGCCGGCTATGCCACGGGCTTGATCGGCAAGTGGCACAACGGGTGCCTGCGGCCGGAGTTCCACCCGAACGCGCGAGGCTTCGACGAGTTCGTGGGATTCCGCAGCGGCTGGCAAGATTACTACGACTGGGTGCTCGATCGCAACGGAGCGTTCGAGAAGGCGGACGGCCGTTACCTGACCGACGTCTTCACTGAGGAGTCTGTCCGGTTCATCGAGCGCCATCGGGGCGGGCCGTTCTTCCTGCACGTCTGCTACAACGCGCCGCACACGCCCTTCCAGGCGCCTGAGGACGAGGTCGGTCCTTTCGCCGAGACGGGGAACTTCAACCGCGCGGTCAGCACGATATACGGCATGTTGCACGTGATGGACGCCGGCGTCGGCCGGATCCTCGAGGCGCTGCGCGCGCACGGCCTGGAGCAGAACACGATCGTCCTGTTCACCAGCGACAACGGCCCGCAGTTCGGCGGGCCGGGCGAGCGGTGCAGCACGCGGTTCAACTGCGGCTTCAACGGCTCCAAGGGCCTCGTCTACGAAGGCGGCATCCGCGTGCCGGCCATCGTGAGGTGGCCGGCAGGGCTCGATGGCGGCCGCTGCGTGCACGAGATGGTTCACTTCTGCGACTGGCTGCCGACGCTGCTGGCCGCCGCCGGACTCGAGGCGCCGCAAGACCTGGCGCTCGACGGGCAGAATGCCCTGCCAGTCCTCCGCGGGGAAGCCGGCGACTTCCCCACGACGCGGTTCTGGCAGTGGAACAGGTTCCAGCCCATCGTGACGTCCAACGCCGCCATGCGGGACGGTGACTGGAAGCTGGTCCGGCCCGCCATCAAGGAGACGGTCTGGACCGATCCCGAGGAGCAGAAGCTGGACAGCGCGTATCGCAACGAGCCGTGGAAGGAATTCGAGCCTATAACGGGCGAGTTCCCGCCGCGCCACGTCCCGCCGCCTCCCGCGCCAGAGCTC
>CAZSET010000320.1:0-3925 GCA_964605915.1 uncultured candidatus Brocadiaceae bacterium | reverse complement strand
CAGGCGCTTGGTCGTGGCCTGGCGGCAGGCATCCTGCTTATGGCGCAGGTCGACGACCTGCTCTGACGTGCGGCTGTCCCTCCGGTTTTCATTCTGTGCCGTGTATGCTTGTTCCACCAAATGGGCCAGTTCGTTCTGCCGCCGCACGCGCCCAAGCTTGTCCTCTGTGATATGCTCCGGGCGGAGGAAGCCGGTCGGCTTGGCCGCCCGGGAGCCCTCGGGGATGCCGCTGAGGTACTTCGCAGTCAGCAGCCCCTGCGCCAGCGGCGAGAAGACGATCACGCCCATGCCCAGCCGGCCCGTCTGCTCCAGCAGGTCCCTCTCGATCCACCGGTTGAACATGGAGTAGCTGGGCTGATGGATGGTCGGCGGGGTCCCCAGGCGCTCCATGACGGCCTGCGCCGCGACGGTTGCTGCGCCGCGGTAGTTGCTGATGCCTGCGTAGAGCGCCTTGCCCTGGCGCACGGCGGTGTCTAGGGCGCCCAGCGTCTCCTCCAGCGGCGTTTCGGGGTCCGGCCGGTGTGAGTAGAAGATGTCCACGTAGTCCAGCCCCAGGCGCCGGAGGGACTGGTCCAGGCTGGCGATGATGTACTTCCGGGAGCCCCAATCACCGTACGGGCCGGGCCACATGGTGTAGCCGGCCTTGGTGGAGATGAGGAGTTCGTCGCGATGGGCGGCGAAGTCCTGCCGCAGGATGCGGCCCACGTTGCGCTCGGCTGCTCCGGGCGGGGGGCCGTAGTTATTGGCCAGGTCGAAATGCGTCATGCCCAGGTCGAACGCGCGCCGCAGCATGGCGCGCGCCTCGTCCTGGTCGTCGGCGTCGCCGAAGTTGTGCCAGCACCCCAGCGAGACGGCGGGCAGCATCAGGCCCGAGCGACCGCAGCGGCGGTACAGCATGTGGTCGTAGCGTTCTTCGCTGAACTCCTCATCCATCCCCATTCTCCTGCTGAAGGCACGCCGGCCGGATTGGCCCGTGGCGGCTCTCAGCCCTACAACTGCTCCAGGGGCTCGACGTTCGCCACCTTCGGCTTGAAATCGGCGCCCGGCTGGGCGGCCCACCGCACCGTGTTCAGGATGACCTTCTGAATCTGCGGGTTCTTGAAGATGGGGAACGTCTCGTGACCGGGCCGGAAGTAGAACACCTTTCCACAGCCGCGGTAGTAGCAGACGCCGCTACGGAACACCTCGCCGCCGGCGAACCAGCTGATGAAGATCAGATCGTCCGGCTCGGGCACGTCGAAGAACTCCCCGTACATCTCCGTGTGGGGCAATTCGATGTACTCGCCGATGCCCCGGACGATGGGGTGTCCGGGCTGAACGACCCAGAGCCGCTCCTTCTCCCCGATCTCGCGCCATTTGAGGCTGCAGGACGTGCCGGTGACCTTGCGGAATATCTTCGAGAAGTGTGCCGAATGGAAGCACAGGAGCCCCATGCCGTCCAGGACGCGCTGATGGACCTTGTCGACGATTTCGTCCTGCACTTCGCCGTGGGCCATGTGCCCCCACCATGTCAGCACGTCCGTCTCGGCCAGCACCTGGTCGGTCAGGCCGTGTTCCGGCTCGTCCAGCGTGGCCGTTCTGGCCTCGATGTCCGGCTCGGCGTTCAGAAAATCGGCGATCACTGCGTGCATGCCCTGGGGGTAGATCTCCTTGCACGCGTCCAACTGCTTCTCGTGCCTTCCCTCATTCCAGACCGTCACTCGAATCGCGTCAGCCATCGCTTCGCTCCTTGCGCGACTTCGGTTATGGAAACTGCCGCTGGGGGGCCGCCGGCATCACAAAGGCGGGCTGGATTATATGCGCAACCGATGCGCTGTCAAACTCAGGCGCTCAGGCGTTACGTGCCGCCCTCGCCCGCCGGTTCATGCCGCAGGCCCAGTTCGGCCTCTCCGAAGACAGTCGCGCTGAACCTGTAGACCATCGCGTCCGCGCGCTGCCAGGCGTCTGGCGGCAGGCCGGCCTTCCGGCACGTGTGCTCCAGGAACTCATCCCTGTTCCACCCGTACTCGGTCGCCACCTGGGGCAGGAGCAGTCCTTGCTGCCTGCCCATGCGGATGATCAGGCCGTCCCGGCCGACCTGTATCTCCTCGACGGACTGCGTCCGTTCGGGCCGGGTCATGACGCTTATGCTGATCTCTATGTCGTCCAGTTCGTCGGGCTCCACCGGCTCGAAGCGCGCATCGCGCAGCGCGGCCAGGGGAGCCACCTCGCACACGGACCGGTGGAGCGGCAGGTCGGACACGATGTGCCCGATGCAGCCCCTCAGGCGACCTTGCTTCTCCAGCGTTACGAAGACGCCGCACCGGGCTTGCAGGGCATCCGAGGCCTCCTCGTCCATGCTGAGCGCGGGCGCTTCGCCGCCTTCGTTCACCTGACGCTCTATGGCCTGGCGAGCCAGCCTGAGCAACGTGCGCTTATCGCCGTCCGTGAGGGCGGGCGGCGTCGCGGCCTCGGCGGCCGAGTCAGCCGGGCTGGTCTCAGCGGGCAAGGGGGAAGCGCTCTTGATCTGGCCGAGTGCCCCGGCCCGCGCGTAGACGGCCAGGGCGACGTAGCTGACGCACTGCTCGTAGGAGCCGCTCAGGTCCCCGGAGTTGGACCACTTCAGGAGCTCGGGCTGGCACCCGCGGCACTGCGCCAGCAGCTCCAGCATTATCTGCACGGCCACGCGGCCGCAGATCGTGGGACGGCGCTCGGCGACGTAGCGCGCAAAGGCCGCCGGATCGAGGGCCAGTATCCGCTCGACCGCCCCCATGTCCAGCTCATTGATCTTCTCGCGGAGCCTGTCCGCCGGCGTCTGGCGGAAGGGCTGGAACCCGTATCCCGACCCGTAGTGCGTGAAGTCCGTGCTGACCAGCAGAAGGGCGTCCGCGTCCAGTATCCCGGCGATGCCGGCCGCGGCCGTCCGGCATTCAGATGGGCTGAGCTGCCCCACCAGGATCGGGACGATCTTCGGCGGGTCCGGCCAGAGGACCTGCAGAAACGGCAACTGCACCTCCAGGCAGTGCTCGGCCTGGTGCGGTCGGCGCAGCGCCCGGAACGGCTCGGCCTCTGCGAGCTTCTCCCGAGCTTCGCCATCCACGGGCACGGAGCCCAGAGGCGTCTCGTAATGGGAAAAGTCCGCGACGCTGCACGTGCCCCCCAGCGGGAAGCGATGGCTCGGGCCGATCAGGATGACGCGCGACGGCCGCTCCTTCCCCTCGAGCAGCTTGTAGGCGAAGGCCGCTGTCTGGCCGCTGTACGTGTAGCCGGCGTGCGGGACGATGAGCGCGACGGGCCTTGCGGCCTGCCATTCGGCGGGCACGTCGGGGTCAGCACGGTCAAGGAATCCCTCGACCTTTCTTCGCAGCTCGCTCGGCGAGCCCGGGTAGAACGCGCCGGCGACCACCGCCGCTCGCGAGGGCGCGGGATCAGCGCTGGCCTGGGGCTGTCGGCCTGCCCATAGCATGGCCGCTGTAACCAGGGCCAGGGCAAGGCCGGCCGCCGGTCCGATGCGCCGTAAGGCAGTCATGCGCCGCCTCCCTCAGAGCAAGAGACAGCTCAAGAACGTGACGTCGTCGTCCGGCTCGACCGTTGCGCAGCGTTCCAGCAGCGCGTCGAAGAGCTGCGTCAAGTCGTGGCCGTCCTCCGGCCGGTGTTCTGCCACGAGCGACCGAAGGCCTTCCGTTCCGAGTCGCTCCTCCCCGCCGATCCGGATGTCCGTAGCCCCGTCCGAGTAGACGAGCAGCCGGTCGCCGCTCTGCAGCTGTGCAGTCATGCTCTCATAGGCTGCCTCGGGCTGCACGCCCAGGGGGAGTTGTGACTGACTGAGCAGGAGCACGGCGCCGTCAGCAGCGCGCTGATGGAAGGCCGGCGGATGCCCCGCAGAGGAGAAGGTGACTGTCTTGCGTTCGGCGTCCACCGTGAGGGCGACGGCCGTGAAGAAACC
>CAZSET010000319.1:0-3926 GCA_964605915.1 uncultured candidatus Brocadiaceae bacterium | reverse complement strand
GAGGGCGTGCAGGTGATCGTCTCGGACAGCCCGTGGAGTCCGGACGGGAGCGGTGGCCTGTGCCCACTGGCGCAAGGGCTACCGAACCGGCGCCAGACTCGTGCGGGTGGCGGAGGGGTGAGACTGGCCTCGCCCCCTGCGTAGCCGCGCTGACTTCTCGCAACCGTTCCTGCCCCGGATCGCGGGGCGATTGAATCCGGGCTGCGTTCGAGTATGCTATCCGGTCGCGGCCCCGATGGCCGGGATGGCGTGCTGAGGGCGCAACCGCTCAGCTTCAAGCAGCCCGGAGGAGTGACATGAGTAAGCCCAGAGTCGCGTGTCAACCCATCATCTTCGGCCGGGATTACGGCCTGGCCCGGATGCTGAAGGCCATGGCGGACGCCGGCTACGATGGCGTCGAGATCGGACATCAGGGCAGCCCCGAGAAGAACGCAGAGCTGTGCCGCCTGCTCGACGAAAACGGCCTGGCCGTGGCGGGCGCGCACACGAGCTACGGACGCCTGGACGGCATCGACGCCCAGCTTGACTTCCTGAACAGCGTCGGCGCCGAGCTGCTCATGGTGTCCGGCGTGGCCGAGCGCGATAAGGCTGCCGGTTACGCGAGCGGCGCGAAGGCGCTCAACGAGGCCGGCCGACGCGCCGCAGATACGGGCGTTACGCTCTGCTACCACAATCACTCCTGGGAGTTTCACAACAGGTTCGACGAAGGGTCGGGCATGGACATCCTGCTGCGCGACCTGGACCCCGAATGCGTCCGGCTCTGCGTGGACGTCTACTGGGTCCATGACGGCGGGCTGGACCCGGCCGAGTACCTGGCCCGGTGGCAGGACCACGTCGCCACGGTGCACCTGAAGGACCGCAAGAACGACACCTTCGCCGAGGTGGGGGAGGGCGTGATCGACTTCCCCGCCATCTTCCGCGTGCTGAAGCCGATGAACCTGCCATGGGTGATCACCGAGCAGGACCGCACCGACAAGGACCCCGCCGTCAGCATCAAGATGAGCCGCGACTACCTGCGCGACGTGATCGGCGTCTGACGCCTATCGAGGACGGCGAGAGTAGTGTCGCGCGCACGCAACCGTTGTCATTCTGAGGAGCGTTGAAGCCGCGACGAAGAATCTCCCCGGTAGCGGCGGCGATGTCGGTGCATGCGAGATTCTTCATTCGCCGTACGGCGAACTCAGAATGACACCATTTGCTTGACCGCGCTCAATAAGGCCGCCCCGGAGCTTGCCCGCCGTTCGGCGGGGACACGGGGCACGGCGCTGGCAGGCAGCGGGTGACTGCTCGGAGACCTCTTTGAAGGAGTGGCTAGATGAGAACACGTGCAACAGCACTGGCTGCTGTCTTGCTCGCTGCCGGCGTTCTCTCGTGTGCCCACGCTAGGGGTGACGGCGGCGCTGTCTCCGGCTCCAGCCAACCGTCCGTCGCTCCCGTGGAGGTCCGGGTGGACGCGTCCGCCGGCCGCCGTCCGATCTCGCCTTACCTCTACGGCAAGAACTCCGTCGGCGAAGACGCCGCCCTCGCCAGGGAGGCGGGCCTGCGCATCAGCCGCGAGTCGAACGGCAACAACTGCACCAAGTACAACTGGCGCAAGGACCTGTCCTCGCATCCCGATTGGTTCAACAACGTGTACAAGCAGGGGTGGCATGAACGGGCGCAGAGACTCCAGACCGAGTTCGATGACCTCCAGATCATGTTCTGCTTCCAGGTGCTCGGGTGGGTGGCCAGCACGGACGAGCACAACTACAAGGAACAGCAGGTGCCCCGGGAGCAATGGCCCGACAGGCACTCGAACCCGGCGGGGGGCGGCGACGCCTCCCTCTACCTGGAGCCGTGGACGGCGAAGGACACCGTGGGCATCCTGGACCACTGGTTCGGGCCGGGCGGGCTCGGCCTCGATGCCGCGCGTTTCCGCTACTGGCACATGGACAACGAGCCGGCTTGCTGGCCCTCCACGCACGACGACGTGTGCCCTGAGGACCTGACGGCCGAAGGCGTGGTGCAGAAGTACGCGGCGGTTGCCCGCGAAGTCAAGTCGCGCTACCCGCAGATCAGGCTCATGGCGCCAGGCTTCACCTCCGAGTGGATGTGGTGGAACTTCAAGAACGAGTTCGTCGACGGGATGCCTTGGATGCAGTACTTCATCAAGCGGATGGCCGAGGAGAGCCGGGACTTCGGCGCCAACCTGATCGACGTGATCGACTTCCACACGTACGGCAACGCGCGCTCGGAAGAAGACGTCCTCCAGGAGCACCGCATCTTCTATGACCCGGACTACCAGTATCCGGACGCCAACGGCTGCAAGCGCTGGCCCGACGGCGGATGGCATGAGGATCAGAAGGTCGAGATGATCTTCGGCCGCACGCAGCAGTGGCTCGACCAGTACTTCGGCCCGGGTCACGGCATCGGCATCGGCGTCACGGAGGTGGACACCCGGGGCGGCGAGATGGCCTGCGCGCTCTGGTACGCCTCTATGCTGGGCACGTTCGCGGACCATGGGGTCGAGGTCTTCTGCCCCTGGGGCTGGCACGAGAGCTGGTGGGAGGTGCTGCACCTGTTCAGCCGGTATGCCGGAACGACGCGGGTGCAGGCCGCCTCAACCGATGAGGAGATGGTCTCCGCTTATGCCTCGGTGAACGAGGCGGGCGACCGCATGACCGTGATCCTCGTCAACCGGGACAAGGACCGGTCGCGGCCCGTGCGGTTGGCAACCACCGGCTTCACGCCGCGCGAGGGCGAGTATGTAACGCGATCCCTCCATGACCTGCCGGAGCGGACGAGGACCTTTAAGTCCCGTGCGGACAATGCGTTGCAGGAAGGCCGGGTTCGGATGGAGGAGGGCAGTCTCGCGCTTGACCTGCCACCGTACTCCATAACGGCCGTCCTGCTGCGCGGCAGCGGCAGCGCTGACACAACGGCGAACAGCGAATAACAGGGATATACAGGATAAGCAGGATAAAGACACGACGACAGAAGAAGAACTGATGCCAAGGCAAGATATCAGGGAGTTGCCGTTGTGCGTGTCTGCGTCGTTGTCGTCATCCTGGATATCCTGTCTATCCCTGTTACTCGCCGTTGTTCCTCTTTGCCGGCGTCACAGCAGGGACCTGACCAGGTGCTCGAAGGCGCGGGCCGGGATGCCTTCGTCGATGAACTGCTCCAACCGGTGGCGGCCGATCTTGTCGAGTAGTCCCTGGCCAGCTTTGACGATTGCAATTGTGGCATTCATCTGTTCCACCGGGTCGCCGTTGCGCGTCAGCACGTCGTAGGCGAGCCATCCCTCCCAGTCGAGGCGGTCGAGGTAGAAGAGCGTCTCCACCAGGTCCCAGAGGAAGACCGCCCCGGGCAGCATGTCCCAGTCCCAGTCGCGCGCGTTGTCGTTGAAGTGCACGTAGAAGAGGCGTCCGGCCCCGTGCGCCAGCGCGACCATCTCCGCCGGCGTCTCCCCGGCGACGAGGGCATGCCCGACGTCCATGGTCACGCCGACGTTCGCGAGCCCCAGCTTCTGGCAGAGGTATAGGCTGCGCCCCATGTCGCCCAGGATGCAGTAATTGCGCGCTTCGTTGGGCTTGTACTCCAGGCTGATCTTCACGTCGTCGCGGTGGCGGGCGCCCTCGGCGACGCCTTCCTCCAGCCACTGCCATTGCCGCGTGTAATCGGCCTGGAAGCTGTAGTTGTGCCCGTCGATCAGGGGGCAGCAGGTGACCATCCAGGCGTCGAGCTCGGCGGCCAGGTCCATAGCCGCCCTGAGGTCCGCGACGGCGCCGGCGCGGAGGACCGGGTTCGTTGCCGTGAAGGAGCCGGACTGCCACTTCTTGGCAGCCTTCACGTTCAGGTTCACCGCAGAGACGGGCAGGCCACACTGCTTGATTTGTTCGAGACTCGCCTCCACGTCCGCGAAATCCGCGGGGTAGACGACCTCG
>CAZSET010000318.1:0-3933 GCA_964605915.1 uncultured candidatus Brocadiaceae bacterium | reverse complement strand
GAACAAGAGCACGCTCGCGCGGGTCCTGGCCGTCATCGCCCGGCACCGTCACAGCAACATGACGGACGTCTCCATGATGGCCGGGGACGTGGCGTCGCGCGACCTGCGAAGGCACATTCAGAAGGCGTACGCCCTGGCAGTCGTCGCAACGGTTTCACCCCTGCTGGGTCTGCTGGGAACCGTCATCGGCATGATAGGCGCCTTCGACAAGGTCGCGGCGGCCGGGTCGCTGGGTGACGCCTCGCTTCTGGGCGGCGACATTTCCAAAGCACTCATCACGACGGGCGCGGGGCTGACCATCGCCGTGCCCGCGCTGGTCCTTTACCACTACTTCAAGAACCGCACGAACATGTACGCCCTCCTCCTGGAGGAGGAGGTGGGCGATCTGATCGGCTCGTGGTACGGGGCCGAGTCCGACCGGGCCGAGTCCGGCAAGGAGGCCGGCGATGAGGGTTGAGACCGAAGACGAGGAACAGGTAGCCGTTCAGATGGCCCCCCTGGTCGACTGCGTGTTCCTGCTCATCATCTTCTTCCTGGTGGCCACGACGCTGAAGAAGATCGAGAAGGAGCTTCCCCTGGAGCTGCCCGAAGCCGCCGCGGCCATCAGCAAGCAGGTGCAGGACAACATGACGATCATCTCGATCGACCGCCAGGGGGCTCTGTACCTCGGCTCCGAGCCGGTGGGCCAGGGATACCTCAGCCAGAAGCTGCGCGAACTGGCCAAGCAGGAGCCCAACCACCGCATACGGATCGATGCGGACCGCAACGCTCCCCTGTGGTCCGCCGTGCAAGTGCTCGACCTGTGCAACTTCGAGAACCTGACGAATGTCGGCATCAAGACCAAGCAGCAGCTCGACTAGCCGCCCCGCGGCGCAACGCCTGAGCCGCCGCCTGTACCGGCGGGAGCGTCGCAGCGGGTGGTTCGTGCTCTCGGTGTGCCTTCACGGGCTCGCACTCGCGGCGCTGCTCTACCTGACGCCGGTCCGCGAGGTCGTCAAGGAGATCGTGCGCCAAACGATGCCCCAGCAGATGATGTCCGGACGCGAGCTGCAGAACCTGGCCGAGGCAATCGAGTGGCGCACGGCCGACCAGATCGAACGGAACTCGGACGAACTCAGGCGCGTCCTGGACGAGATGGGCGAGATCCATCGCGACGTGGCGCGCGACTTCGCGACTTTCGACCAGCAACGCAGGCAGACGGCCGCGCAGGACGCCCGCCAGGAGATGGAACGGGCCATACAGGAGATGGAAAGCGCCGTCGAGTCCATTGAGCAAGTCGCGCCGATCGAGCAGACGGACCGGTTCCAGGCCCTCGCCGAGCAGGCCCAGGAACGTGCCCAGAGGAAGCTGGACATGGTCCCCTTCGGCGTTGCAGCGGCCGTGGCCGCTCAGCAGCAGGCAGCTCAGGCCCACCAGGAAGCGAAGAATGCCCACGACGCTGACCGGGAGGCCCTGGCGCGCATTGTAGTCCTTGAACGAAGCCAGGCCACGCAACAGGCCCGCTCGGAGCAGCTTCGCAACCAGCTCCAGCAGCTGAAGGAGGCCGGGCGGCCGGAAAACCAGATAGAGCGCCAGACGACGCAGCTCGAGGCTCAGGAGAAGCTCGCGGCGGAGGCGGCCGAGCAGGTCAAACAGCAGCAGCAAGAGCAAGTCGAGCTGCACGAGAGGGCGACGGAGACGGAGGAACAGGCCGTCGCTGTGCAAAGGCGCGCCGTGGAGGTCCTGGACTCGGCGGTCCAGGGGCATGAACAGCGGCTCGCCATGATGCCGCAGGGGCCTCCCGGGGAGTCGTCGGACGGCGGCGCGCTGCCTTTCCCGACAATCGGCCCTCCCGATGCCGGCCGGCCGTCCTCTGGGGGACCGCAAGTGATCGACGTCGCTCGGCTCTACGATCAGGCGCGCACCTCCGAGGACGTGATCGCGGGAGTCTTCAAAGAAGTGCGGGCGATGGACCTGGCCATGGTGCGAGACGTGGAGTTGGAGGACGCCCGCAATGACATCGAGGTGGTTCGGCCGGTCCGGCCCGTCCTGAACGTCGCGTTGCTGCGGGAAGCAGTGCGGACCGACGAGCGCTTCGAAGAGCACAAGGAGGAGATGGCCGTCGCCCTCCGCGAAACGCAGTCAATGGTGAACCTGGCTTACCGGATGCTGGAAATGGCCAATCAATCGGTGGAGAAGATGCGGTTCGGCACGGATGCGGGCGCACTCATGGAAGATACCGAGGTGCCGGACTTCCAGCTCATCATCCGCGAGCTGGCCATGGAGGACGTCAGCGGGCGGTTCTCCGACATGGCCGCCATGATGCGAGCCATGGAAGAGGAAGAAGGAGAGGGAGAGGAAGGAGAAGAAGAGGGCGAGGACGGTGAGGAGGGCATGGGCGCCTTTCGGCGGGGCGGCTTCGGCCGGATGGGCGCGGCCGGCGCAGGAGGGCTTCCGCTGCCCGCGTCCGGCGAAGGTGCGGGCGGCTACGGCGCACCCCCCGAAATCCAACCCGACATACCGGCCATCGGCGCGCGCAAGGTCAGCGCGGGGGGGCGGCCCGCCGGGTGGATGTTCATCGACAGTTGGTACACGCTCGGCCCGTTCGCGAACCCGAATCGGATAAACATCGACCGGGAGTTCCCCCCGGACAGCCTGATCGACCTGGACGCCACCTACGTCGGCAAAGACAGCCGCACCATCCGCTGGCAGTTCGTGCAGTGCGAAGTGGCGCAGGTCATACCGCCCAACGCCGAGCCCTACGGAATCTGGTACGCCTACACGGAGTTCTACTGCGACGAACCGCGCGACATGCTCATCGCCACGGGCACGGACGACCGCGGCACGTTGAAGATCAACGGCGTGCCCGTCTGGATCAGCTCCAAGCAGCTCAAGTCCTGGGACATCGACGAGGTGTGGCGCCGGGTGCACTTCAAGAAAGGCATCAACCGGATACTCTACCGCGTCGAGAACGGCTGGCAGCACATCGGCTTCTCGCTCGTGCTCCGGCTGGAAGACCAACCCGACGCCGAATGAAGTACGCCCTGACCTGCGGTCACCGCCGGACCCTTGCGCTTCCTCAATCCCCCACGAAGTACACCGGCACGTCGCCGACCGCCAGTTCCCTGCCGGGGAATGGATTGCCCATGAGGTCGAGGGCACGGAAGCCATCGGGAACTGCCAGCGGCGGCGCGTCGCTCTTGCGCGTCCAGAGGATGACGACGCTGCGCCCGCGGGAGCGGAACTCGTAGGCCCACACCCATTCTGGCTCGTCCCACTTGCGCACGAACTCGAAGTCCGGTCCGAGCACAAGCGAGAGCGCCGCCTGCGCGCCGAACTGCTTGCGCGGCATGCCGCCGTAGCGGAAGAAGAGGTTGCCGGCACTCGACTGGTGCAAGGCCGCGCACGTGCCCGCGTGGTAGAAGATCTTGCGCACCCCGTGCGCGCAGAGGATGGCCGCGAACCGAACGAGGTCCGCTGAGGCCGTGAGTTCGGTCGGACGCAGCGTGTTGTTCATCGTTGTGTCGCCGACGCGGAACGGCGTGAACGGCGGATCGTCGTCCGCGTAGAGACCGAACTCGGTCATCCAGATGGGCCTGGCCTCGCCGCGCTCGTTCAGTTGCTCCCAGCGCAGTCGGAGGTCCTCCTCGTAGGACTCCGGCCATCCTTTGTGCGGGTAAATGTGGTAATTAAGCACGTCGCACCACTTCATCCCGCCCTGCTCGATGAACTGGTTCAGCCAGTCCGCACTCGGCCCGCCGCCCAGGCCGCCCACGACGGTGCAGTCCGGGTCGGCCGCTTTGGCCGCCTCATAGGCCGTGCGCAGGATGTCGATGTAGTCGGACATCCCGTAGCCGAACCGCGAGGGCAGCGAGTACGTGGTGTAGAGGGCCTCGTTGAGGATCTCGAACTCCTGGGTCCGGGCGTCGTAGTGCTCCACGCCGGCGCGGATGT
>CAZSET010000317.1:0-3952 GCA_964605915.1 uncultured candidatus Brocadiaceae bacterium | reverse complement strand
CCGAACATATAGAGTCTAGACTACCCAGTGGCCGCTTGCAAGAGCCCGTCAGACGCCCTATCGTATTGACAATCCTTGCTTCGCTGGTATACTCCCCGCGTCCCGCGGGATAGCAACCGGGTCCGGTGCCTTTATTCGCCTTCATGCCAGGCCGAGAGGGGGACGAGATGGAGATCCAGCAACCAGAGCGCCTGCTGAAGCTGCCGCCCTACCTGTTCGCCGACCTGAGGCGCAAGATCGTGGCCGCACGGGAAAAGGGCGCGCAGGTCATCAACCTGGGCATAGGCGACCCCGATATGCCGACGCCCGATCCCGTCGTGGACGAGCTCTGCCGCGCCGTCCGCGACCCGGCCGATCCGGATCGTCATCGCTACGGCTGCGACGTCCCGGCGGCCGAGTTCCCCCAGGCGGCGCGGGAGTTCTACAGGCGCCGGTTCGGCGTTGCCCTTGACGAGGACCAGCTCGTAACCACGATGGGCAGCAAGGACGCCATTGCCAAGTTCTCGATGGCGATCCTCAACCCGGGCGATCTGGCCGTCGCCCCTTCTCCGGGCTACCCGACCTACAACATCGGCCACGTCTTCGCCAGTGCAGTCACGCACCAGGCGCCCCTGCTCAAGGAGAACGGCTTTCTAGTCGACCTGGAGGCCATCCCGCGCGAAGTGCGGCGTCTGGCCAAGCTGATGTGGCTCAACTATCCCAACAACCCGACGACGGCAACGGCGCCCCTCGCCTTCTTCGAGCGCGCCGTCGAGTTCGCCAGGCAGAACGACATCCTCATCGCGCACGACTGTGCCTACAGCGAGAACACCTACGACGGCTACGTTGCGCCCAGCATCCTGCAGGTCGAGGGCGCGCACGAGGTGGCCGTCGAGTTCTTCTCCCTCAGCAAGGCCCTTAACATGACGGGGTGGCGCGTCGGGTGCGTCGCGGGAAACGCCTCTGCGGTCAAGGCGTTGCGCACGGTCAAGGAGAACACGGACAACGGCACGCTTCGGGCCGTGCAGTTCGCCGCCGCGCGGGCCTTGAGCATGTTGGAAGACCTCAGCCCGTCCATCAACGCCGTCTACCGCCGCCGCCGCGACAGGGTCGTAGAGGCCCTGAACTCGAACGGCTGGTCGATCGAGAAGCCGAAGGCCACCATCTACGTGTGGGCGCCCGTGCCGGAGGAATACAAGGGTTCCAGCGGGCTCTTCGCGACGGACCTTCTGGAGAAGGCGGGCGTTGTCGTGACGCCGGGACTGGGCTACGGCCAGTGGGGCGAGGGGTACTTCCGCACCTCGCTGACCTATCCGGACGAAGTCCTCGAGGCAGCGCTATCCCGCATCGCCGAATTGCGGCTCTAAGAGAGCTGACATAAGTCTTCGATCGTTTGGCCCTCTCCTCGCCCCTCCCATGGGGAGGGGGGATTCCCTCTCCTGTCGGGAGAGGGTTAGGGTGAGGGGCGCGGAGACCAGAGAAGACTTCAGCGAGCCCTGTTAGCCCCCCTGAGCTATAGAGTGCTGCCCCCGGCCCCCCCTTTGCCGTGGCCACAGTCGCTCTGCCGGCAAGCGCCTATCCCTTCCTGGCGGCGATGACGGTGGCGATCGTGCCGCATCCGAAGATGACGGCCCCGGAAACCATAGCCGCCAGTTCAGCTGTGCGGAAGCTGCCTCCCATCAGGCGGAAGATCGGCAGCAACATGCAGACGAATCCGACAGCCATGGCGAGGATGCCGATGCCCTGCGCGCCCTGGGTTTTGGCCACCTGCCGGATCAGGAGGTACAGACCAACGAACACGGCCACGACGACCAGCAACACGATCGGCCACAGTAACATCACGCCCATCGACTGCCTCCCCCATTGCTGACGGAGTGACGGCGCCGACGCACGGCGCCACCACGCCGGAACGAACGCCGATTCTACGCACACGGGTCTGGCCGATCAAGGCCGCGCAGCATCAGCCCTCGCCGCCGCGTGAGAAGTCGAAGGCCAGCACATAAGGCCAGGTAGCGGTCGGCCTCGACCTGGACCTTTAGGCCGCGCACCTGACGCTCTCCCCAGGCTGTTGACAGGGGCTGGCGTTGTTGTACAATTGAGATGTAACGTTCAGGAGGTCGACCATGGATAGCGTCAGCCTGTCGGAGGCGCGCAAGCGTCTCAGCGATCTGGTCCGGGCGGCAGAGCGCGGCGAGTCGGTGACCATCACCCGACGGGGCAAGCAGGTGGCCCGCATCGTGCCGGCGGAGCAGAAGCCCCTGAAGCCGCTGCCCGACCTCTCCGAGTTCAGGGCATCGATCAAGGTCAGCGGGAAACCCCTCTCCCAGACCGTCATCGACATGCGGGCTGAGGAACGGTACTGATGGCTTACGTCGATACGAGCGCCCTGGTCGCCTACTACTGCCCGGAACCGCTCAGCGAAGCGGCGCAGAAAGCCATCGGCAAGGCAGACGCACCGACCGTGAGCCCGCTGACCGAGGTCGAGTTCTGCTCGGCTCTGGCGCTCAAGGTCCGCACGGGCGAACTGGGGACCGAGCCGGCCGGGCAGCTGCTCTCTCAGTTCCGGCTCCACCTGGAAGAGCGGCGCTACCGCGTGGTGCCCGTCGAGACCAAGGAATACGTGCTCGCCGCTGACTGGATCAGCCGGTTCGCCACGCCTCTACGTACCGTCGACGCCCTTCACCTTGCGAGCGCCTTCTCGAACGGCCTTCGGCTCCTCACCGCCGACCGGGGCCTCGCCCGTTCCGCCGAGCACTTAGGCGTCGAGTGCGAGATGATCCGCTGACGGGGCTGCCATCGCGCTCCCCTACGGTGTGGCCAAAGCGACCTCGATGTCGGTTCCGTCCGACCAGGAGAGCGCCACCTTGCCGTCCACGTCGTTGTGGGTGTTGTGGGGGAACGGCCCAAGCAGGGGGTTCTTGCCGGCGCCGATGGCGATCTGCTCATCCGGCGACTGCTCCCCGCCGACCGGATCGTCAAGGCAGAGGCGTGCGGATCTCCAAGCCGAGCTATCGCAACTGCATGTTGCGCTCCAGCTCATTACTGCCCGCCTCGGTACGCTTGCGGCAGACTAACGACCGTAGTCTAATGCCAGCATTCATCGCTGGCGGGAAGCAGATGCTATGGTGCTACGCATCTTCGTGCTCGTGCTATCGCTCCTGGTGGCGGCGCTGATCGCCCTCCGGGACGCTCTCCGAATAGAGGGGACTGCCGGTTTGACAGTAGTACTGGTCGGCCTCCTCGGCATCTATGGGGGTCTGATTGTGTGGGGTCTGCTGCGCAGAGACCGTGTAACCGAGTTGAAGGCCGAGCTACACGCGGAGCTTGCACGATTCCTGCGCGAGCTCGAAGTCGCCCATGACGCGTACTGCCAGAAGTGGAACTCAACTAAGCAGGACTTCACGAGCAGAGGGCTTTCCAACACCACGGGGTGTGCTACTGCGATTGCGAGAGACTATCTGAGCTACGCGCAGACGGTCGAGGCGACCTGGTTTGCCCAGGTCGAGGACAAGAGCACTACGTTGGCGGCTCTACTGGGTAACGGCAAGCAGAAGGCCCTGGGTAACGAGCTGTATGCCGAGTACCAGGAGGCAGAGGAACGCAAGGCGTCTCTCCTGCACTCAGACTTCTCTGACACAGCACAGCACCTCGACGGCGCCCTGGGGGAGTTCGCGTCAGCCTTCAGAAAGGCAGTCTTACGGGAGCCGCCGGAACTGCAAGATTGAGGGTCCTTCGGGTACGGGACGAGCGCCATGCTGGAGAATACGTTCTGTCACATGCCCGGGATCGGGCCGAAGACCGAGGCGTACCTCTGGCGCGCCGGCGTCCTCTCCTGGCAGCACGCCTGCGACTGCGCCGCCCTGCCCCTGCCCCAGTGGCAGGCCGACGCCGTCGCCCGCCACGCCGACGAGTCCGTTCGCCTCCTGGCCGACGGCAACGCCCGCCACTTCGCCGAACGCCTGGCCCCCAACCT
>CAZSET010000316.1:0-4066 GCA_964605915.1 uncultured candidatus Brocadiaceae bacterium | reverse complement strand
GCTTCAACCTGATCGGTGACCTGAGCGTGTATGAGAACGTGGAGTTGCCGCTGATCTACTCCCGCGGGGGCTGGTGGGGCCGGCGCAAACGTTGCCAGACGGAGCTGGAGCGGGTCGGCCTGACCGACCGGGCCAGGCACAGGCCGAACCAGCTATCGGGAGGCGAAAGGCAGCGCGTCGCCATCGCCCGGGCGCTCATCAACGACCCCGCCATCCTGCTGGCGGACGAGCCTACGGGCAATCTCGACACGAAGACCGGCGCCGAGATCCTGGCGCTTTTCGACCAGCTCCATCGCGAGGGGCAGACAATCATCATGGTCACGCACGAGAGGAGCGTGGCCAGCCATGCGGAACGGATCGTGCGGATGAGGGACGGGCGCGTCCAGTCGGACCTGCCCGCTGACCGCGACGGTCTGTCCCAGCCTGTGGTGAGCGCGGCCGACGGCGCGCCTGAAGGCGGGGGGGGAACGCCGTGATCGCGTTCCGTTGGCCATTCCTGTTCCTGCGGCTGGTGGTGCAGAGCGCCCTGCTCGCGCTGGCACAGATATGGGCGAACAAGGCGCGCGCAGCGCTCACCACAATCGGCATCATAATCGGCGTGGCATCGGTGACCACGGTCATCGCCGTCCTGACCGGGCTGAAGGCGCACGTGCTTTCCGAGTTCGAGGCATTCGGCACGAACAAGATCTACGTCATGCCCCAACGGCCGGAGAAGGGACGTTTGCGCCGCGCTCCGTGGCACCTGATACGCTTCACACCGGAGTTGGTCGACGGCCTGGAGCGCCACTGCCCGTCGGTCGGTCACCTTACCCGGGTCTCGCACATGGAGCAGACGGTGCACTTCGGTGACGAGTCGCTGGAGAACGTCCGCGTGCTGGGGATCGACGCCTCATGGCACAGCATTGAGAACCGGCCGGTCCAGCTCGGCCGCCCCTTCTCCGTCATGGACCAGGAGAACGCGCGACCGGTGTGCTTGCTGACGCCGGAGGTGCGGGACAAGCTCCGGCTCGACCGCGATTGCACCGATCAGTCAGTTCTGATCGGCACCAGGCTGTTCCGCGTCGTCGGCGTGGTGGAGCCGCAGCTGGAGAGCGCCATGTTCAGCCAAGGCTCGGAGGGGATGGAGGTGTGCATCCCCTTCATGACGGCCTGGAAGATGGCGCAGCCCTGGATGCTGGTGATCGCCGCGAGCAAGTCGCCCGAAGTCTCGGAAGAGGCGCGCGCGGAGATGTGTTTCTTCCTGCGCCGCGCACGCAACCTGAGGCCTGGCGATCCGGACACGTTCCGCGTCGAGGTCATCGAGAAGTACCTGCAGGAGTTCAAGAAGGTGGCCATGGCGATCACGGTCGTCGCCGCCGGCATCGTGGGTATCTCGCTGCTGGTCGGCGGCGTGGGAATCATGAACATCATGCTCGTCAGCGTCTCGGAACGGACCCGGGAAATAGGGCTGCGGAAGGCGGTCGGAGCCAGGGCGTCGGCCATTCTGCTCCAGTTCCTTGTCGAGGCCGTCATGCTATGCCTCATCGGCGGAATGGTGGGTGTGGCCGTGGCCGAGGGGCTCACGCAGATCATGGTGAACATCCCGGGTGCGCAGCTCGACAAGGCATACATCCCGCTCTGGGCGGTGATTATCTCGTTCGGCTTCGCAGCCGGCGTGGGCGTTTTCTTCGGAATGTTCCCGGCGCTCAAAGCCGCCCGTCTGGACCCCATCGAGGCCCTCAGACATGAGTGACCGCATCACGCACGGATTGATTCGCAGCTCCCTGCTGTTGCTCGCCGTGGCGGCAGCAAGCTGCTTCTGGATCGGCTGCAAGGCCCTGTTCACCACCGATCCGATGCTGGACATCCGCGTGCCGGCGCGCCGCCTACGGCGGGTAGAGCCGATGAACTTCGAGGCCATGTCTGCCGATGAGGGCAAAGAGGAGACTGCCGGCCAAGGCGAACCCGGATCCCCCCCTGCCGAACTCCAACTCGCCCTGGATGAGTGCCGGGCCGTGGCGCTCGAGAACAACCTGGACCTGGAGGTCGCCCTCCTGAGCCCGACCATCACCGGCGAGACGGTCAGGGAGGCGGAGGCCGTCTTCGAGCCGTACCTGTTCTCCAACTTCAGCTACTCGCGCGCGGAGACGCCCGTCTCGACTACGCTGGACGCCTCGAAGGAGAAGCTGATCGCCGCCGACCTGGGCGTCTACGTCCCGCTGCGTACCGGCGGCTCGCTCACCTTCGACGTGCCCTTCAGCCGCAGCGAGAGCAACAATGTCTTCGCCACGCTCAGCCCCGCCTACACGACGGACTTCGTCGTCTCCATAAGCCAGCCGCTTCTTCGGAACGCCGGCCTTCGCACGAACACGCACGCCATACGGCTCGCCCACTACGAATCGCAGATCACGGAGGCACGGACCAAGCTCGAAGTCATCGGCGTCCTGGCGGCGGTCGACCGCGTCTACTGGAGGCTCTACGCCGCCAGGAAGGAAGCGGAGGTGCGCAAGAACGAGTACGGCCTGGCCATGGCTCAGCTCGCGCGCGTGGAACGAATGGTGAAAGCCGGCACCGTCGCCGAGGTGGAGATCGTACGCGCCCAGGCCGGCGTGGCCGAGCGCCTGGAGGCCATCATCATCGCGGACAACACCGTGCGCGACCGAGAGCGCGAGCTGAAGCTGCTGCTCAACAAGCCCGACCTCGGCATGGAGACGGCCACGGTCGTCATCCCAAGCACCGAGCCCAACCCCCTTCACCTCAGGTTGGACGGCGAGCGGCTGCTTGAGGCCGCCCTCTCGAACCGCATGGAGATGCTCGAACTGGAGCTCCAGATCGCCCAGGACGCCAGCACCATCGAGTACCAAAAGAACCAGGCCCTTCCCATCCTGGCCCTGGGCTACACCTACAACATCAACGGCCTGGGCCCGACCACGCACGACGCGTTGGACATGCTGCTGGACAGGCGGTTCGAGGACCACAGGGTCGGCCTTGAGCTTGTCGTGCCCATCGGGAACAAGGCCGCCAGGAGCGCGCTACGGCGCGCCGTCTACACGCGGGTGCAACGCCTGTCCACGCGCAAGCTGCGCGAGCTGGTCATCCAGCAGGAAGTGGCCAATGCCCTGGACCGGTTGGAGGCGACCTGGCAGCGGATCCTGGCCAGCCGCCAGCGGGCGCTGCTGGCGGGCAGGAACCTGGAAGCCGAGCAACGCCAATTCGACCTTGGCCTGCGCACCTCCACCGACGTTCTGGACGCGCAGACGCGGCTGGCCGATGCGCAGTCGGCCGAGATACTCGCCCTCACCGAGTATCAGATAGCGCAGGTGGACCTGGCCTATGCGACGGGCACGACGCTGGCCGCCTCGGCCGTCGAATGGGAGCCAGCGCTCCCGTCAGAGGGCGGTTGAAGCGGCCCGCGCCCGATTTGCCTTCCGTGCCTCTGAGCTTGAACGAGTCCTCCCATACCGGTAGACTGTCCGTTGATCCCCCCGCCGGGCTGAGGGGCCGGAAGCCCGGAAGTCTGGTCACCGTTCGCGAAGCCGGGAGCCACCGACAATGTCGTCCATGCTGACACAGATTCGAGGCAAACTCAGACGGGCCTGGCTCACTTCGTTCCGGCCCGGCTACGTCAGGGAACAGCGACAGCGCCGGCAGGGCGAGTGCCGCCAATGCGCCAAATGCTGCAGGCTCGTGTTCCGGTGTCCCTTCCTTCTCCGCAACAATCGCTGCCTGATCTACGGCCTGGCTCGACCGGCAAACTGCACGGCGTTCCCCATTGATCTGCGCGACATTCGCGACGTCGACGGAGTCTGCGGCTACTCCTTCCCCGGGCAAGGCGCCGACGAACCGGGCGATGAGGAGCGCTCCCTCCGCGGTCAGGACTCGGACAGCGGCACGCAACGCGGCAGCAGGGACTCCACGTCGGACAGTGAGTAGCCGACCGTCATGTCGCTCATGGCCGAGGCGGCGCCGGCGGCAACCGCCCAGCACAGAGCGTCGGCCGGCGCGGCAGTCACCTCTTCCCCTCTCAGCCAGCCGGCCAGGAATGCATCCCCGCAGCCGACCGTGTTGCGCACCTCGGATTGGTCCA
>CAZSET010000315.1:0-4076 GCA_964605915.1 uncultured candidatus Brocadiaceae bacterium | reverse complement strand
TCGCCGGGCTCGAACCACATGCCCATGCACTTCAGGCACAGGTCGGCCTCGGTGCCCTCGATGCGCATCGGGCCCATCGGCTCGTTGCACTTCGGGCACCAGCGCCGCGCCAGCCTTGGTCTTCTCCTCAACACGAACTCAAGGCACCTCCATGAGAACCACGACGACACGACGTGCACAACGGAAGGAAAAGGACGGAAGTATGCCGTGACGTCGTGCTCGTCGTGCCGTTGTGGTGAGCATTGCCGTCCCCTGAAGGAGGCAACCACTACGACACTACGTTCACAACGCAAGAACACGGAAGAAAGACGACAGAGAGTTCTCCTTCACGTTGTGTCCGTCGTGTCGTCGTGGTTCAGCCCTGCTGTAACGTCGTGTTCGTCGTGTCGTTGTGGTTAGCCGTTGCCGTCCCTGAAGACGACGGCCATGACGTTCATCAGCATCACAGAACCATCCTCACGATGCCGTCCTTCATCTGCGCCACGTTGAAGTTGATGAGGAATCCGATCCGGACGCCCGCCAACTTCATGTACGTCAGCAACTGCGCCTGGTGGAGCGGTTCGATCTTCTCCACCGCCTTCAATTCGGCCACGACGTGCCCACCGGCCAGGATGTCCAGCCGTAGACCTATACCGAGCCGGACGCCGTCGTATTCGACGGGCACGTCCACTTGAGGTTGGAATGGGACGCCCAGTTTGCCCAGTTCGTGGCAGAGGCAGGCTTCGTAGACGGATTCGAGGAGGCCGGGCCCCAACGCGCGATGCACGCGGAAGGCCGCCTCAATCAGTTTCGCGGCGACTTGCTCGGTCTCGGGCGGAATCGGCTCGAACTCCGCCGCGTTCCCCATGCCTGCGCCTCCTCAGGCTGCCGCAGTGCGCCGCTGGCAGATACCTGTGACACGAGCGGTTGCGCTTTCGTCCAGGCGGCTGGGCGGCCCACTATGAATTCACCTTGGCTTCGTCGAACAGCCTGTTGATTTCGGCGAACAGCCGTTGAGCTCGCTCCAAATCCTGCTTGCCGTAGGTGCCCTGCTCTCCTGCGCGTTCTGAAGGCATTCCTTCGAGAAGGAGGGATGCCGCTTCTGTAGCGACGGCGTTCTTGCGGAATTCGAAACCTGCGCCGGCAAGACTGGTCTGAACGAACCCTTCGCACGCTGCCAGTATCGGCGCGGTGCTCTGCTCCTTATCCAACATGTCCGCCATTTCATCGGGCGTCGGTGCCGTGTCGCGCAGCTCCTGCTTGGCGTGCACCTTGGCATAATCGTGCTTCAGGGCCTCCAAGTAGATCCGAGCGGGGACGAGATCCTCTGTCGTGAATTCCGTTGTGGTGATCTCGGTGCCGCTGTACGGTTGCGCGTTGACGTAGAGCCCATTACAATCCGCTTCCTTAGCTTGCCCCAGTGCCTTGTGCCCTGCCTCGTCCTTGTCGTAGACGGCAATCGCTTGCGCGCCTCGCCTCGTAGCACGAGCCTTCAGGGCACCGAAAAGGTTCTCTCCAGCGCCGCCGGCCGGGATAATGCTCGTGTTGCGCAGGTCGAGGTATGGCAGGTCGAGGGCAGCGCAGGCCTGGCTGAGTGCGACAAGCATCGCCTGATCGCTGATGCCCTCGACGATAGTGTTCTTGTCAGATAGGAAAAGGCCATACCCCATCGGTAGCTGCAAAGCGCTCCGGATCGGCTCCTTGTGGAGAAGTTGGTACGGCTTGTTCTCCACGACACAAGCAGTTCCGTCTTTCCCCACGAGACGTACCTGGTGTATGCGGTTCGGGTCTATCATGAAGGGCGAGTGCGTCGCGTAGATGACCTGGTGTTTGTGTTCCCGAGCGACCCCCTGCAAGAACTCACACAGGCCCTGTTGCGCCCCGGGGTGCAGCCCAGTTTCCGGCTCATCCAGCAGGATTAGAGATCTAGGCTTCTTCTTGTCGTGCTCGACAAAGCTCAGAACCAAAACGATGGCCCGCAGAAGGACGAGTAGACCATAGCCTCGCTGGGAAGTACTGAAGTGGTACTGTTCCTCATCGGAGAAACTGATGTCGAGCAGACCGTTCTGAATGTGCATTGTCAGACTCGGGGCCGACGGCAGCAGGAGCTGCAGTTTCTCGTTCACCTTCGCGGCCACCGTACGTACGCTCCGCCTTTGCCCCGCCTCCGTCTCGCTGGCTAGCAGTTGGCTGATGTCACACCCGCCAACCTGGAGGAGCTTCGCCACGAGTCTATTGTCATCGCTCTTGAGCTCGTCCAATGGCGCCAGGGACCCCGGGATGGTGGGCAGCTGGCTCGCCGCCGCCATGTCAAGCATAGAGGCACCAGGGAACCACCTGTCGGCGCCGCGTGTGCCTAGGGTCTTTGCCTGCTCCTGCCCTTGAGCGGCCGGGAGCCAACAGGAGACGCCTTCGGAGGTGACTCTGAGAGCAACGCGCTCAGATTCGTCGTTGCTCTTCGTGAATTGCTTCATCTGCTTGCGTCGGCCCCATCCGTCCGGCACAAACCATGTTGTCAGCACCTGAGGCCCCGCGGTGTTCCCTTTGGTCGCGACTTCGTCAGGCTGCAGCGCCTTCGGGTCTCTGTACCCGCTTAGCGCTCGCAGGACGTTTGACTTCCCCGTGTCGTTTGGGCCAACCAACACGGTGACGTCGCGTTCGAATAGGATAGGCTCCGGCTTGAAACCCCTGTAGTTGCGCAGTTCGAGCTTCTCAAGAATCATGTGTCGCTCCGTGCTTCACTCGCGATCGGTCAGAGGGGTTCGCCTAGCTCGCAGTGAACGGCCGCTCGTCTTTCCATGGCCCGTACGATGGCCCCGTACCCCGCCCCTCTGGCAGCAGAATCCCAGATCATTCTAGCCGGGGCAATATGTCCCGTCAAATCGTGCTTATGGCTGCTGCAAACGTCCGAAGCGCCAGCAAGTCCGCGATGTGGCGACACCTCGCCGCTGTCTTGCACTCCGCGCGCTCGTCGTGCTCGTCGTGCCGTCGTGGTTACTTGTCGTCGGTTCGTTCTTCGTCTTCGATTCCGCGGGCCTTGCGGATGGCGTCCAGGCGGGCCTTGAGGTTCTTCTCGTGCCCCTGCTCGGTCGGGCGGTAGTAGATGCGCGTGGTGGGGATGTAGTCCTGGTCCACCCAGTGCCCCTCGAAACTGTGCGCGTACTTGTAGCCCTTGCCGTGCCCGAGGCGCTCGGCGCCCCGGTAGCTGGCGTCCTTCAGGTAGTCCGGCACGGGCAGCGTGCGGCCCTCCCGCACGTCCTTCTCCGCCGCGTCGATGGCGACGCAGGAAGCGTTGCTCTTCGGCGCGCAGGCGATGTAAGTGACGGCCTGGGCCAGGGGGATTCGGGCCTCCGGCATGCCGACGAACTCGACCGCCTGCTGGGCGGCGGTCGCGAGCACCAGGGCGTAAGGCGCGGCGTTGCCGACGTCCTCTGCGGCACAGATGACGATCCGACGCGCAACGAAGCGCGGGTCCTCGCCCCCCTCCAGCATCTTGGCCATCCAGTAGAGGGCTGCGTCAGGATCGCTGCCCCTCATGCTCTTGATGAAGGCGCTGGCGCTGTCGTAGTGCTCGTCCTCGTCACGGTCGTAGACGAGGGCCTTCCGCTGGATGGAGGCTTCGGCGAGGGCCAGGTCGAAGCGAATGCGCCCGTCCGGTCCGGGTTCGGTGCTCAAGACGCCTACCTCGAGCGCGTTCAGGGCGCGGCGGGCGTCGCCGTCGCACATCTCGCCCAGGTGGTCGAGCGCTTCCTCGTCCGCGTCGACGGGGTGCTGCCCGAGCCCGCGCTCCTCGTCACGGAGGGTGCGCAGCAGCAGCTCGCGCAAGTGCTCGCGGCTGAGCGGCTTGAACTGGAATATCTGCGAGCGCGACAGCAGCGGCGAGTTGATCGAGTGGAACGGATTGTGGGTGGTGGCGCCGACCAGGATGACGGTGCCCCGTTCGACGTCGGGCAGCAGCACGTCCTGCTGGGCGCGGTTGAAGCGGTGCAGCTCGTCGATGAAAAGGACGGTCCGCCGGTCGGCGCGCGCCTTGCGCTCGGCGGCCTTAGAATGTGTATGGAAAATCTCAAGCTGCGATCGATCGCGCGCCGGTGCCC
>CAZSET010000314.1:0-4112 GCA_964605915.1 uncultured candidatus Brocadiaceae bacterium | reverse complement strand
ATCAGGCGCGGGGCGGACTACCGAGATGGGTGAGGTCCTCTACGAGATCGGGCACTGGTTCAGCGTGCGGTACCCCATCCTGATCCGGGCCGTCGTTGAGGTCTTCATCATTTTCATCTTCGTCTACGCCTTCCTGCGCATCATGCAGGGGACGCGCGGGGCCGGCGTCCTGAAGGGGCTGGCCATCTTTGCTGCGGTGCTGGCCACCGTGACCGGCCTCTTGACCCGTCACATGCAACTGGTGACGGTGAACTGGGTGCTGAGCCGGTTCGTGCCCGTGGTTCTTGTTCCGCTGATCATCCTGTTCCAGCCGGAGGTGCGCCGCGCGCTCATCAAGCTGGGCCAGAACCCATTGTTCCGGATGTTCTTCCGGCCCCACAGCCGGTTCACCGACGAACTGGTGAAGGCCACCTTCAGTCTGGCACGCGACAGGGTGGGGGGGCTGATCGCACTGGAGCGCGAGGTCGGGCTGCGGGGCTACACCGAAGGCGGCGTAAGGCTGGACGCGGAAGTCACCGCAGAGGTAGTGAAGACGATATTCTGGCCGGGCACGCCCCTGCACGACGGAGCGATCGTGATCCGGCAGCAGCGGATAGCGGCGGCCGGGTGTCTGTTCCCGCTGACCGATAGCCCGCAGTTCAGCACCGAGCTCGGCACGCGGCACCGGGCCGGCATCGGCATCACCGAGGAGTCGGATGCGGTCGCCATCATCATCAGCGAGCAGACGGGCAAGGTTTCGCTGGCAGTGGGCGGGACGCTTCAGCGCGATCTGGACGAGAAGTCCCTGCGGCGCGCGCTCGAAGAGCTGGCCACCGAAGTCCAAGAGGTAGCTTGACCGGGACGGAGCATGTTCGGAACAGTCTTCAGAGCGATCTTCGGCAACTTCTGGCTGAAACTGCTGGCGCTGATCATCTCGGTCGGCATCTGGCTCTACGCCAACAACAGCCTGGTTGACGTGATAGACAGAGAGGCCCGAGTGACCGTCATCCCTCCCGATGGATACAGGGTGGTCCTTCAGACAGAGGAGAGGGTGAGGGTCCGCGCGGCCGGCCCCCAGTCTGTGCTCAGGAGGGTCGACAACGCCATCATGCACAACCTGACCTACAATCTGAGCGAGACGGAACTGGAGGACGGCTGGGCGACGTTGCCCGTGGATCGCGACTGGCTGCCGCCCACAGTCCCGGAGTCGGACGTCGTGCAGTTGCGCTTCAGGGACGTTTCGCCGCCCGAGGTGAGGGTGTTCGTCAGCCCGATCAGGACCGGAGCGGTCCTGCCGGTCAAGGTCCAAACCTCAGGGATGCCGGCCGCCGGTTTCCGTTTGGCACCGGAACCGGAAGCTTCGCCTCCCAGCGTCACGGTACAGGGCCCGGCCGTTGCCGTTGATGCGGTGCAATACGTGACGACCGAGAAGATACCGGTCTATGGCAGCCGAAGCGACATCTACCAGCCCGTCGCGCTGCAGAACGAGGTCCAGGTCACGCTGGACGACGGCCAGTCCGTCACCGTTCGGTTGCAGCTTAGCCAGACCACGGTGGACGCCCGCGTCTACGTGAGCGGAGAGCAGGTGGAAGAGCGGCGCTTCGATGGCATCCCGATCGGGTTTACGATGGTGCCCGGCTTCCCCTACAAGGTGGAGCTTGTGGAGGAGCAGGACACGGTCGACGTGGTAGTGACGGCTGCACCCGCCAACCTGAAGAGGCTGCAACCCGAGTCCATACGAGCGATCATAGACCTAACCACCCTGGCCGATGAACAGATCGAGGTGGGCGCCAGCGCGTTGTACGAAGAGAGGGTCCGGGTCTGGCTGCCGGAGGACGTGACCTACCGCGCCGTCCAGTGCGAGCCGGGGCACGTCACGCTGCGGTTGAAGAATCCCGCCGAATGAGTAGAATACGAGGTCTGCACTGCGATCTATCTTAGAGGGCGTCGAGATGGCACTCCTGGGGGTGAACGTCGATCACGTGGCGACAATCCGCCAGGCCCGGCGGACCTACGAACCGGATCCCGTGTGGGCCGCGGCAGAGGCCCAACTGGGCGGAGCGGACATCATCACCATCCACCTGCGGCTTGACCGCCGGCACATCGGCGACCGGGACCTCCGCCTGCTGTCCGAGACCGTGTCCGTCGACCTGAACCTGGAAATGTCCCTGGCCGACGAGATAGTGCAGATTGCGCTGGAAAGCGAGCCCGACATGGTCACGCTCGTGCCCGAGAACCGCCAGGAAGTCACCACCGAGGGCGGTCTAGACGTGGTCGGGCAGAGCGACAGAGTTCGCGACGCCGTCGCCCGGTTCACCGATAAGGGGATCCCCGTCAGCCTCTTTATCGACGCCGAAGCGGCGCAGATCGAGCGGGCAGCGGAGCTCGGCGCCACCTTCGTGGAGCTGCACACGGGAAGCTACGCCAACGCAGAGCGGCCGGCGGAGCGGGAGCGATGCCTGGGCGATCTGCAGAAGGGAACCGAGCTGGGCCGCGACCTTGGTCTCGTGGTCAACGCAGGCCACGGGCTGACCTACGCCAACGTCGGCGGCGTAGTGCAGGCCTTGCGGCCCCACGAATTGCACATCGGGCACAGCATCGTCTCGCGGGCGGTGTTCGTGGGCATCCGCGAGGCCGTCCGGCAGATGAAGGAGGTCATCTGGCAAACGGAGATGGCCTTCTGAGCTGCGCCCATGGGAGGCGCGTCTGCCTGGCAGCATGCCAGTGCCGGCTACAGAGCTTACTCGGACGAGGAGAATGGAGCTTGGCGATTGATCGCGACAAGATCACCGAGGGCGTTCGCCTGATCCTGGAGGGATTGGGCCGCGATGCGACGAAGGGAGTGATGGCCGATACGCCGCGCAGAGTCGCAGAGGCCTTCGGGGAGATTCTGGCCGGGATGGACGTGCGGCCCGACGACCTGGTGAAGATTTTCACCGAGGAACGCTACGATGAAATGGTTCTGGTTAAGGACATTCCTTTCTACTCCATGTGCGAGCACCATCTGCTTCCCTTTCTCGGCCGGGCGCACGTGGCCTACATCCCGGCCGGCGGGCGCATCACGGGCATCAGCAAACTGGCGCGCGTGGTCGATGCGCATGCACGTCGCCTCCAGACACAAGAACGCATGACGGCCGGGATCGCGGACACCCTCAACCGCACGCTGCGCCCCAAGGGCGTCATGGTCGTCGTCCAGGCCGAGCACCTGTGTATGACGATGCGGGGCATCAGGAAGCCCGGGTCGCTGACCGTAACCAGCGTTGTGACGGGCTTGTTCAGAGAGAAACCCGCCACCCGCGCCGAGGCCATGACGTTGATCGACACCGGCCGGTAGGCCCGCGGGCACTGCGCCGCCCTTGCCAACTTCGGTAGCACGGGCCGAGCTTCCGCAATGGCTGACGAGCACGACAGAGCGGCGACGTTCATCGAGTTGCTCTCCCCCGGGGACAGGCTGCGTTTTGTGTGCGACTGGACGGAACGTTACTACCTGCAGGGCCGGACCGTCTGCATCCTGTTGAGCGACGAGGGCGAAGCGGACGAGCTGGACTCGCTGCTCTGGACCTTCCGGCAGGAGGCGTTCATCCCCCACGTCCGCCTGGAGAAGGCGGAAGAGCCCGTCATCGAGCCCGTCATCATCGCCACGGGCGATCCTGGCCAGGTCGAATCCGACACACTGATTCTGGGCAGCGGCGACGGCCTGCCCGAGGGATTCGAGCGCTTCGCCCGGATCTGCGACTTCGCTGTCGTCTATGACGAGGGGCTTCGCCAGGCCAGCCGGGACAGGTTCGCCGCCTGCAAGAACGCCGGCTATCACATGCGGTTCGTCAAGGGCTGATCCGGCCAGGAGCCGCCCTGGTGGCGGCGTTTACTCTCCCTCTTTCGTTCACTATAATGGTGTGGAGCGAGGCGGGTCTTCGGACGGCGGCAATCGCGCACCCGCAGGAGCCGAGGAAGCAAAGTGTCCCCATCCACCGGGAAGGTCCTTAAGGGCGATCCTGTCCTGCTGAAGATCGACCGCATCAGGCGGTCGGTCATCCTCTGGACCATGGGGTGGGGCTACCTGTGGGTGGCGCTTGCTGTGATGGCCGCCGTCTTCGGCGGCGTGCTGCTCGACCATGCCTTTGTGCTGCAGA
>CAZSET010000313.1:0-4149 GCA_964605915.1 uncultured candidatus Brocadiaceae bacterium | reverse complement strand
CTGCGGCGAAATCCGCTCCGTCGCGGCCACGGGTCATTCTGTTAGAGGCTCTTAGCAGGACCCGGGCCGGCGCTGAATAATTCCGTTGGCTCTGGGCGGGAGGGAGAACGCACATGGGCGAGTCAGGTCGAGGAATAGGCATCTACCACGGCAATCGGTACTACTGGGCGCTCGGCGGCGCGCCGGTGCTGCTGCTGGGCGGGGCGCCGCGCGCGGAAGGGCCCAATGACGTCGGCGTCTTCCACCTGCCCAACCTGGTCCAGTACCTGGAGGCGCTGGTCGCGGTCGGCGGCAACTGGACGCGCTGCCTCATGTCCGGGCAGCACAGCAGCAACTGCTGGCCGTTCGCACGCGTGGGTGAGCGCTACGACCTGGACCAGTGGAACGAGGAGTACTGGGACCGGTTCGAGCTGTTCCTGCGCGAGTCGAGGGCCAGGGGCATCGTCACGGACTGCGAGTTGTGGGCGACCTTCGACTACTACCGGGACACCTGGGCGCTGAACCCATTCAACCCCGCGAACAACGTGAACTACTCCGCGGAGAGCACGGGCCTCCCGACCGTCGTTTCCACTGAGCCGCACAAGGCGGAGAACCCCTTCTTCTGGACCGTCCCCGAGGAACACAATCTGGCCGCGGTGCTGCGTTACCAGCAGCGCTTCGTGGATCGGATCCTGTCGCACACGCTGCGCTATGACCACGTGCTCTACTGCATGAACAACGAGACCATGGTGACGCCGAAGTGGGGCGAGTACTGGGCCCGGTACGTCCGCACGAAGGCCGGCGAAGCGCGGCGGAAGGTGCATATCACCGAGATGCGCGACCCGAAGGAGATGCGCGATCCCGAGCACCTGCACGTCTTCGATCGGCCCGATCTCTACGACTACCTGGAGATCGCGCAGAACAACGTGAACGTCGGCCGCGCGCACTACGACGGCATCCAGTACGTGCGCAGCTACGTTGCGGACAGGCCGTGCCCGCTCAGCAATGTGAAGATCTACGGGTCCACGTACCTCGGCACGTACCAGGACGGCAAGGAGCGTTTCTGGAGGAACATCATCGGGGGCGCGGCTTCGGCCCGCTTCCACGAGAAGCACCTGGGCTTCAGCGACACCGCGCAGCGGATGATCCGAAGCGCCCGCGGGGTCACCGCGGCCTGCAACATCTTTGCCTGCGCGCCGCACCCCGAGCTGCTGCACGCCGACGGCGACAACTCCGCCTACTGCCTGGCCGAGCCCGGGACGCAGTACGCCGTCTACTTCACAGACGGCGGCGCCGCGGATCTTGACATCTCGGGCTGCCGGAACGGCGTCAGCCTGCGCTGGTTCGGCATCGACCAGGGAGGCTGGATCGGCCGGCGACGGATGCGAGCGGGCGCCTGCGCACACTTGCGGACTCCTGGCCCGGGGCAGTGGGCGGCGGTGCTACAGGCTGGATAGTCGGATGTCTGCGCACGTGCAGTCGCGAGCCAGGTGCGACCGGTCGTAGTGTTCCGACACTGATGTGAGCGAGAGCACGGGTAAGAGCCGGAGTAAGGCCAAGAAAACGAGGGCGGGAATACGGGAGGGTGGTGAGATCAAGAAACTACGATTTGCGTTCTTCGGAGCCGGCTACTGGGCACGCTTCCAGATGGCCGCGTGGCGGGAAGTCGATGGCGCCGAGTGTGTCGCGCTGTTCAACCGGACGCGCACAAAGGGCGAGGCATTTGCCGAGGAATTCGGCATTCCGAACGTCTATGACGATCCAGAGGAACTCTTCCGGCGCGAGAAGATCGACTTTGTAGACCTGTGCACGAATCCCTTCACCTTGCCCCGCTTCGTCAAGATGGCCGCGGCTCACAGGGTGCCGGTCATCAGCCAGAAGCCAATGGCTCCCTCTGTAGCGATCGGCGAGGAACTGGTCAAGGCGTGCGCCGACGCGGGCGTCCCATACTACATCCACGAGAACTGGCGGTGGCAGACTCAGCTCAGGCAGTTCAAGTCCGTCCTCGACTCGGGCGACATCGGCACGCCTTTCCGCGCCCGCATCACGCATGTCTCGGGCTATCCCGTCTTCATCAACGAGCCCACGTTGAACGACCTTGAGAACTTTATCCTCACCGACATGGGCACGCACATCCTCGATATCGCTCGCTTCTACTTCGGGGAGCCGGAGCGTCTGTACTGCCAGATTCACCGGGTGCATGCGAATATCAAGGGTGAGGACGCGGCCACCGTGATGCTGTTGGCGAACGGCGGGAAGACGACGGTCACGTGCGAGATGGCTTACCCCGAGAACTATTACGAGCACGATGTCTGGCCCCAGTCGCTCGTGTTCGTCGAGGGCGACAAGGGCACGGCGGAAGTCGCCGCAGACTACTGGATACGGGTAACGACGAGAGACGGCACCCATTCCAGGCGATATCCCCCGGTCACTTACAGTTGGGCTAACCCCGATCACCGCGCAGTGGAAGCCAGCATTGTCAGTTGCCATGCCAACTTCCTGCGGGCATTCAGAGGGGAGGGCACGGTCGAGACCACGGGCGAGGACAACCTGAAGACCCTGAAGCTGGTCTACGCATGTTACGAATCGGCCCGTTCGGGCGAGGCGATTCGGCTGCATTATTGAGGGCAGCGCAAGCAATGTAGCGGCCAACGAAGGGCCGTCATTCCGAGGAGCGGCGAAGCCGGCGAAGAGGCTTACCCGCCGGTCGGCGTCGACATCGGTGCGGGCGAGATTCTTGATTCGCCGTACGGCCAACTCAGAATGACATCATTACTTTGACCGGGCTCAATAGGTCTGGCGCCCGCCGCCTCGGCCCTGGAGATCGAACCCGACCTTGCGCCGTGACCGATGCCTGGCTTCAGGCTTCGGTGTAGCGGATTGGCACGACGCCGTTGGCGGGGCAGTAGTCCAGCACGCGTGGGTCGGTGAAGATGCGGCGGTCCCAATCGCGGTTGGCACCTTCGCCGGGGCTGAACATCTCCACGTCCGGCCGGTCGTAGGCGGGATGGCCGAGCCCTATGTAGGTCCCCGGCTCGGCGGCCTCCAGCCGCGCAATGAGCTTCTCGACGCGGTCGGCGAACTCGCCTTCGACGTCCGGAAGCCAGGGCACGTCGTAGCCGTAGACGAGCCCCTCGCGCCGTGCCAGCTCCTTCAGGGGTTCCTCCAGCCCGCAACTGAGACGCACGGTCATGTGCGTGTCCACGTACGCAATGTCCAGGCCGTGGGAACGGGCGACCTCAAGCTGCGCCTCGATCTCGGCCAGCATCTCGTCCAGCCGAGCCCGTTGCTCCAGAGCCCGGCGGCTGCGGGGGAAGCATCCGTCCTGCTCGACCAGTGACGGCACCTCGTCGGGCGGCAGGACCGGTCCCCAGCGCACGGACTTCCACTCGGAGGTGAGCGTCACGTGCAGGCCGATGCACAGGTCCTTTTCGGCGCCCAGCAGTTCGGCGGCCTCCTCGAAGGCCGGCGCCGGCACCATGACGGATGCGTTCAGAAGGATGCCCTTGCGGTGGCAGCTCCAGATCGCCACGTTCGCGCTGTTGCAGGAGGCCGCGTCGTCGCCCCGCGTCACCAGTCGGATTCGCTCGTTGCCCATCGCCCGGACCCCTCAGTATTTGATGCTTGATCTGGATGCTCGTGCGTCCACGGGGCCGGAGTATAGCGGGGTCCGCTACGGTGCTCAAGTGCGTGCCGCCGGGCGCGCGTGCCGCGCCGCCTACTGCCGAAAGGGGGGGCGCTGACTTCGTCGTTGCCCTTGCCCGGCGCAACCCGGCAAAAGCCATGGGCGGGACGCCGTGCCGCCGTTGCGATCCACATTCCGCAATCCGCACTCCGCGCTCTGCAATGCCTCTGGTTCTCAGAGAGCTCCTGAACCTGCTTGCCCTGAGGCCCCTCGAAGGCTGGCAGGACTCTCAGCCACACTTGCGACCCGACGCACGGCGAATCAATCCTCGATGTCCATGCACACCCCGAAGGCAAGCAACACGGTGCGAACCGTTGGACACTGGGGCATACTCGATGTCCTGGGAAACCGGTCACCATCATGCTGATCAAGGAACTTGATGGACTTCGGCTGGGTCGCCACGCAGGACAAACCACATGGGTCCCAACGACCCGGTGTCCTGCCCCATGCGCAGCAAGATAGCCTGCCCGCTCTGTGTGGCCAGA
>CAZSET010000312.1:0-4170 GCA_964605915.1 uncultured candidatus Brocadiaceae bacterium | reverse complement strand
CTTGGCGTCGCACGCATGCTGTGTCCATCCGTGTCCGCTGGCAGAAGGGCCGGCGTCTGGGTCAGTGCTGATCTGTGCAGATCAGTGGCTTGGCGTCGGTTGGGCAAAGCAGCGCCGAACGTACGGCATTGGCTACTGATTCTCACTGATTGACACAGATGAAGGATGTACGCTTCCACGGCCCCGTGGCCCGTGGGTACATTATGGCGCCCCCTTCGGGGGCTGTACCACCGCAACACTACCTTTACCGGACTCACTATCCACAGGGGAACGGCGACATGCGAGCAAAGGACTTCCTGGAACACTGCAAGCAGGTGGCGCACTGGGTCAACTGGGACAACACGGTCGACGCGTTCATGGCGGGAGATCCGGAAGCCGAGGTGCGAGGCATCGCCACGACCTGGCTGGCAACGAACGCCCGGCTGCGCGTGGCCGCACAGAAGGGGCTGAACTTCGTGATCGCTCACGAAGGGGCCTTCTACCCGACCTACGCGGACACCGAGCTGGGCAAGCGCCACCATGCGGAGAAGCGAGCGCTGGTGGAGGAACTCGGGCTGACGCTGATGCGCTGCCATGACACGTGGGACCGGATGCCCGAAGTCGGCATCCCTGACGCGTGGGCGGACTGGCTCGGGTTCCCGACCGAACCCAGACCGGTCGAGTCATACTACAGGATTTGTCTCGTTGAAGGTCGCACCGTCGAGCAGGTCGCACGACACGTGCTCGAGAAGGTCCGCCCGCTCGGCCAGGACCGGATTGAGGTGATGGGGGACCCCGACAAGGCAGTCAATCGGATGGCCGTCGGCACCGGCGCAGCCACGCGCCTGGACGCGATGGCGCAGCTTGAGCCCGATATCATACTGGCCACCGACGACGGCATACAGACCACGAGCAGCGGCCTGTGGTCGTGGGACCTGGACATCCCGGTTCTGGTGGTCAGCCATGCCACGGCCGAACTGCCGGGGATGCAGGCGATGGTCGGGTTCGTTCGAGATCATTTCCCCGGTCTGCCAGTTGAGTACTTGCCGGGTGAGTTCCCGCGCCGGCTGCTGACCTGAGCTGCCGGCAAGCGGACCCGCCCTACGGGCGCGCCCATCCCGCAGGCAGCCTGGCCCTGTGGTCGGCCACCTGCGGTTCCTCCGTTGCCATTCGAAGATGGAGGGCACCTCCGGCTGAGGGCGGGGAGGCACCTGGTCCGCGTGCTCCAGCGCCCGGTTGGCGTCGGCGAGCGCAGCAACCGATGCAGCCCCCGCAGCGAGAGCACCATTGCCCCCGTAGACCACGTTCCCGACCATCTCCAGGCCGCTGCTCCGTTCCGGCTCCTCGACCACCACGGCGGCGAAGTCGCCTTCCACTGCGAACACGTTGCCCTTGATGACGTGGTCGAACTGGGCCCCCCGCAACAGGATCCCCGGTCCGCGGCTCAGGACGCGGTTGTAGAGGAAGAGCCAGTTCTCGTTCATCCCTCCCAGAACCAGACCGGTCGGGCCGTACGTGACCATGCCATCTTCGAAGACGACATGCTGCCCGGAGTTCTGGATGTCGCAGTTGTAGAAGACGTTGCGCGGGCCGATCGGACCGTGGCTTCTATCCGAAGGCGGCGTGGCCCAGAACCCATGGCCGTAGGAGCCACCGCCCGAGGGCCTTCCCCGCGGGTCGACGATCACGCAGTTCTCAAACAAGTTCTCGTGGCACCATCCCGAATGGGTTTGGGCGTCGCTGTAGTGGAAAGTCGAGTTGCGGAACACGCAGCCGCTGCAGGCCCAGTCCACGTTGGGCGCGTGGCGCATGTTACGGGTGGTGACATTCTCCATCAGGCAGTCCCATGAGTATTGCCATCCGACGTAAGCGCTGCCGCTGCCGCCGATGTCATGCGCGTGACTGAACTGGCAGTCCCGGATCTCCATCCACTTGACGCGGGAGCCGTAGAGCGGCATCCGCCCCGTCCACTCGACGGTCACGCGCCGGCCCCAGCAGTTGACTGCGCGCGTGAACAGCACCGTGCAGATATGGGGTCGCCTGTTGACCTGTGTGAGGTAGACGTCCTCGATGCCGCAGCGCTCGATGGGCGCCATGCTGCGGACCGACGCCTCGTCGATGACGGGGAAGTCGATGCGCAGCGGCTGATTGATCGTCACCACGTTGCCGTCAACCGCCTCGACACGCACCATGACCATCCTGGGCGTGAGCCGGCACCGGCTCTCGATCAGCGTTCTCCAACGCTGTGTGCTCCGGGCCTCCACCAACAGCCAGTCGCCGACTTTGAAGTCCGTCGCATCCTCCAGGCTGAGCTTCGTGTCGCCGCGGGCGCCGTCCGCGGCCAGGGGGCGGCGCTCTCCGTCATCGCCGCCCGCGAAGACGATGATCCCGTCGGTGATGCGGCGCTCGTTCCCGTTGTAGCGGATGACGAGCTTCGTCCTGTCGCGCCCCGCCCCGCGGATGACCACGCCGCTCTGGGTGATGGTCACCTTGCGGTCGAGGTGGTAGGTGCCCTCGCCCAGGAGCACGGCGCCTCCGCCGGCCTGGCCTGCTGCGTCGCAGGCGTCTTGCAGGGCCGGGGCGTCGTCAGCGTCGTCGTCCGCGTGGCCGCCGAACTGCTCAATCGGGGCGAAAGGCGTGACTTCGGGGATGCCGCCCTGGACGCCGGCATAGGTCCAGTCCGGGAACCACGTGCGCCCGTCGGGGCCGAGCACGTCCGCCGGCGTCCCGCCCGCTTTGTACTGGGGAGGCCACGGCGTCACTGAGGCACCGCCGGGGCCGTCCGCGCCGCCCTGGGCCTCGATCCCCGCGGCGAGCGACGTGGCCACCAGCACGCATCCGAACAGCAGGGCCGCGACTGCTTTCATTCTGTCCACTGCATATCCTCCGGAGGTTCGGACTGCCAGCGCCGGCAAGAGAAGTAGGGGAGGCAAGCAAGCCGTCGCGAGAGTCAATCTCATCGCGTTTCCCTTCGCTTCTCTCCAGAAACCGCCCCTGCGCATGCAAACGGTCCGCCAGCGCGCAATCGCCCGCTCTTGCTAACTCAAGGGCAGAAGTCTAAGCCGGCCGCCCTGCGGCGTCAACGGTCATCACCGTCGGGCTAGGCGGCGCTTCGCTGGGCGCCATCAGCAAGTCCGTTTCATGGGCGAGCGGTGGCAACGCATAACCCAGATGGGTCTGGCGCGGCGCTGTGTCGGCGGGGGAGGCTTGACACGGCTGCGCCTGCGGATACAATCGCGCGCTCAGTGCCCACCGGGGCACCGGTCAAGAGCGTCGTGCTGTCCGAGGTGAGCTGACATGGGAACCGCGAAGCGTGGACATACCTTTCTGATCCTGGCTCTTCTCCTGTCCATCCCGGTCAGTTGTTCGCGGGAGAGGCTCCTCGCAGAGCCGAAAGGGCCTCCGAGCGGGTGGGGGGCTGAGACGCGGACCATCCTGGCGCAGGTGCCGCCGGGCGGGGAGGCCGAAGCGAAGGAGGTCACCTACTACACGAACGAGTTGGGGATGGAGTTTGTGTTGGTTCAGCCCGGAGAGTTCACGATGGGCAGCGCGAGGAGGGAATCGGGCCGCGAGGCGGAGGAGGGGCCCCAACACCAGGTGCGGATCACGAGGGCCTTCTACATCGGCGCGCACGAGGTGACCCAGGAGCAGTACGCCAAAGTGATGGGAAAGAACCCGTCGAAGTTCCCGGGCCCACGGAACCCGGTGGAGCAGGTGTCATGGCTCGATGCCGTGGAGTTCTGCGCCCGGTTGTCGGACGATGACCATATCTACCGCCTGCCGACCGAGGCGGAGTGGGAATATGCGTGCCGGGCGGGATCGACGACGGCCTACTGCTACGGGGACGATCCGGGGCAACTCGGGGAGTGCGCCTGGTACGTGGTCAACTCGGACGAGAAGACGCATGAGGTCGGGCTGAAGCAGCCGAACGCCTGGGGCTTGTACGACGTGCACGGGAACGTGTGGGAGTGGTGCCAGGACTGGTACGGCAACTACGAGCGGGGCCCTGCCGAAGACCCCGCCGGGCCGGCAAGTGGAACCTATCGCGTTCTGCGGGGCGGCTCGTGGTTCGATTATCCATTGCCCTTGCGCTCCGCGGCTCGGGGCAGGGATTCCCCGTCCAACAGGCCCGACGACAACGGGTTTCGGGTTGTGTGCGCGCCGCGGCCGTGAGCTTTCCCGCGGCCTCAA
>CAZSET010000311.1:0-4178 GCA_964605915.1 uncultured candidatus Brocadiaceae bacterium | reverse complement strand
GCAGTCGGGCTGCATGTCGCCTCCGGCGCACTGGCCCGGGGTCGCTGCGCTCCTTCGCGCCCTTAAGCGCTGCTATCGCGGCCTTGCCGGTTTTCACGGCCGCAACCGGCCGGCATCCGGCCGCGATAGCCTGGTCGAGGTACCGCTGGGGCCCGCCGGTACGTAAAGGGAGGACGGGACGATCCCGCCCTCCGTTACGTAACAGCTCTACCCCGGCAGGGGCTGGCCGGTCTAAGGCGCTATTGCAGAACCCGCTCCGTCGGTCCGAGGTCGAGCGGGAACGCCGAGGGCAAGGAGGCCCAAGCAGATGATTCGAAGGCGAGAATCGCCGATGCAGGCCGACACAGCCCTTCGGTGCTCGCAGCCAGCCGAAGCCAGGATGGGGTTTTGCAAGAGCGCCTACGGCGCCGCGGGAGAGATCCTCTCCGTTGCCGCTTGCGGCTTGCCGTCACGCCGCTCGAAGACCAGTTCGCCGTTCTCCACGTCGACGACGATGCAGCCCTCCTTGAACTTGCCGGCCAGTATTCGCTCGCTCAGGGGGTCTTCCAGGTATCTCTCGACGGCGCGGCGCAGCGGCCGAGCCCCGAACTCGGGGTTGTATCCCTTCTCGATGAGCAGGTCCACGGCGTCTCTCTTGACGACGAGTTCCATGTCCTGGGCGCCGAGCCGCTCGCGGACCTTGTCGAGTTCGAGCCGCACGATCTCGCGCAGGTCTTCCCTGGTCAGGCTGCGGAAGACGATGACGTCGTCGACGCGGTTGAGGAACTCGGGCCGGAAGTGCTTCTCGACCTCGTCCATGAGCTGTTTCTTCATGGTCTCGTAGTCGGCTTCCGCGCTCCGGGTGCGGAAGCCCAGACCGGCGCTGTTCTTGATGACGTCGGCGCCGATGTTCGAGGTCATGATCAGCACGGTGTTGCTGAAGTCCACGCGACGGCCGAAGCTGTCCGTCAGCCGCCCGTCTTCCATGATCTGGAGCAGCATGTTGAAGACTTCAGCGTGCGCCTTCTCGATCTCGTCGAAGAGCACCACCGAATACGGCCGCCGGCGGATGCGCTCGGTGAGCTGGCCGCCCTCCTCGTAGCCGACGTAGCCCGGCGGCGCGCCGACCAGGCGCGACACGTTGTGCTTCTCCATGTACTCGGACATGTCGATCTGGATCAGCGCCTCTTCCTCGCCGAACATGAAACAGGCCAGCGAGCGGGCCAGGAGCGTCTTGCCCACTCCCGTCGGTCCGGCGAACAGGAAGCTGGCGACCGGACGACGCGGGTCCTTCATGCCCGAACGCGACCGTCGGATGGCCCGACTGACGGCGTTGACGGCCTCGTCCTGGCTGACTATCATCTTGTGGACTTCTTCCTCCATCTTGAGCAGGCGCGAGGCCTCTTCCACCTCCAGCCTGGCCAGCGGCACGCCCGTCATCTTGGAGACGACCTCGCGGATCACGTCCTCATCTACGGTGTCGACCGTCTCGGCGTTCAGGTCCGTCTCCTGCTCTTCGTAGGCCTTCTTCTTCTCTTCGAGTTTCTCGATTTCGTCGCGCAGGCCGGCGGCTCGCTCGAAGTCCTGCTGGTCGACGGCTTCGTCTTTCTCGACCTGCAGCTTGACCAGCTCCCTTTGCATCTCCTTCAGCTCCGGCGGCGTAGACATGCTGCGCAACCGGACCAGCGAACTGGCCTCGTCGATCACGTCGAGTGCCTTGTCCGGCTGGAAGCGACCCGTGATGTAGCGCATTGAAAGATCGGTCGCCGCAATGATGGCCTCGTCGCTGATCTGCACGCAGTGGTGGGCTTCGTAACGGTCGCGCAAGCCCTTCAGGATGTCCACGGTCTCGTCCCGGCTGGGCGGGTCGACCATGACGGTTTGGAACCTGCGCTCGAGCGCACCGTCCTTCTCGATGTACTTGCGGTATTCGTCGGGGGTGGTCGCGCCGATGCACTGCAACTCGCCGCGGGCGAGGGAGGGCTTGAGGACGTTGGATGCGTCGATGGCGCCCTCGGCACCGCCGGCGCCGACGAGCGTGTGCAGCTCGTCCACGAACAGGATGATGTCCTTGGCCTTCTTGACTTCCTGCATGACGGCCTTGATGCGTTCCTCGAACTGGCCGCGGTACTTCGTGCCGGCGACCATGAGGGCCAGATCGAGGATGACGATCCGGCGTTCATGCAGCAGTCGGGGCACGTTGCCGGTAACAATGTCCTGCGCCAGCCCCTCGACGATGGCGGTCTTGCCGACGCCTGCTTCGCCGAGCAGGACGGGATTATTCTTCTTGCGGCGGCACAGCACCTGGATGACCCGCTCTATCTCGCGCTCGCGGCCGATCACGGGGTCAAGCTCCCCGGACGAGGCCTGTTTGGTCAGATCACGCCCGAAGGAGTCGAGCGCGGGCGTCTTGCTCTTGCCTTTGGCGAAGCCGCGCGGCTCATCGGGCTCGGCGTCCTCGTCTCCCATCTCCGGGCCGAGGAGCTCGATGAGCTGGTCTTCGACCTCCTCGATCTCAACGCCGAGGTTCATGAGCACCTGGGCGGCGATGTCTTCCTCTTCCTTCAGCAGGCCGAGCAGCAGATGCTCGGTGCCCACGTAGTTCTGGCCCAGGCGTTTGGCTTCCTCGAAGGCGTAGCCGAGGGCTTTCTTGGCGCGCGGAGCCCAGGGCAACTCCTTGCTGGTGGAGATGACCTCGGTGCCGCTCTGGACATGCTTCTCAACTTCCAGCCGTATCCGCTTGGCATCGACGCCGAGCCTCTGTAGCAGCGTGCTGGCTACGCCCGTGCCCTCACGCACTATGCCCAGCAGCAGGTGCTCGGTGCCGATGTATGGATGGCCCAGCCGCTGGGCCTCCTGTTTGGCGAAGGTGATGACCTTTCGAGTTCTCTCTGTAAGCTTGTCCATCATATCATCGCGTCTCCAGCGGTTGTCTTAACCGCTTGTCAACACGCTTCTTACGTAAGCTGCCCGGACTTCGTTGGCAACGGAGTTATCCAGCACCTCTCCTTCCATTGTCTGCAAATGGGCGGGCAAAGTCAAGAGGAACAGCTTGTTGAGCGTCTCGATGCGGGTCTCCTCCAGCACGTTCATCTGCGCGCCCATGCGCACCTGCGACAACAGATTGAGCGCTTCCTGCGAGGATATGGCGGAGGCCGAGCACAGCAGCTCATAGGCGCGCCGTATCCTGGTCTCGAACTCCTTCCTATGCTGCCGGTAAAGGTTCAGCCGGGCCGTTCGCTCCATCTCGGCCAGCTTCGTGCCGGCCCGGGCGACGGTCTCGATCAGCTCGTCCTCCGAGACCCCGAGCGTGACGTGGTTGGATATCTGGTAGAAATCCCCCGCGCCGTGAGTGCCTTCGCCGTAGACGCCACGAATGGCCAGCCGACGTTCCCGCGCCGTCCGGATGATCCTGTCCATTTCCTGGGCCATCACGATGGCCGGCAGATGGAGCATGACGCTTGCCCGCATGCCCGTTCCCACGTTCGTCGGGCAGGCGGTCAGGTATCCGTACTTCTCGGAATACGCGAACCTGACGGTTTGGGACAGCGCGTCATCGAGCTCGTCGGCTCGCCGGTAGGCCTGCTGGAGCCGTGAGCCGCTTCGGATAACCTGGAGGCGCAGGTGGTCCTCCTCGTTGACCATGATGCTGATCTGCTCGGCCTCGTCAAAGGCCACCGCGCGTATCCAGTCCCCCTCAGCCTGTTCGGTGCTGATGAGCCGGCGCTCCAGCAGCAACTCCAGCAGCACCGGGTCAAGTCCGTCCAGTCGGGTGTAGGTCAGCGGGGGCTCGAGCTCCAGGGATAGGATGGCGTCACGAAGCAGCTTCTCGACTTCGGCTCTCTGTTCGTCCGAGGCCCGCCAGACGAACAGGCGACCGTCCACGTTGCGGGCCAGCCGCACGCGGCTGCTCACGACGACGTCGCTCTCCGGGCCCCCCTTGAGCCATTCGACCGGCCTATCCGTCAGGCTCGTCAGGTTCATTCGTCTGCTCTTTCATCTCTTGGATGCGGTCACGGAGTTCGGCCGCCTGTTCGTACCGTTGGGTGGCGATGGCTTCCTGCTGTTCCTTCTGGAGGGCGTGGATCCGCCTGCGCGTCAGGGCCCCTTTGCCGGCCTCCGGGGGGGCTTTCCCGCAGTGCTCTGTTGCCCCGTGGATACGCTGGATCAGCTCCTCCAGGGCCGATTCGAAGACCTGG
>CAZSET010000310.1:0-4204 GCA_964605915.1 uncultured candidatus Brocadiaceae bacterium | reverse complement strand
CTTGGCCAAGGCCTCGTTTGGCTGCCGCTCGGTCAGCCGTCGGGCCAGAGGCAAGGCTTCTGGCCATAGCTCCTGGTCGACGAGAATGCCTGTCCGCATCAGCAGGACGCGCGGGTCTTCTGCATCCTTTTCGATCGCGTCCAGATGCTCCATGGCTTGCTGGTAGCGGCCGGTCCTTTGCTCTGCCAAGGCCAGCCTCAGGCGCGCCATGAGGTGGCCCGGTTCCTTCTCCAGCAAGGGGGCCAGCAGAGCTTCCGCCCTTGCCGTGTCGGGAACCCACTTGGCAACGGCCCGGCCGGCAAGCGCCAGACGCGGCTCAGCAAGACCGGGGGCCAGCTCGATCGCCCGTTCATAGGCGGCGAGCGCTTCCTTCATGTTCGTGCTGGCTTCTCCTCCAAGCGCCTCCATCTGCCGATTCCACCTCGCCACCTCCTCGGGATCGTCGAGACTCAGAGCGAATCCGCGGCGTTCTTTCAGTCGGCTCTTTTTCAATCGAAGCACCCAGGTGTCGGTCCAGGCCCGAACGTCCCCCAGAAGGTTGTACGCACGCCCCGGGTCGTCCGCGCCCTCCGCGTGTTCCTCCAGGAGGGAGATGGCCGGCCTCAGCTCTGCTTCCAGCACGCTGTCGTACAAGGCGAGATCGTGCTTGCCAGCCGTTTGAAGCCGGTGCTGGGCCTTCATGAACAGTAGGTGGGCCTCCAAGAAGCCGCTCTGGTGTTTGCTAATGCCGAACTGCGGGGCGTTCCCGATCTCGGCCTGGGCCGCATCGTAGTCGTTGAGGGACGCCAGCGACTCCACAAGCATGGAGAAGGCGTCGGTATTGGTGGGGTCTCGCTCCAGAGCTTTGCGCAACTCGTGCATCGCCTCGGCGGGGCGGCCATCTGCCAGGAGCATCTGGCCTCTCACGTAGGGCAGCCAGCGCCTGCGCCGGAGCCACCTATGCCCGAACAAGACGGCTCCCGCCGCCATCAGAAGAGCCAGGACCAGAACAACCCAGCGCGACCACCTTCTGCGCCTTTCCGGCATCTCGGCCTCAGCCATCACTTCGCCTTCCCTTCCAGGTTCGGCGCGCGAGCGTCCCCGCTCGTGGGACGCAAGCCGCGCCAGAACGTCTGGGCAGGCCGAACGGGCCACCGCGCGCCCGATCGGCTCGTCGCTGTGGACTTCTGTGAACACAGCAACACCTGTGCCATTGGAGCCATGACCTGATCGGCACCTCCGCCCGGGAACGTCACGTCGACACGGTGCAGGTTCACGGCCAGTGTGCGAACTGGCCGGGCACCCCCAGCGGTGGACACACCTTCGCCCCGTCGGCGCAGCGATGCGCCGCACGGCCCTACGATCCCGATGTCCACTGATCCCAGGGGCAGTCGGGGTATGCGTCCCGCAGACACCGAAGGGTCTTGGGCGGCGCCGTCTTGAATAGCTCAGTCAGCTCCGCAAAAAAGCACTGCAGGTCTTCGCACGCCATGCGGTAGCCGCTGGTCAGTCTGTCTCGCGGCGTGCGGTTGGTGAAGAAGTGCTCGATCAGGTCAGGAATCCCTTCACATCTGCTACGCGCCGTGTTCAGGTCCAGCCGCTTGGCCAGAGCCGGGTTGTTGCGGACGCTGGGGTACGTTTTCATGCCGCCGAGCGGCTCGAATAGAAGAAGGCGCTCGTAGTAGGTTTCGTGCCGCGGGTTGATGGTGATGCAGAGGTCGTCGGCCTTGAGCACGAGCGTGGCATAGTCGAAGATGCTCTTCATCATCTGAAGCAGCATGGGCAAGGAGCGCCGCAGCCGACGACGCCGGTCCGCCAGCATGGTGACCTCGGCCAGATGCCGGCCCTGTTGACGCAGGGCCTGGACCTCTTCGTGATATATATCGTCCATCGGCAGGCCCACCGGCGTGTCCGGCACGAGCGTAACCGTGGCGATGAGATCGCCGTCCAGCAAGGATACGAAGGTGACGGTGCTCGGGAAAGCGTTGAAGAGCGACAGACGGACTTCCGAAGGGTCAGCCGCGATGTAACCTCGCTGGAAGTAACTCCCATAGACGAGGTGGAAGGCCCGCTGGAGCTCATCCCGGGATGCGGCGGGCCGCACAGCAACGCGCCCGCCCGAATCCCCGGTATCCGGCAGCCGGATCACGTCTTTGCCCATCGAGGCACCCAGCCTTCCTCTCGAGAGAAGGCGCAGCCCCGGCGTCCGGCGTTTCGGACAGGCCCGCCTTAAGGAAGCTTCTACCGCACGGGGCACCGGAATGCAACCCCCAGTTGATGCGCGGGCACTGGTGGCGAGCTCTCCAAGTACCTGACACCCCTCTGACAGGGCGTCTCCGGAGACTGAGCAAGTTAGCACATGCCGTGCCAGACACGTCCCGATGAGCACTGAAGAGTGCCGCCCCACCGAAGGGCGTCGCGCGCCCTTCCTGCCCGCCCGGCCGGCCCCAGGTCCAGCACTCACCGGCGAGTGGCCGACGACCCGTTGAGCCAGGGAGACACGTACGTCCACGCCAATGGACACCTGGAAGGCGCGGCCCGGCAATGCCGCGGCAGCCAAAGAGCTGAGCGCCGCGTCAATGCAACACGCGTGTCGAGCCAAGCCAACACCTCACCGAGCAAGATGGGGCTCGAGGGGGGACGCAGGTTCGGGGGGGCCTCTAGATAGGGCATCTGTGCCCCTCCTCTGCCTGTAGGGGAGCTTTGCGGCCGCGCCCGACACAGCCGCCGGCATTCATTCATCTTGCTTGGCAATGCACGGAGTCGGCACGGGGTTTGCCGCGTAATGCCCAAGCGCGATCATCATTCCGTGCCGGCCGCACCTGGACCACGAGAGCCATGTCATCGCCCTTGATCCTGTTCGTCTCCTCGGACGTCGAGTCCATTGCCGCGCTCCAGCGCGCGGCGCAGTGCCTGCCCGCTCGTTTGCGCGTTGCTGACTCGCCTCCCGAGGCAACCAAGGCCTTGCAGCGAGGGCACTTCGAAGCCGTGCTCGTTCAGGTGGACGACGGCCACACGGCTGGACCCAGATATCACCGCGCGCTGAGCGCATCCAGTCCCGTGGTAGCAGTGGCCAGAAAGGGCTCCATCGCCCAGGCAGTGAGGGCCGTCCAAGCCGGCGCGACCGATTACCTCTCCGTCTCAACCGCCGACCCGCAGACACTGGCCGAGCGGCTGCGAGCGGTCATGCTGGCTGGTCGTCAGGGGCCCGTCGCCCACGAGTGGGCGGTCGGCCGTCCCGCCCTCTTCCCGGAGTTCATAACGCTGGATGAGCGCACCCTGTCGGCATGCAGAATCGCCTGGCACTTTGCGGACACGGGGGTGGTCATCTGGCTGAGCGGGGAGACCGGCACGGGCAAGAGTCTGCTGGCCAGGCAGGTCCACCTCGCCTCGGGGCGTCACTTCGCCCGCTTCCTCGAGCTCAACTGCGGCGTGCTCACGCGCGCCCAGCTTCTGCAGGAACTTTTCGGCAACTCGGAGGCGCCGCGGAGAGGCCCCCCTGGGGGTTCCCTGAGGCGGGCCGCCGGCGGTTCCCTGCTGTTGGCCGAGCCCACCAGGCTCGACCCTGAGCTCCACGACGCCCTGTTGGGCGCCCTGGAGGGAGGCGAACGGTCCGGCGCCGGGGATGCGCCGGCTCCGGAAGTCCGGTTGATGCTGGCCAGCACGCAATGGGAGGACGCGGAGTGCGATCCCCTGCTGGCGGCAATCTCCAGCCGCATGGACGTGATGAGCGTGCGATTGCCGCCGCTGCGGGAGCGGATCGCGGACTTACCTCTGCTGGCGCGGCATTTCATGCGGCTTTGTTCGGCCCGGCACGGCTGCCAAACGGAGCGGATATCGCGGGCGGCCCTCAGCGCGATCGTGCGCTACGGGTGGCCGGGCAACGTGAGGGAGCTGGAGGCGGCGATCGAGTTCGCCGTGGTGCTGGCCCGCCAGGGCACGATTGAGCTGGAGCACTTGCCCGGCGTTGTGCGAGCAGCCGAAACGGCGGCGGGGCCCCGGGGGGACGGAAGCCCCCTGCCGCTGAAGCAGGCTCTGCGCGAATCCGAGCGCCTGCACATCATCCGGGCGTTGAGGACAGCGAACTGGAATAAACGCCGCGCGGCGCGTAGACTGCACATCAGCCGTTCTACTCTCTACAAGAAGCTACGAGAGCATGCCCAGTGGAACAGCGCGACGATCGTCGGAGGTGGCCCCGACTTCCCTTGAGATTGAGGGTGGACTT
>CAZSET010000309.1:0-4219 GCA_964605915.1 uncultured candidatus Brocadiaceae bacterium | reverse complement strand
GTTCTCCGCCCGCTGGCAGAGAAGCGCCAGCTCCTTCGGATCCGGTTCGATGCCTGCAGCGGCGCAGAAAGCGCCGGCCGTCGCCACCTCCAGCGCGGCCGACGAACTCAGCCCGGCCCCGATCGGAACGTCGCCGCAGATGATGCCCTCGACCGGGCTCAGCGCGTAGCCCTCATCGATCAGCATCGCCGCCACGCCCCTCACGTAGTTGGCCCAGCCCCCGGTGGCGGACTCGTTCCGCTCGATGCCGTCCAGGTCGAACTCGTCCCACTCGGCGTAGCTCTCCGACCAGACCCGGACCGGCCCGTCATCGGCCGTCCGGAAGAATAGGCGCACCTCGCGGTCGATGGCCATCGGCATCACGAAGCCGCCGTTGTAGTCCGTATGCTCGCCAATCAGGTTGACGCGGCCCGGCGCACGGGAGCAGCGCAGGCCCTCCCGGGTGCCGAAGTTCTCTTCGAACTTCGCGACGAACTGCCTGACGGTCCGGTGATCCAAGACATGCCCTCGGAGGTGCTGACGTCGCCTGCGCGCGAGCGGGCCCCCGTCCGCCCGGATTCACTGCACCACGATGTTCACGATGCGGTTGGGGACGACGAGGACTTGCTTGATCTCTCTCCCCTCGGTGTGCCTGACCACGTTCTCGAGGGCCAGCGCCTTCTCGCGGACGGTCTCTTCGTCCTCGTCGCGGGGCACCACCAGTCGGTCGCGCACCTTGCCGTTGACCTGGACGGGCAGCTCGACCTCCTCGGCCCTCACCAGCTCTGCGTCATAGGCGGGCCACTCATGCTGGAAGATGCTCGGCTCGTTGCCCAGCCGCGTCCAGAGCTCCTCGCACACGTGCGGCACGAACGGCGCCAGCAGTTGCACCATCCGCTCGGTCACGAACCGCAGCACGTCGAATTCGGCCTGCTCCGCCTCGGACGCCGCCTCGTAGCTCTCGCGCACGGGCAGCCTCTGCACCTCGTTCAGGAGCGAGATGATCGACGCGATCGCCGTGTTGAAGTGCCAGCGCTGCTCGATGTCCTCCGTCACCTTCTTGGTCGTGGCGTGCGCCAGCCGATGGACGCGCCGCCAGTCCTGGTCCAGCCCGTCCTCCCGCACTTCCTCCCGTGGGATGCCCTGGAAGTCCTCCTCATGCGAGACGACCAGGACCCACAGCCGGTTCAGGAACCGGTGGTAACCGACGATCCCGCTGTCCTGCCACTCGGCGTCCCTCTCCGGAGGTCCGATGGCCAGCGTGTAGAGCCGCAGCGTGTCGGCACCGTATTCCTCTATGGCCTCGTCCAGCGTGACGACGTTGCCCTTCGACTTGCTCATCTTGTCGAGCTGGGCGACGACCTGGATCTCCTTCTCCAGCCGCTCGGCCAGATCGACGCCGAGGTCGCACCGGCATGGCTCGCGCACGTTCGGATCGTCGCTAACGATCCGGTGGCAGCGCGTGCAGGTGTCGGACTGCTTGCAGATCATGCCCTGCGTGAAGAGGGCCCGGAAGGGCTCGCGGAAGGAGAGCAGCCCGGTGTCGTGCAGGACCTTGACGATGAAGCGCGAGTAGAGCAGGTGCAGCACGGCGTGCTCGACACCGCCGATGTAAAGGTCGACGGGCAGCCAGAGGTCCACCAGGTCCCGGTCGAACGGCCTGTCCGCATCGCGCGGCGAGACGAAGCGCAGGAAGTACCAGCACGAGCAGAGCCACTGCGCGATCGTGTCCGTCTCCCGCTCCGCCTCTCCGCCGCACTCGGGGCAGGTGGTCTGGACGAACTCGTCGACAAAGGCCAGCGGGCTCCTGCCCCGTGGGGTGAAGTCCACCTCGTCCGGCAGCACGACGGGCAGCTCGTCCTCCGGCACGGCCACCATGCCGCAGCGGTCGCAGTGAACCACCGGTATCGGCGCGCCCCAGTAGCGCTGGCGGCTGACGAGCCAGTCGCGCAGGCGGTAGTTGACCTCCGCCTCGCCCATACCGTTCTCGGCCAGGTGCTCGATGACCCGATGGATGCCCTCGGGCACCTGCGTCCCGTCGAACGGGCCGCTGTGCACCATCACGCCCGGGCCCTCATACGCCTCGGTCATGTCGCCGGAGCGCAGCTCCTCGTCCGGCGGCTGGATGACCACCTTGATCGGCAGGCCATACTCCTTCGCGAACTCGAAGTCCCGCTGGTCGTGCGCCGGCACGGCCATCACCGCGCCCGTCCCGTATTCCATCAGCGCGTAGTTCGCGACCCAGAGCGGCACCTCCGCGCCGTTGACCGGGTTGATCACGTTACGCCCGGTGAAGACGCCCTCCTTCTGCACCGTCTCCGACGAGCGCGCCACCTGCCCCTGCTCGACCGCGCGGGCGACGAAGTCCAGGACTTCGTCCTCGTACTCGGTGCCCGCCACCAGGTCGGGGATGGCCGGATGCTCGGGCGCCAGGCTCATGAACGTCACGCCCCACAGCGTGTCCGGCCGCGTCGTGAAGCACGGCATCGGCTCGCCGGTGTGGGCCACGCGGAAGTTCACCAGCGCCCCCTCGCTCCGGCCGATCCAGTTCGCCTGCATCAGCCGCACCCGCTCCGGCCAGGCGTCCAGCAGCTTCAGGTCGTCCAGCAACGGCTGCGCGTACTCCGTGATCTTGAAGAACCACTGGGGCAGGTCCTTCTGCGTGACCGGCGTGTCGCAGCGCTCGCAGAGGCCGTTGACCACTTCCTCGTTCGCCAGCCCGGTCTGGCAGCTCGGGCACCAGTTCACCGGCGCGTCCCGGCGGTAGGCCAGCCCGCGCTCGAAGAGCTGGAGGAACACCCACTGCGTCCATCTGTAGTAGGCCGGATCGCTGGTGTTGATCTCCCGTTCCCAGTCGTAGGCGATGCCCAGGGCCTGCATCTGGTCCTTCATGACCGGGATGTTCCGGGCGACCGAGTCGCGCGGGTGGAGCCCCCGCTTGATGGCGGCGTTCTCGGCCGGCAGCCCGAACGCGTCCCACCCCATCGGGTGCAGCACGTTGTAGCCCTGCATCATCTTGTAGCGGGCCACCACGTCGCCGAGCATGTAGTTTCGCCCGTGGCCGACGTGGAGCGCACCCGACGGATAGGGGAACATCACGAGGCAGTAGAACTTGGTGCGCTCGTCGGCCAGGTCGCAGTGCGACAGGCCGACCTTGTCCCAGTAGTCGCGCCAGTGGGCTTCGACGCGCGCGTGATCGTACTGGTCGCTGGGCATTCGCTGGTGCTCCGGCTCGGGCAAGTCCTTCCGGGGGTGCAGACAAGAGAGCGATTATACCAGCAGGGCGGGCGGGCTTTAAAGGAAACGGCGGGAAGGCAGTGATAAGTGACAAATGGCAAATGACAAATGACAAACGGCTTCGGGGAAGGCGTTGGAGGCCGGCACGTCAACAGCAGGCGTCGGACACGGATTGACGCGGGTGGGACGGACACGGAACAACGGCATGGAGACACGGATTCACACAGTCGCCGTACGGCGCCCAGGGATTGCCACGGATACACCCCAACGGCATTGGGCCACAGATTTACACAGATTGCCACTGATCCAGGCGCCAGCCTATCAGCACAGCCGCCCTGTCCGTCATCTGTGTCAATCAGTGAAAATCAGTGGCCAGAGCCGTGCCGTCGGTGCCTGCCTTGAGCTTGTCGAAGGGGCGTCGGGTTATGCGGTAGCTTCTGCAGGTCGCAGCGCCTCGCTGGTTCCGTGGCATTAGCGGCTGAGGCGACTTGTCCGTCATCTGTGTCAATCAGTGAAGATCAGTGGCCAGAGCCGTGCCGTCGGTGCCTGCCCTGAGCTTGTCGAAGGGGCGTTGGGTTATGGGGGCTCCTGTCGGCGGTGGGCAGTCGTCAATCCGCCGTTATCCCTGGCCACCGCGTCTCAGAGCATTCTTGAGCTTATCACTCCGGAGGTGGTAGAGCACGATGGCGAACGGCGCAGCGTAGGTCACCAAGATCACAGCCGAGAGCACGACAAAAGAAGTCTCGAGGGTCCCGATCTCTTCGAATGGCCCGAATCCTCCAAAGGAACCGAAAAACAGCACAGCGAAGCCACCGGTAAACGCCAGAACCAGCCACGCCAGTACCTCCAAGACCGTACGAGCCCAGTACCTGAGTCTCAGCAAATAGATGGCCGACACAATGGCGACGAGCCCGGCAGCCAACTGAGCCGTGGCCGGAAGCATCATCAACTTGACAAACTGGCTCTCCCCTTGCGTCAGGTGGACTGAGCCCCTCTGGATCCG
>CAZSET010000308.1:0-4223 GCA_964605915.1 uncultured candidatus Brocadiaceae bacterium | reverse complement strand
GGCCTCGGACGGACTCCACCTCTTGTCATCCCGAGGAGGCCGCAGCCTCGCGGCCGACGAGGGATCTCGGGGGCGGACAGGGCGGCGACGCCGGTGCGGGCGAGATTCTTCATTCGCCGTACGGCGAACTCAGAATGACATCATTAGTCTGACCGCGCTCAATGGCCATGATTGCCCCTACGCCCCCGACCCACAGAGAGGCGGGATTCCCTCTCCCGTCGGGAGAGGGTTGGGGTGAGTATTGCGAAAACCTGAGAAGACTTCCTCGACTCACCTCAGACGAGCCGCCTGGAAGCTCGTGCGCCTCAGGCGTGGCGGCGCTACGGCCTGCGAACACATTTCCCGCACTGGTAGCGCCGGCATCTTTGCCGGCTTCGGGCGGCCAGGTCGGCCTGCAGCTCCTGTCATCCCGAGGAGGCCGCAGCCTCGCGGCCGACGAGGGATCTCGGGGGCGGACAGGGCGGCGACTTCGGTGCGGGCGTAGTAGCGCATTTACACTCGTCCTCGTCTTCTCCGGCGCAGGACGGTCTCGGGCGATCCCGCGGACCAGTCAGGGCCACGGGGACCTCAGAAGACTTCAGCAACTCCTCTTGGCCCGAGCCGCGCCCCGCCGGCCCGCTTTCGCCACTGCCGGCCGCTCAGTATAATGCGGCCGTCCCGAGCCTCTCGCCGGAGGTGGCAGCGTTGGCGCTCCTCGCCCTCGAAGCCGAAGGCCTCGCCTACGCCCTGCCGCTTGCCGCTTACCTCTACGGGTCCGTGCCCTTCGGCTTCATCGCCGCGAAGCTGATCAAGGGCGTCGACATCCGGCAGACCGGCAGCGGGAACATCGGCGCCACCAACGCCGCGCGCGTGCTGGGCTTCAAGTTCTTCCCCCTCATCTTCCTGCTCGACGTCTCGAAGGGCCTCCTGCCGACGCTGGCCGCCGGGCGGCTGGTTGCCGCGGGGGCTTACGATCCGTCGCCGCTCGTCATCCTCACCGCCGTCGCAGCGATACTGGGGCACGTCTTCCCGGTCTATCTGAACTTCAGGGGCGGCAAGGCCGTGGCAACCAGCACGGGCGTGTTCCTGGCCCTGGCGCCGTGGGCGCTGCTCATCGCGGCGGGCGTCTGGGCCTTCACGTTCGCCGTGTCGCGCTACGTGTCGCTGGCGTCCATGACGGCCGCCCTCGTTCTGCCCGTGGCCGTCTGGTTCACATGCCCCGACCCGCTTGGCTCGGGCGCATGCTTGACGGCGCTGACGGTGGTTGGATCCTTGCTCGTCATCTGGCTCCACCGCGCCAACATCCGCCGACTGGCTGCCGGTACCGAACACGAGGTCGGTCGCAGCAGAACTGAGGACGGACAGTAGGCAAGGCATTCACATCTTGCCGACCTGACGGAGGAGGGAAAGGAGGCCTTCATGGCCGCGAGGCGCTGGGAGTTCAAGTTGAACGGCGTCTGCCGGCATAAGGAGCTGACGGGCGCGGGAAGGCCATTGGACAGAGCATGGGGACAAGGCTGCCGAGGATTCTGGCCAAGTCTAGGGGAGGAGTGTGGAGATGTCACGTGGACTGATGCTGGTAATGGGGCTGTGTGTCGCGCTGGCGCTATGCGCCGCCTGCTCGGAAAGGCCATCAGCTTCCGAGCAGGGGCATTACCCGGTAGATCCCATGTATGTCAGGCGTGCTGCCCAAAGCGCGCGTCTGGCATTCACCCTGATGGGCGACCCATACGCCTTCGTCCCCCTCGTCGTGATCAGCAGCTCGGGGCACCGCGAGTTCATCAGCGGAGATTCGCCTGGCAAGGCTCATCCGGCCCACCTCCGTGGAGACTTCCCCATGAATTGGTTCCCGGATGGGAAACGACTCCTATTTCAGCGTTGCTTCGATGAGAAGCTCTTCGAGAGCGGCATTTGGGTCTGCCTCAACGACCTCCTCGTGCTTTCGCTGGAGGAGTCTCACATCGAAAGTCTCTCCAGTGGGAAAGGAGGGCTCAAAGATGGGTTTGCCTTGGCTGACAATGAAGTCATTTGTCGAGCAACGGAGAAGAGCAGGCACAGACCGGGGCTGTACCTATATCGGCGGTCAGAAACGGGATGGAAAGCCAACGTGTTGCTCCGGGACACCGGGCAGCTAAGATGGGTCAAATGTCTTTGGGCAGCCCCCCCGAGCGAAGCAAGGTCGATAATAGTGAAGGCAGAGGAAGACCACGGCGACGAATTCCGACTCCGGAGTTACTGGAGCCTTGAATTGGCAACCACCGGAGGGCTCGAACCGCAGTTGCTCGTGAGGCCCCGCGAAGACCTGAGTGGTGAGGCCGTTTCGCCCGATGGCACCGTACTAGCAGTGGTCCGGCGGGACTGGCGGATTCCGAAGCGCCTGGCATTGATTGCCCTTCAACCTGAGGCGGGGGAGGTCAAGAACATCGATTGTGGACCAGACGTCGGTCATCCTGAATTCAGCCCATCCGGGGGAGAGCTGCTTCTGTGGGAGGTGGGTTCTTTCGACAGGAGCCACGCAGCGTCGCCGCCGGAGGTAAGGATAATGGATATGACAGATCTTCAGATGCGTAAGGTTGCGTTACGCTCCAGTCTAGGGCCTCGCGCACTCGTAAGCTCCGTATCCTGGCTCACTCCGGGTGTGCTTACCATAGGCGTAGAGGATCGGGGAATTGTAACGCTGGATCTATCCACGCGGAAATGTGAAACACTCTGGCGGATGCCGGAGCCTCACCAACTTGGCGCGTCGAAGCACGATTCGAGCTTGCAAGCGGAGGATGGAAGGCTGACCTGCCCCCCCTAAACGAGTCCAGGTTCTATGTTGCACTTGGGCCCCTTTTTGCTGCCCAAGGGAGATTCTCCATACCGTCTGCGCTGTAGTTGCCAGGTCGGTGCCTGAAGGGCAGGCCCAGATGCCTTTGACCGGATTGAGTTCAGGCGCGTGTGCGAGCAGAGGCTCCACAGTGAGCCAACGCGACTGCTTGTCAATGAAGCGGCAAGTCTGTTTGCTGCGATGGGTGGGCAAGCCGTCCCAAAGTAAGGTAACTCGACCCCTCACGTGGCGGCGCAGATTGCGCAGGAATTTGAGGCAGAAGTCAGCGTTGACATTTCCGGCCCGCAAAGACAGGAATAAGCGGACATCCTGTCCCTCAGGGCTGCCTGCGAGGGCACCGATGGCCGAAAGTCGCTTCCAGTTGACAAGGAAGCTTCAGGACCCGCGTACGCCGCCTTGGGGCCCACGTGGGCCGGATGCTCGGACGCTCTGAGAAGCGGCTGTCGACGCCACGGGTCTGGAGAGCCGCCATGCCAGCTCCTACTATGTAGAGCGCAAGGGCTACAAGCGCTTCAGACGCAAACGCTGGCCCAGATTGACGCTCGTCTGCGACACTGCCTCGCACCTGTTTGCTGGCGCTGTGGTAAGTCAGGGACCGAGCAATGACTCGCCCCAGAGGCTCACCTACGAGGGGCAGTTCGTGAGTGCCGTGCGCCAGTACGAGAACTACTACGAGTACGACGCTGCGGGGAACCGGACGCTGCTGCGACATGGCGAGACTGGTGCGGAGAACCTGACCTACTACGAATACGACGCCGCCAACGAGCTCAGCTTGCTCACTCCCGATTGAGAACGCCGGGCCCGGCGTGTGAGCGTGCCAAAGCCCAGACAGCCTACTTCAGGTACAATGCTGCCGGCACGGAGAGCAAAGTCGGTCGCCGAAGAACTGAAGGGGAGCAGTGAGAGGGACGGTCCCGCTTCATTGCCCTCAGAGAGGACTGAAAGGAAGGCCTCATGGCCAAGCGAAGCCGAACGTTCAAGCTGAATGACGTGTTCAAGCACAAGGCGCTGACCGACGTGACCGCAACGCCGGACGGGCGGACCGCCGCGTTCGCCGTCTCCCAGGCAGACCTGGACGGGAACAAGCAGATCAGCGACGTGTGGGCCTGGAGCGACGACGGCGGCACCCGGCAGGTGACGTTCGGCGGCAAGGCCGGCCAGCCGGCCTTCAGCCCCAACGGGAGCAAGCTCGCCTTCACCGCCGCCCGGGACGAGGGCAAACGCCAGCTCCACGTCATGGAGGGCGCCCTGTCCGAGGGGCGGCCCGTCACCGAGTTCGAAGAGGGCGTCGTCAAGTTCGAATGGAGCCCCGACGGGCGGCGCCTCGCCGTCATCGCCGTCGCGGACAAGACGCCCGCTGAGAAGGGCCGCGACGAGAAGAAGCACGACTGGTGGACGTGCGACGCCGACGAGC
>CAZSET010000307.1:0-4245 GCA_964605915.1 uncultured candidatus Brocadiaceae bacterium | reverse complement strand
TCCTGCCGTTCGTCACCTGTCCGCCCGGCTCTCCAGACGGTCGACCTTCCTCCGCAGCATGGAGACTGCCCGCTCGAGGTCCTCGTGCATTCGAACGGTGGCGAAGAGCCGGCCCCCGTGCGTCACGTCCTCCAGATCGTCCTCCAGGCTGTCCACCTTGCGCTCGAGACGCTCGGTCAGGTCGGCCAGGAGGCGGATCTCCTGCCGGGCGCGCCGCAGGTCGGTGCGCAGGGCGAGTATCTCGTTCGCCTGCTCCTTGAGGGCATCGAGGCGGGCCCTGCTCAGTTCCGTTTCGAGCCTGGCCAGCTCGGCTTCATGCCCGGCCTTGACGAGCTTCTCCTGCTCCAGTGCCTCCCTCTGCCACTCCTCCCGGTCGGCCACGGCGGCCTGGAGTTTGGTGGCCAGTCGGGCGCGATCTTCGTCAGAGGCGGCCTCGGCCAGTGCTCTCTGATACGCCAACCGGGCCTTCTGGAACTCGGCCGACGCCTCCTCGGCCGTCCAGGCGCGTTCGCGGTGCAGGTCCCCGCGCTCCTCGTGGTAGGCGCTGGCGGTGATGGTGAAGCGTCTGGCGCCCCGGACGGCGTCCCTTTGATAGGCGACGGCGCCTCCGGCCGGCCCCTCGACGGTGATCGCCGACTCGGTTTCGCCGAGTAATCTGCCCCTCACCGTGTGGTCCCCGACAGCTATCTCGACCATCTGCACTTGTTCGCCGACGGGCGGCGCCGGCTCGCGGACGGCGGGCCCCCCGGCCTCGTCCGGAGCCACCGTCTCCTGTCCCCTGCTCGTATGCGTGGCGCCGAGCAACGCCACCACGCAGAGCCAGGCCATCGCCATGCGTGTCGCTCTCATGTCCCGACCTCCTTTCCCCATTCGGCACGCGTACGCGTTCCGCAAGCATCCATTATATGCGATTCGCCGCCGGAACTGATTCGCGGTGCGGGCCGCAGCAGGGAAGAAGTGGTGGGCGGACCGGGACTCGAACCCGGAACCTCTTGCTTGTAAGGCAAGCGCTCTAGCCGATTGAGCTATCCGCCCACGCGCCGGCATGGGAAGGCACGCGTGTCCTGATAAACACTATCCCCCGGCCGTCCCCGCGTCAAGCGCTCCACCCGGTAGCCCTTCTGGCATGTGGCCGGGGCTCACCTGCCGTGCCTGAATTGCAATCGAGCGGGCCGTCGGGATACGATGGGCGCAAAGGCACACCATGTCGGCGGGCCGCCTTTCCTTTTCTTCGTTCTCGGGCAGCGAGCCATTGGCGCGGCCGATCACCAGAGTCCGGGCGCATGGGATGGAGTGGCTGACGGCCCAGGAGTTCGCGGCCACCATCCCCCGGCTCGACGTCGTGCGCTCGCGGCATCCCGAGTCGCTCGGCGAGGACGAACTGGTCAAGGACAGCATGGCGCGGACCGTCCTGCGCGTCTCGGACCCGGACGATCCCGAAGGCCCCGGCCTCTACCTGAAACGCTACAAGTTCCGCACCTTCCGGGAGCGCGCCAAACACCTCTTCGTTCCGACGAAGCCGGCGACGGAGTGGCGCATCTGCCGCGCGCTCCAGGCCGCCGGCATCCCGACGTGCGACGTGCTGGCCATCGCCGTGCGCCGCAGGCGGGGCCTGCCGCGCGAGGGGTTCCTGGTCAGCCGCGAGATACCGGACGCCGTGGACCTGAAGCAGCTCCTGGAAGTGCGGCTGCCCGCAGTCGAGAAGGAACAGCCCGGCTTCCGCCAGGAGGTGATTGAGGAGCTGGCAAAGCTGACGGCCTGCCTCGCCGACGGCGGCTTCGAGCACCGCGACTACCATCGCGGCAACCTACTGGTCCGGCCGGACGCACCTGCGGGCGAGCGGCTGTACGTGCTCGACCTGCACAGGATCCGCCGCGGGCAAGTGGGGCGGCGGGGGATGGTCCGCATGCTGGCTGCGCTGGCGGGCTCGTCGCTGCGGCCGCCGCTCCTGCACGAGTACTACTACGCGTTCTTGAACGCCGTGCTGCGCAACTGGCAGGGCGGCCCGGGCCCCTCCCGGGAGGAGACGATGCGCCTGCGCGACGACGCGAGTCGTAAGCAGCGCCAGCTATGGCGGCGCCGCATGGGGAGCCGCACCCGCCGATGCCTGGTCGAGAGCACGATGTTCACGTGGGAGAAGGCCGGCGGCTTCGTGATCCACCGGCGGCGTGACTTCGCCGTCGACGCGGCGCTGGGGGCGGTCGAGGCGCACTGGTCAGCCATCGCAGGCGATGGGGGCGCGGGGCGCGTCTTCCGCAAGGGGCGCCGCACGGAAGTTACCGTGTGCCCCTGCGAGGCCGTGCCGCCGCTCGACGTGAGCCGTCCGGCCGGGCCGGAGGAGGTGAAGCCGGGGGAAGTATGCGTCAAAGCATTCCGCCGCGACTCCGTTTGGGGAAGGCTGAAGGACCTGCTGAGGCCACGGGGTCGCGCCCGGTCCGCGTGGGTGGCCGCGGAGGGGTTCGCAGTGCGCGGCGTTCCGGCGGCCCGTCCCCTGGCGCTGCTGGAAAGCCGATCGAAGCTGTCCGGGCGGCCCGACTATCTGATCACCGAAGCGCTGGCGAACGACGGGGACCTGGGCGAACTGGCCCTGGGCGGTCGCCTTCCGACGGGCAAGAGGCGGCGCGCGCTGGGCCGCGCCATCGCCGAACTGCTGAACGCGCTGGAAGAAAGGGGCGTCTACCACCCGGACACCAAGCCGACCAACTTCCTGGTCAGGGAGACGGACGGGGAGTTCCACCTCCGGCTGGTGGACCTGGACCGGGTGCGCTTCGGCGCGCCCTTCACGTGGACGCAATGGGTCAAGCTGCTCGCGCGGCTGAACGCGGGCCTTCCTGCGGACGTGACGGTGCTGGACCGGATGCGTTGCCTGCGCCGGACCCGCTGGGGCGAGTGTGACCGCCGGCGCCGCCTCAAGCTGGCGCGGGAGGTCTACGCGCTGAGCCTCACCCGCCGCCCCGTTTGGGTGCGCGAGCCGTAGTGGCGCGTCGCCTTCTCGTGCTCTTACTCCTACTCTTACTCGCCGTAGCCGTTAATTGTTAATCGCTAATCGTTAATCGTTAACCGTCATCCATCGCTCGCTGCTCGTTTCTCGTTGCTCGCCGTTGGCTGTCCCTTCTGCGTTCTGACTTCTGCCTTCACTGCCTGCCCCTACCAGCCACACAGACCCCTTCCCTGTCTTTCCGAGGAGCCCGTCCCGCAGCCGCGGGATGGGACGACGGGGAATCTCACCACGCTCGGGGCTGCGCAAGGAGGCGCGCAACCTGCCGCCAGGGATGTTTACCCGCCGCACTGCATAAGCGCTCTGTACGCGTCGCGCCTCCCCCCGCCACGCGTTGAGGCGAACTCCCCAGAATCATGCCTTGACATGCCTAGCCCTCCGAGGTATAATACATAGCACAACGAGGTATAAGGCCGATACCGGCCGGAGGAGAGGGACATGGACTTCGACAAGGAGCTGGTCAAGGGGACGACCGTGCCGATCGTCCTCCAACTGCTCGCCGAGCGTCAGATGTACGGCTACGAGATCGTCAAGGTCGTCAACGAGCGCACGGACGGGCGCTTCGAGTGGCGGGAGGGAACGCTGTATCCCTGCCTGCACCGGCTGGAGGCGGACGGGCTGGTCCGGTCGCGCTGGCAGGAGGCGCCCAGCGGGAAGAAGCGCAAGTACTACCGCGTGACGGCCCGCGGCCTGCGCGAGCTGAAGCGGCACAAGAAGGAATGGACCGAGTTCGCGCACGGGGTGAACATGCTCCTGATGGGAAAGGTCGGCTGATGGGGCGGGTGGATGACTTCGTTGAGGCGGTCACGCGGCGACTGCGCGTCGACCCGGCGGTGCACTGGGACGTTTCGCGGGAGATCCGCGCCCACTTGGAAGACGCCGCCGCGGAGGCGCGCGACCGGGGATGCTCCGAGGACGAGAGCATCGAGGCGGCGCTGAGCGCCTTCGGGGACGAAGACGAGCTGGCCGAGCAGTTCTGGCAGGCCAACCGGCGGCGCATGCGCCTGCGCGCCGTGGCCACCTGGGCCTGGCGGCTGGCGCTGGCTCCGGCGGCACTGGCGGTGGCCGTCGCCCTCTGCCTGTTCAGCGTTCGCACCATCCAGCGTTTGATCGAGTATCTTCCGCACGGCAACGCAATCCAGTTCCTGGCGGGGCCCGATCCGCGGGTCGAGCCTCGCCCCACGCTGAGCGAGGAGGAGACGTTCCTCTTCGAGCACCTGACCGAGGAGCTGGACGATGCTGAGGCG
>CAZSET010000306.1:0-4271 GCA_964605915.1 uncultured candidatus Brocadiaceae bacterium | reverse complement strand
GGAATCCGCAACGAACTTCTGGAGTTCGACAGCATCGTCGTGCGCGTTGAGCCCGCGAAGGAAGAGCCCGGGAGGGAAGCCTATCATATCGCGCTTTCTTTCGTTGGTCTGACGGTCAAAGCACGCGCACTTATCCACCGGTATGTCAGCGAGCAGTCTGGAGATCCGTGAGAAGCTGACCGACCGAAAGGGGGGCAATGCCGATGGCGACGCGCAAGGACTTCATGGAAGTACTGGGCATGCTCGCCGTTGCCTTTGCCCAGACCGAAACGGTCGTTGACATGCTCTTGGCCGAGCTGATAGCTCCGGGACAGGCGTGGATCGGGTACACTGTAGCGTCCGAAATGAGCACCAGCCGTAAGGTGAAGTTGATCGAGCGGCTCGTGGGGGTGGCTGGCTACGCCGAACAATACCGGCAACGTGTGGGGGAGTTCGTGAAAGCGGTGCGCAAGCAGCTCAGTTTCCGTAACCGGCTTATCCACGGTTTCTGGAGCATGGATCAAGTGGAGATGGGCCGTGGCTTCGTAACGGTGGTAAAGCCTGATCCGGGGCGGCGCAACGCGAGGGGCGAATGCGAGCTCCTGCGGAAAGCGCGGTACGAGATCGCGGACCTTTCCGACGCCGCCACATCCGCTGCGGATCTCGCAGCCAAGGGCCTGACCCTCCTGATACCCGTGAACCCGCAGTTGGCCAGTGCTCTTGAGGCAGGTCTCGGGTCGGCCGAGGAGCACGGCGACTGACGGGCCGAGGATCGGATTCCATCCTCCATCTGCTGCGTCTACAATGTGACCACACAGCCGCCCAAACGCCCCCATTTGAGCCCTGCGGCCACCTGCCGCCCCCGCCCTATAACCTGGCACCCAGAAGCCGTCTCGACGCCTTATGGCCCTCTCGGTGCCTCCTGGCCCGATCCCCGAAATCGGTTCCGAAGTCCAACGCTCTATCCGTTGAGCTACGGGCGCGCCGCTATCTCCAGTCCGTACGATAGCCCCACCCTCGCGTGAAATCAAGCCCCGACCCCATTCGGCGCGCGGGACGGCCTTCGGCGCAATTGACCCCAGACTGAAGGCCCGTTACCATGATCCGAGAATGGGGGGCTGCGTGAGGGGCGACGGGTCATGGCATTGCGTGACGACGTGATCGCCACAATCAAACATCCGGCAATCGTCCAGGCCCGCCAGCGCATTGGCCGAACCGGGCGTGAGGGGCCCACGTCGTTTCTCGTGGACGGGCACTCTCTGGTCTCGCAGGCCGTCGCGGCAGGCGCGCCCGTTGAAAGGCTGTTCTTCCTGGCACCGGTCGAGGGAGCGAAGCACCGCGCGCTCCTGGAAAACGCCCAGGGGCGCGGAATCGAATGTCACAGAGTCAGCAAGGGAATCTTCTTCCGGTTGCTGGCCCTGGGTTACGAGACTTCCGTGCGGGTGCTGGCGGTGGTGCGCCGAAGGACCTTGCCCGAGTCAGCCCAACCGGCAGGGCCTGACACGTGCGTCCTGGTCGGGGAGCGCATCCAGGATCCCAGGAACGTCGGGGTGCTCATCCGCACGGCCGACGCATATGGCGCCTCGCACGCTGTATTCAGCGCGGGCTCTGCCGACCCGTTCTGCCGCGCCAGCGTCCGGTCGACAACGGGCTCGATATTCCGCGTGCCCCTGACCATCGCCGAGGACGTGGCGGGGTACCTGGCCCGACTTGCGGACAGCGGCATGAAGATCGTCGGCACTTCCGCACAGGCCGCCGAACTGTGTTGGGAGGAAGACCTGTCCGGGCCGTGTGCGATCGTGCTGGGCAACGAGACCGCGGGACTTTCCGACCGCGCGAAGGCGCTCTGCGACGCCCTGGTGAGCGTACCGATGAGCGGGGGCGCGCACTCCTTCAACGTGACCGTCGCGGCCGGCATCGTCCTCTACGAGAGGGCCAGGCAGCGGCAGGAAGGGCTCTGACGGTCCTCTGCGCCCGGAGGCGGTCCGCTCGGTCGCATCAGAGCCAACGGGCAGGGGTTGACGCCGGCACGGACCGGCCGCTACAATGTGTGTACGCACGGTGGACCGGCTCCTTCCGGCCTTCTTCGTGCGGCGCTGCATCCTTCCTTCCCAAGGTTCCGACATGGCCGTTGAACTCCATGAGTTGGAGGCCCGCCTGAACGACCTGCGGGACTCTCTTTGACCTGGCTTCCAAGGAGGCCGAGCTCAGCGAGATCGAGTCCCTGATGGGGCAGGCCGGGTTCTGGGACGACCGCGAGGCCGCCCAGAAGGTCATACGCCGGATGAAATACGTGAAGGGGCTGTGCGAGCCCGTGCATCGCCTGGCGCAGGAGATCGAGGACCTGGTGGTGCTGGGGGACCTGGCCGAAGAGGAGGACGACGAGGCCACCCGGGAGGAAGTCAGGGCGCGCGCCGAGAAGGCGGCCGAGCAGCTCGAGCGCCTCGAGTTCAAGAGCATGCTGTCCGAACCGGAGGACCCCGAGAGCGCCTTCCTGAGCGTGCACGCCGGGGCAGGGGGGACCGAGAGCTGCGATTGGGCGGCCATGCTGCTGCGGATGTACCTGCGCTGGGCCGAGCGCGAGAGATACGCGAGCGAAGTGGTGGACACGCGCCCGGGCGAGGAGGCCGGCGTCAAGAGCGCGACGGTTCACGTGAAGGGAGATTGGGCGTTCGGCTACCTGAAGAGCGAGATCGGCGTGCACCGGCTGGTGCGGATATCGCCCTTCGACTCCGGGGCGCGCCGGCACACGTCGTTTGCCGCCGTGGACGTCGTGCCGGAGATCGAGGATGATCCGGAGGTCGAGCTCAACGACAGCGAGATCGAGATGGAGTTCCTCCGGTCCAGCGGCCCGGGCGGCCAGCACGTCAACAAGACTTCGTCGGCCGTTCGGCTGCGGCACATCCCGACCGGGATCACCGTCCTGTGCCAGAGCGAACGTTCCCAGCACAAGAACCGGGCGATCGCCCGGAAGCTGCTGGCCGCCAAACTGCGCCAGCACGAGCGGCAGAAACGCCAGAAAGAGCTCGAACGGCTCTACGACGATAAGGGCGAGATAGCCTGGGGCAACCAGATTCGCTCTTACGTGCTACAGCCCTACCAGATGGTCAAGGACCTGCGGACCGACTTGAAGGTGGGGAACGCGGCCGCCGTCCTTGACGGCGAACTCACGCCGTTCATGGAGGCCTACCTGCGCTACCGGCTCGAGCAGAGCACGGGCGAGAATGGCGGCTCCGACTGACCAATCCGGACCCGCACGCCGAACCGCCGTCTCATCCTTCAGGCATTGACACGGCGTTTCCGCAGGGCGTAGAATCGGCGCGTCCGCCGGGCCGACAGAACTGCACGGCTGATGCCAAGCTTGACGATCGGGGGACCGAAGGCGGAGTCGCTCGATGATGGAAAAACTGCGGAAGGCAGGCGTATTCCTCTACAAGTTTGCGTTTCGGGGTAGCGCCGCGCGTGCAGCGGTGGCCAGCTTTGCCGCAGTCATTCTGCTCGGCGCCGCCTTTCTGACGCTGCCCATCAGCAGCAGTCTGCGGCACTGGACGAATCCCGTGGACGCGCTGTTCACGTCCACCAGCGCCGTGTGCGTTACGGGCCTGCTGGTCAAGAGCACGCAGCACTACTGGTCGCTGTTCGGGCAGCTTGTGATCCTTGGTCTGATCCAGGTCGGGGGCCTGGGCATAATGACGTTGGGGGCGTTCGTCGCCATCCTCATCCAGAAAAGGCTCTCCATGCGTTTCGAGGTCGTCATGACCGACCTCGTCGAGGCAAATCAGGTCGAGAGCGTGTGGGTGCTGATCCGTTTCGTCTGCCTGTTCACGCTGATCGCTGAAGGGATAGGGGGGATCGTGCTGTTCTTCAGTTGGCGGGGCGATTTCGTCAGTCCCTGGACGTGCGCTTACCACAGCGTGTTCCACGCGATCTCCGCGTTCTGCAACGCCGGGTTCAGTCTGAACGACAGCAGCCTGATGGACTACGCCGATTACTTCTGGGTCAACGCCGTCGTCTGTCTGCTGATCGTCTTCGGCGGGATCGGTTTCCTGGTGGTCAGGGACTTGAAGGGCTACCTGGGATGGTGGTTGCTGGTGCGCAAGGGCAAGCGGCCGCGCCTGAGCACGCACTCACGCCTGGTCCTGACGGTGACCGGCATCCTGCTGTTGGTGGGCTTCGTGGGGGTGCTCGCGATGGAGTCGGGCGGTTCGCTGGCCGGCTCGTCCGTGAAGAAGAAGGTGCTGGCCGCGGCGTTCCAATCGGTCACACCGCGCACGGCCGGCTTCAACACGGTC
>CAZSET010000305.1:0-4275 GCA_964605915.1 uncultured candidatus Brocadiaceae bacterium | reverse complement strand
TAATCGGTGCTCGTTGTTCGTTGGTCGTTAGAGCCGCTATCCTGCCTATCCTGTCAATCCCTGTTAAGAGCCGTTGCTCGTTGTTCTTTTCTCGTCGTTGCCGTTGCTGTCCACTGGCAACTGGCAACTTGCTCGTGCTCCTGCTCCTGCTCGCAGTTGTCCGTTAATCGCTATTCGTTAATCGGTGCTCGTCGTTCGTTGGTCGTTAGAGCCGCTATCCTGCCTATCCTGTCCATCCCTGTTAGGAGCCGTTGCTCGTTGTTCGTTTCACGTCTTTGCCGTTGCTGCCCACTGCCCGCTGGTCACTGCAGGCGGCGGCTCACATCAGCAGGGCGCGCAGGTTGCGGGCGAATCCGTCCAGTGCCTTGAGCCGCTGGACGGCGTCGCCGAAGGTGTCGGCCGCGGCGCGGAGCTCCTCGGCGTCGATCTCGGCCAGGGGCGTCAGACCGCTTGCGAGCCGGGCCAGCCTTTCGGCGGCGTGGCCGGCCTCCGCCTCCGCCTCCTGGCGTCGGCGTTGCACGTCGACCAGCAGCTTTTCCACTGCTTCACGCGCGGGCATCCCGGTGCCTCCTGTTGCATTCCTCGTGGGAGACGAAACGTTGTCGGTCCTCGCGCAGCTCGGCCTTCAGGGCGCGCAGCTCGTCCAGGATCAGGTCGACGCGCGCGTCCAGAACGGGCACGTTGTCCACGAGCGAGTCGCCCTTGAGCAGCCGCGCCTCGATGCTCTCCAGGTGATCCTCCACGCGCTGGCGCCACCGGCCCCACCGGAATGCCACGAGCCAGCCCCCGACGAAACCGCCGAACAGAGCCGACACCGCCGAGACAGCCGTCTGGAACCACATCATGAATGCTTCCTCTTGAGCTCATCGAGGAACAGCCGAACGGCCTTGCGCACCGGCGTCATTTCCCCCTCGGACAGCGTCCGCACGCAGAAGTCGGAGAACCCGTCCATGGCCTCCAGTTGTGCGGCGACGTCGTCCCCCTCACCGCGCAGGAACTCCAGGACCTTGCAGACCTTGAGCATGCGGTCCTCCAGCCGGGCGTTGCCCTGATCGGCTTCGCTTTCCTCGATCAGGCGTTCCAGGCGCTCCTCCAGCTTGCGGCGCAGTCGTTCGGCCGATGGCGCCGCCCGGTCCGGCTCGGGCCGGTCCGCCTCGGGCGACGGCGCCTGCCTCTCGGCCCGCAACCACCGCCGCACGGTGCTGGCCGACACGGGGAGGGCGGCCGCGATCTGCTCTGCACTCAGCCCTTCGCGGCGGAGGGCGAGCGCTTCGTCCAGGTGCCTCGCCTTCTTGCTTCGGCTCATGTGAATGTCCCTATTGGGGCGGTTCCGCAGGTCGGACGAGGGGCGAGTATAGGCGTTGCCCGGAAGGCGTGTGTCCGGTTTGGGCGCTACTGACCGATTCCGCGTGAATGGTATTTGTGGCGCTGAATGGGCAGGCGACCATCCTCGTGGTCGTTCTCGTCCTCGTCGTCGGCCTGTCCGTCGCTATCAGGCGCGCCTGGTGCGACGGCGCAGCGGCGGAAAGGCGATGTCGCCCGTCCGGCGCCCCCGGGCTGACGCCCGGGGCTACTCTTATGTCGCCCGCCGTACGGCGGGCTTGACGGCCACGGCCTGCCACGCCGTAACTCCCGGCAGGGACGGTACATCGCTGCCCCGGCGTACAACCCAGTGAAGCGCGGGCGCCCGCCTCCAGGGCCCGCCGAAGGCTGCCCGCCCGACAGGTGCGTTGAAAGAGGGACGGCGCGGTGGCTATAGTACCCTGGTAGTCGTGCGCCAGCCGCCCGCCGGAGAGCGCCGCAGATGCTGATGAAAGCCATGGCAGCCATTTCGGTCGCGACCTTGATCGGCGCCGCTGCCTCTGGGAGCGCCCGGCTCAGTCCGGCGCCGCCGCGCCACCGGCTCGCGCGGGACCTGGCCGTCTACTGGGAAGGTTCGCGCCAGCTCAGGCGCATCAGCGAACCGGGCACGTGCGAGTTGAAGTTCCCGTGCACGTTCGTGCCGGGCAAGCAGGCCACGCTCACTGTCGCAGTTGCGCGGCAGGAGCCGGAAGAGGAACCGACCGAGGAGCCGTACGCCGAGTGCACGGCCGAGGAGGCGCGGGAGATGGCGCTCCGCGGCTCGAACGCGAGGATCCGGTTCAACCATCCCTTCGTGCAAATCCGCCTTGCGGAGGCCGTCCGTACGGTGCGGAGACCGACGGGCGAGGCTGTCAGCGTCGGGCTCGCCTTCGCCATGCCGTCCGGGCCAATATGCGTGATATCGGCCAGAGACAAGGAGCTCATCGAGCTGGCGCGATCGGTGCTGCCGGGCGAACAGATGGTGGTGCAAGGCCAGGCGATCGGCATCCAGATGGGAAAGCCGTGCGTGCTAGTCGAGGGCCTGAAGTTCAGCGGGCGGGAGGAGCCGGAGGATGAGCCGCCGTGGACCGTGACCGTGCGCTGGGCCGATCGTGTGGTGGCGGAGTTCTCCGAGGCGCAGGAGCAGTTCCTGCGGCTGCCCTGCCTGCACGTGCCTGGGGCCTCGGAGGGAGTTCGGTTCAGGCTGCGGGAGTTCAAAGCCGTCGACCTACAGGTCGAAGGCCACGCTGTGGTTGCGGAGCTGGCCGACACGCCCTCCCTGAGGGAGTGGGGCCTGCAAGGCCGACCCGGGCTTGAGCCGAATGAGGGCATGCTGTTCTACTTCGAGCGGCCGCTGGCGCCCGTGTTCGCCATCAAAGCGGTCAGCTTTCCGCTGTCGGTGGCCTTCATCCGAGAGGACGGGACCATCGCCCACGTCGGGCGGCTGACACCGGGCGATCCCCGGAAGGCCGTTTCGCCGGTGCCCGTCACCTACGTGCTCGAGATGGCAGGGGGCTGGTTCGAGGAACGGGACGTCGGCCCCGGCGGCAAGGTCGCGATTCCCTGACTCCCGGCCGGAACGGGCAACGGGCCCGGCAACAAGCCCGGGGAACACAACAGCAACGGACGGCGTATAGAAATGGCCGCATCGATGACCTCCAGAGAGCGCCTCTGGGCGGCTGCCCGCCACCAGGAAGTGGACAAGATCCCCTGCTCCCCCTGGCTCAGGCAGGCGCTGCCCATACTCTACGACGACTACTCCACGGACGGCCTTACGCTCGCCCTGAAGGCGGCCCGGCCGGAAGAGATCGACCTGGACCCTCACTTCCTCACCGGCACCGACGTCCCGAACGTGATCTGGAGCCTGACGGAAGATCCCTGCGGCCTGAAGGACGTGCGCATCCGCCTGTCCGTCGAAGACGAAGGCGACTGCGAGGTGATCCGCCGGACGATCGACACTCCGGCAGGACAGCTCCGTGACGCGCGCAAGAGGCCGAAGCCCGGCCACCCGGAGTACGGCCTGGCTCCCGACCCGGCCTTCCTCGAGCGTCTCGTCAAGGGCCCGGAAGACCTCGCCGCCATGCGCTACCTGGTGCCTGACCCGGCCGACTACGACGTGGGAGCAGACTACCACGACATGGTGGAGCGCGTCGGAGAGCTGGGCATGGTGAAGGCGCTCGTCCGCAGCCCGCTGGACCACCAGGCCGGCTCGGTTCGCGCCATGGAAGACCTGATGGTCGACTACTACGTCCGGCGGGAGTTCTTCGACGAGCTGATGGGGATATGGTTCGACAAGATGATGGCCGAGACCAGGGCGCTGCTGGAGCGGGGAGTCGAGGTCATCTTCGGCAGTTGGTACTTCGCCTCGATGAGCGTCGGCTGGGGGCCGGTCATCTACCGCGACGTCTTTCTGCCCGTGCTCAAAGCGCACGTGGACCTCGTGCATTCTTACGGGGCGATCTACAATTACTATGACGACGGCAAGTGCATGGGCACCGCCGACATGGTGAAGGAGGCCGGCGTCGACATCTTCGAGACGATCGGCCCGCCGCCCGTCGGCGACGTGGACCTGGCCGAGCTCAAGCGGCGCATCGGCGACACCGTCTGCCTGATGGGCTACGGCGACCTGCTTTACGTGATCAAGCGAGGCACGCCGGAGGACGTCGAACGCATGGTGAAGTACGCCATGGAGACGGCCGGCCCGACCGGGTTCATCTTCGGCACCTGCGACAGCATCCGCGAGGGCACGCCGCGCGAGAACGTCAGGACCTACTTCGAGGCGGCGCGCAAGTACGGGCGGCTCTACGCCGGCAGATGAGCGGGCGCCCCGGCCTACCTGTAGCACCGGCATCTGTACCGCCAGGTCCGCTGTGGCGCCAGCACGCCCGAGGCGCACAAGCTTCCAGCCGGCATGACCGGGCTCCTTCCCGTAGC
>CAZSET010000304.1:0-4349 GCA_964605915.1 uncultured candidatus Brocadiaceae bacterium | reverse complement strand
TACGTCCCGCCCCCTCCCCCGCCGGAGCTCTACAACATCGCGGCCGATCCCCTGGAGCGAGAGAACCTGGCCCCCGGCCACCCGGCCCGCGTCGCGCGGATGCTGCGGGCGCTGGAGTCCTGGTTCGACGACGTGGAGGCCGACCGGGCCTCGATCGGCGGCGCGTGGTAGGTCCATCCGTCGCGCCGCTGGCGGCTATGGCCCGTCCGCCAACGCACGCCCCACGGTCCGCCGGCCTTTGGTGGTGGCCGAGCAGAGGCAGGCCGCCGCCATGCCGGACGGGGACGACGTGCAGGACGGCCGCTGGAAGGCTCGGCGCCTCCGAGCTCGGGCCGGACCCACCAGTGTCCGCAGGGCAGGCGGTGCGGCTGAGCAGGGGCTATCCATGCGCTTCCGGAGGGATTCGAGCGCCATTTTTTCGCCGTTTGTTTCATATCGGATTGGGCGTCCCGCCCTTAAGTCCGTGACTGAGCCACCTCCGTCCCGAACCGTGTCGAGGCCATCGTAAGGCACGAGAGTTCTTCTGGGCACGGTTCGCCCCGGGAGGAGCTGCCTCCTTGCGGCCGGCACAACGTTTGCTTCATAGCTCTACGCTTCTGTCCGCATCTATAATCCCGCTTGGCACGATGTGCCGCAGACTGAGCCGTCGTCCTGTCCAGACGGCGCCAGCCCGCCAAGAGGGAGTCCATCTGCTCTCTGACCCTGTGGAGGGGGAAGAAATGAAGAGGTACCTCGCGCCTGCCGTGTGTGCCGTCCTGGCCCTGCTTATCGCCCCGGGGAGCGCGCTGGCGCAGTCGGACGACGCGACTTGCGACATCACGGTGACGGTCGACGCCATCGTGGAGTGGGATGCCGCCGCTTTCACGGCCATCGGTCTGGCGAGCATCTCCGACCAGGGCACGCCGCGAACAGGCACCTCGTCGCTCGTCCTCTACACGAATGGGGACGTCGACCTGACTGCGGACAACGATACGGACGCCCAGTTGTCCAGTGCCACCGACGCGCTGGTGACCGAGTACCAGCTCACCGATGACGGGGACGGGACGTCGGATACCGGCATGGCCACCGACGTCACGACGTGGACGGACTACACAACGTTCCTGAGCCCGGCGGTGACGGCAACGCACGTGTCCACCGACGGTGCCGTCAACATCACCCTGGGCGTGCGGGCGTCCAACCCGGCCGGGGAGGTGGCGGACACCGGGGCCTACAGCGCCACGCAGACCTTAACCGCAACCTGGGCCGGTCCGTAACGCTCGGGCACGGCCACGAAGGGATGTCCGTCCGCACCGGAGTAGGCTCCGCGCACCTGCAAGGTGCTTGCGGAGGGGGAGGAGTGCTGTGCGCCGGCCTTTGTGGATCGCAACGATTCTTGTTGCGCTTGCCCAATGCCTGGTGCCTCCCGACGTTGCCGCAGGGATTGCGGTGTCTCCCCTCCAGCAGGAGGTCACGGTAGAACCGGGGGGCAGCGCGCAATTCTCCGTGCGTGTGACGAACGTCAGGCGAGAACCGAATGCGCCGGCGGAGACCATCACGGTGGAGCCGGTGGACTTCTCCGTCTCCCAGGACGGGACCCTCTCCTTTGGCGAGGCCTGCAAGCACGGTCGATCGGCGGTTCCCTGGATGAGCCTGGACGTGGGTGAGCTGGTTCTGCAGCCGGGCGAGGCGCGCGACGTCCGGGGCACGGTCACGGCCCCATTTCAAGCGGACGGCGATTACTGGGCGGCGATCCTCGTGACCCTCGGCCGCCCCACCAGACAGCAGGGGGCGGTGGACGTGGTGCTCAGGACCGCGTGCGGCGTCTTCGTGGGCGTGTCCGGCCGCAACAAGGCCGAACGCCTCAGCATCAGCGACCTCGAGGCTACACTGCCCAGCTTCGGCCCGGCGGCCCCGTCCGGCCCGCAGGAAGATGCGGCGCCCCTGCCTGAGGCCCTTGAGCAGGCGCGAGCGCTGAGGGTGTCGGCAGACGTGACGAACGCCGGTGCGATCAAGTTCGTTGCGTCCGGCACGGTTTCGCTCTATCTGGAAGGCCGGCGCTGGATCGCCACGATTCCGCTGCATGCGCACAGGCGGCGCATTCTGCCCGGCGACACGAGGCGTTTCGTCGGCGTGATGCCGGCGCCCTTGCCCGCTGGGAGCTACACGCTGCAATGGACTTTCGAGGCCGGCCCCGGGCACACGCGCAAAGCCTTCGAGAGGACCCAGATCGAGATCGCGCCGCAACTCGCACGGCTGTGGCAGGAGTACTACGCCGAACGTCCTCCGGTGCCTTTGGCCGTCGAGCCCGGGGAACTGGAGCAGACCGTGACGGCTGGCAGGTTCACGGTTATGAGCGTTGTCGCCACGAACAACGGCGACGCTACGATGCGGCTCAGATGCTGGTTGGAACCGGACACGCTGCCCGCCGGATGGCTGGGCATAGAGCCCACGGAGTTCACCCTCGGGCCGCGCATGCGGCGCTCGGTGCTCTGCCGGGTTACAACGCCGGGCGACGCTCCGCCAGGGGAGTACACCGGGATCCTGGTGATCCAGGCGGAAAGCGCCGGCCTCCTGGACGAGGACAGCGTGCAGCTACATAGAGTCCCTCTGCGCATACTGATAGGCGGGTAGATCGATGACTCTGAAGGCTAAGGCGGCCAGGCCGAGGCGGCGGGGCGCCGCTATCACAGTCGTCCTATTGAGCGCATTCCTCTCCGGCCCCATCGGGAGTGCCTTCGCCCAGGAGCGGGCCCCTGAGCGAACTGAAGCCGAAAATCCCCTCGTCCAGAACGTCTGGCTGGACGTTCCGCTCAGCCAGGTCCTGCGCGATATCGCCATGCAGGTCGGAGTCACAATCGCACTGGATCCGTCCGTGCCGGACGGATTGGTCTCAGTGAACGTGGACGGAATGACGCTTGATGAATGCCTCCAGAAGGTGACGGCGGGACAGGGATTGGCGGTGCGCAAGATCGGCGATGGGTTCTACCTGGTGGGCAGCACGCGGATCGACTCGCCGGCGTTCACCCAATTGGCTGAGAGCCGGTGCGTGCAGCTCAGGTATGTGAACGCTCGCCACGTGCGGGAATGCCTGCCCAGAGACCTGCAGGCCTACGTTACCAGCGGCAACAGGCAAGCTGAAGTGTTGGTGTTCGCCCCCGCAGAGAAGGCGGCGCGCATCATGGAGGTTATCGGCCAACTGGACGCCCCGCGCCGACAGGTGGTGCTGGAGGCACTGGTCGTCGAGCTGTCGCAGCGGGCCGGAACGGAACTCGGCATCGAATGGGAGCGCTCCGGGCCCGACAGCAGCTTCGCCATAACCGAGTCCTCCGACGCGTTCATCGGTGCCATGCGGTTCACCAGCGTTGACGAGAGAAGCCTCAGGCTATTGCTTGTGAACCTGCGAATGCTCGTGCGGGAGGGCCTGGCCACCATCAGGTCCCGTCCACGGGTGGCCACGCTCAACGGCGAGAAGGCCACGATAGAGGTCGCCCTGGAGGAGTACTACACAATCCTGACGGACGTCGACACCCGCTATCTGCGGACGGAGCTTCAGGTGGTGAAGTCGGGAGTGGTCCTCGGGATGACGCCCCAGATCGGGGACAACGGCGACATAACCGTCTCGGTCACGACCGAAGTGAGCGACGTAGCCAACCGTCCCGGGAACGTGGGCAACAGCAATGGCGTGGCGGGCACCTTGCCCGTCGTGCGTCGCCGCAAGGCGGAGACGCAGGTGCGTGTCAAAGAGGGCGACGCCATCGTCATCGGGGGCCTCGTCGAGTGCCAGGAGCGCGCCGAGGTCAAACGCGTCCCGATCCTCGGCTCCATCCCGCTGCTGGGGGTGCTCTTCCGGAGCACAAGCACCTCGACTATAGAGAAGGAAGTGGTGATCCTCATCACGCCCCGCTTGATGCCGGAAGGGCGATCTCCGCTTGCCGAGCGTCATGAGCTGCTGGACGTGGACCGGGAGCTCGCGGGCCTGCGCGACAGCACGTTAACGGCGCCTGAGTAGGCGAACACCTTCGCCGGGGCAGAGCAGGGATAGCCCCGATCACGGACGTCGAGCCGCCGTCTTTGCCGGGGGCCCCAGGCATTCTGCGGAGATGAGAAGCAATGGTCCGCAAGGGCATCGCGATTGCCGCACTCGCTGCGCTGGCCGCGCTCTGCTGTCCCCTCCTGGTGGCCCAGACCGTGCAGTGGACAGGCAACTTCGGGCCGATCTCGCTGGTCAACATCGCGACACGGACTGACCAGCCGACGGGCAGCTCGACGGCGACGCTGCAGATCACCGGGGACGTGGAGCTGTCCGCCGACAATACCGCCGCCGCGAGGCTATCCGAGGCAGGCGGCGACTTACTGGTCACGGAGTATGG
>CAZSET010000303.1:0-4378 GCA_964605915.1 uncultured candidatus Brocadiaceae bacterium | reverse complement strand
CAGTACTGTATCCCCGACGAACGAGAACATCTGGATCAGGCGGCTCGCCAGCTCCATTGGGAAGGGCGCGGGATGATCCCTCTGCGGGCTGCCCGGAATGTCCTCCCACACCTGCTGGAACCAGCGGTAGTACTGGCTCTTCTCGACGACCGAGAGCGCCCGCTGCTGCCCAGTCGGGTGCCGGTACCCACCAGCCTTGCGGAACATCAGGATGTACTCAATGTCGTTCTTGATCACCGCATTCGGCTCATACGGTTTGCCCAAGAAAGTGGACCCGTTGCCCGACACCTCCGTGGTAACGTTGGCAATCTTTTTCCAGATGACCGTCGCCAGCGGGTCGAACCCAAGCTCCTGACACTGAGCCAGGATGTAGGCGTGCAACGGCTCGACCAGGTGCCGACCATGTTTCCGGCGCGAGCGGCAAACGTCGCCGACGACGACACACATGCGCCCGCCAGGGACGAGCATGCCCAGACAGCGCCGCCAAACCTTGGCCAGTTCGCCCAGGAATTCGTTCCGGTCGGCGATGTGCCCGAGTTGGGATCCGTCACGATCGTCTGCATATTCCTTGAGATCCCAATAGGGTGGCGACGTTACGACCAGGTGCACTTCGACGTCGCTCGGGAGCCGGCTCATGTAGCGGGCATCGTCAACGTAGATATTGTGCACCGTGGTTACGTGGCTTCCGAGCTCCTCCCACGCCCTGCGCTTAGCCTGGAGCTTCTCAGAGACCGTTAGCTCTGTTGCCTCGGGCGTCAGCGGGCTCTGGAAGGCGCCCTCAGTCCCAAACAAGTCGAGTTGGTTCGTCATAGCCCGCTCCTGTCTATCGCCGCTTCGCGCGATGCGACCGACTCCCCCGGTCCAGAGTCCCCGTAAACCATAGCACGTCTGCGCGACCGACACAACCCACCCGTCCCGCTGCACGCCACATGGCAAACCGCCCAGCGCCGCAGGGCCGACGACTTCGAGAAGACGGTCCTCAATAGCCCAGTTTCTTCATCGCGTTCACGGCGAAGATGTAGGCGGCCTGCGTGTAGATGCACGCCTCGTTGTGGCCGTAGTTGCCGTGCTCGTCGATGTAGGCCACCACGCCCGAGTTCCAGAACCCGCCCATGCCCGGAACGATCGCCCCGGGCACGCTGGCCGGCGCATAGCCGAAAAGCTCATGCAGGTGGCTGCTGTACAGGTGCTGCGGGTCGGGATAGCCGAGCCCGCAGACGAACACGGTGTCGCACGTCGGGTGCAGGCCGAAAATCCACAGCATGTTGCGCAGCGCCGAGTCCGGCGGCAGGATGTCGGGGGCGACGCGCGTCAGCCAGTAGGTGTCGAAGGCGCGCGCCGCGCACGCTCCGTTGTTGCCCCACGGGCCGAAGTGGTACCAGAGGAAGGGCCAGGGACGCACGCCCACCCGCTCCGCTTTGATCGTCGCGGCGCGCCGGCACGCCGCCAGAACCGCCTGCTTCAGATCGCCCTCGGGCAAACGCAGACACAGGCGCGCGAGGAACGGCGCGGAGAACCAGAAGTTGCCTGGCCCTGTGTCCCGCGGCAGCGGCCAGTCGAACTTCAGGTCCGGCAGGCAGTCGGCCAGCTCCTCGATGACCGCCACGTACTGCGGGTCGCCCCTGGTCAGGTACAGCTCCGTGGCGGCGGCGATGGCCATGGCCCGGTCCTCACCGCCGTTCGGGGCTCCCGACGCGTAGCCTCCCGCCCGGTAGACGGGCTCGTGCCGGCGGAAGTACTCGAAGGACTTCCGCGCCGCATTGAGGCAGCGCTGCGCCAGCTCCGGCCGGGCGTCCTTTAGCGCGCGGCTCGCCGCCGCCAGCGATATCACGTGGCAGAGCTGCGAGTCGCCGTGGTAGTCCACGTAGACCTGCCGTTCGCCGCCGGTCCCGGGCACGCCGTCGTGGATCTGCCCAAGAGGCTTGCCAGCGCGTTGGGCCTCGTTGGCGCAGACGCCGTTGTAGACCCGTCCGTCGGCCTGCTGCATGCTGAGCAGCCACAGAGCGCCCCATTCGATCTGCTGGAGGACGTCCGGCACTCCGTCCGGCTGCCCCGCAGTGAAGGTCTGAGCCTCCGCGTCCAGCGTCGCCACGTCCCGCTCCAGGCCGAACTCCTCGTAAGCCAGCGCCAGCACCCACGTGGTGAACCCGTTCGCGTGGACGTTCACGTCGTAGTCGCCGGCGTCGTGCCAGCCGCCCTTCGCGCACGGGACATGTTCGCCCGCCGCGTAGGGCGTACCCTCGCAGTCGTAGGAGACGAAGCCGTCGGGACCGCGGAAATGGGCGGGCACGCGCGCGCCGTCGTCCATGTGGCACTTCGGGTGGCCCGTCACTGCGCTGCCCAGGTTCACGTCGGCGTGGCACATCTCGAACGGGATGAAGCAGTCGAGCGTCGGCTCCCAGAGCCTGTCTTCGAAGACGTTCCGGCGGATGGGGAACCAGTCCGTCGCGCCGCCGCTCCACACGACGCGGTATTCGCCCGGCTGACGCACGTCCGAGAAGTCGAAGGTGGCGTAGCTGCCCTGGATATGCTCGACGGACTGCGTCTCGCCGAACCGACCTTCCTTGACCGCGTCGCCGGCCCGGTTCTCCAGACGGACCCGGTCTTCGGGGCGGGGGTCGTACTTCGACCACTCGAGCACAGCAAACTTCTCTCCCGCCAGCGGATAGCCGATGCGGGACCAGCGCACGGCACGCCGGGGAGGAGCGTCGGGCAAGTCCGGCAGCGTGATGAAGAACTCCGTCGTATCCCGCTCCCCCGTCGGCACGCCGATGCCCAGCACGTAGAACGGCGCGTTGAAGCGCCGGTGATCCCCGATGCTGATGCCGTTGGCGCACTCGATCACGAGATCGAGTTCAGGTTCGCCAAGGTGGCACTCCAGCCTGCGCGTGCCTCCGGGGAACTCGTTATCCGGGGAGAAGGTCTCGGGGAAGACGCGCGTCTGCCCGTCGGCCCGGTATTGCGCGCCGCCGTAGCGGCTGACGGGCAGTCTGATCTGGAAGCTCCCCCAGACGCCCTCGGGCCAGGCGCCGGTGCGCCGGATCTCGACGCGGATGCGGCCGTCCGCGACCGAAGCGGTCTGCTCGAAGGTGATGTCCTGCCCTCGCACGGTGCCGCGGTAGCAGTAACGTCCTTTCTCGCGGATCACCTCCTGCATGTTCAGGTCATCCGGCTTGGTGTAGCCGTTGATCCCGCAGAAGATTCCCATCCCGTGCACCAGCGGGCGCCCGTTGTAGAGCACGTGCAGCATCGCCTTGTCATCGCCGCACAGCAGGTAGGGCCCCTGCCGGATGATGCCGTTCTCCTCCCCGACAGGGCCGCCGGCGGCCGCGCTGCAGCAAGCCGAGGCCGCCAGGCACGCCACCATGAGCCCAACCAGCCATCTCCCTCTTAACCCGCTCAATCCCATCATGAGTGACGTCTCCTCTTTGGCAGTGGATCCCGTCGGCATACCGGACCTATGACGGCCGATCGCAACCGCAGCGCCGGCCGCTCACTCCACCGTGTGTGACACCTCTTGCAGGGGAGCGGGCAGGCTGCCGCAGTCCAGCGCCGCCGCCAGCCTGCGCAGCGGGGGGATGTGGAAGAACCCCTGCACCTGCACGGCTCCCGACGTGACGGCGGCCTCGATCTCCTTCGGGGGAAAGAACATCTCCCCGTCAATCAGCATCGCCATCCGCCGGCCGGCGTGCAGGGCCGTCAACCTGCCGAACGCCTCGGCGTCATCCTTCCCGAAGCGGAAGGTGATCACCACGCGCTTCTGCGAGCCGACCGTGTCCATCGTCACCTCTTCGAACTCAGCGACCCGGAGGATCGGCTCGCGCTCGACGACGTAGCGCTCCTCGACCGTCTCCAGCTCGTTCAGCCGCGTGAGCATGTAGCGCCTGCGCCTGTAGACCTTGACCTCGTGGGACGAGGGCAGGCCTTCCGGACCGCGAGCCTCGAGAATGTCCTCGTCCGGGTGCAGCAGCCGCAACTCCGCACCGCCCTGCATCGTCAGCCACGCAAGGGACGGCAGGGACTCGGACCGGCAGTTGACCTGAAGCTCTATGCCGTCCGGCGGCAGGGCGTGCACGGTGCCGCGCCCCAACCCAAGGTGGCCCCGAAGGGCCTGGAGCCGCGCCGACAGGACCTCCGCGGCGTGCAGCAGATCGCCCTCCCCGACCCCGCCCTCCGCAGGCGCTAGGCGGAACAGGAACCGGTGCGTGTGCGTTTGGAGCCACGTCAGCACGGCGAGCAGCAACACGAAGGAGCACAGGGCCAGCCCCATCAGCAGCAGAACCTTCCTCAGGTAGGCGCTGAGGCCTGACTTGCTGGCAGGCATGGGATCTTGCCAAGGAAAGAACAAAAGCGCATGTGCATCTCTTTGCATTCTCAA
>CAZSET010000302.1:0-4386 GCA_964605915.1 uncultured candidatus Brocadiaceae bacterium | reverse complement strand
GCTCATCGTGGTTTGTGCTCTCTGCTCTTGCTCCGCTGTGCAGGCGGGCGCGGGCGTGTTGATGGGGCCGTACGTGAACGACGTGGACTGTGGCTCGGCGAAGATTGTGTGGGTCTCGGAGCCGGGAGCGGCACCAGGCCGGCTGACCGTTCAAGACGGTAGCCGGCGAGTTGAAACCGTGCCTGTCCGGCACACCATAGAGGGGCGCGACGAGATGCTGAACGTGGCGGCACTCGATGGGCTCGCGGAGTCCACGGAGTATCGCTACCGATTGGTCGCGGGCGAGCAGGTCGCCGAGGGCTCGTTCCGGACGGCGGCCGGCGGCGCCGTGCCCTTCACGTTCGTCATCTACGGGGACACCCGGACCTATCCGGAGCGCCACCGGGCGGTCTGCGAAGGCATTGCCGCCGAGGACCCGGCCTTCGTCGTCTGCAGTGGCGACCTGTTGGCCAACGGCGAGGTCTGGGAGCTGTGGAAACGCGAGTTCTTCGATCCCGCGATGCCGTACCTGAGCAAATCCGTCCTCTGGCCCGTGCGCGGCAACCACGAGGGCGACGCCGTCTTCTACCGGGAGCTGTTCGACCTGCCGGGCAATGAACTCTACTTCAGCTTCGATTTCGGCAACGCCCACTTCATCGTGCTGGACAATTACGTCGGTGACGAGCGCCGGGAGATGCTGGACTGGCTGCGGGCCGACCTCGCGCAGAACCGCGCGGACTGGACCTTCGTCTGCTACCACGAGCCGACGTTCAACATCGGCGGGCACGGGAGCCGATGGGGGGAGAGAGACTTTCTGCCCGTGCTGGAGGAGCACGGCGTGGACTTCGTGGTCACCGGGCATTCGCACCTCTACGAGCGGTTCGTCCCGATCGGCCCGGCCGGCAAGAAGCCCCTCATCCACGTGGTGAGCGGCGGGGGCGGCGCGCCCACGTACCCGGCTGTCCCCAGCCCGATCCTGGCGGGCGGCATCGGGCAATCCGAGCTTCACTTCTGCGTGTTCTACCTGGACGGCGACAGGTGCGAGATGGTGGCCAAGGGGCCCGACGGAGCGGTGCTGGATCGCCTCTCGCTGGTGAAAAGGGCGGGCACCTACCAGGAGGAGGTCCTGGCCGCCGCCCTCGACACGCAGACGGCGCGGCACATGGCCTTCATGTTCCGCGGCGCGGAGGTCGACTTCGCGGAGGTCCCTGCCGCGGGAGAGCGCGTGCGGGCCAGGCTGGTCGCAGGCAGCATTCCCGACGGCAGCGTGGTGACGCTGCGCCAGCCGTCGCCCGACGCGGCGTGGAAGCTGGACACCCAACGCGTGCGCATCGTGGACGGGGGCGCCGAGTTCCAGGTGCGCGTCCCCGACGAGCTGTCCGTCGGCCTCGGCGGGGCCGATCCCGCGCTCGAACTCGGCCTGGAGGTCCGGGACGGCGCCCGGACTTACACGGCCGAGCGCATCACGGCCCAACTGTCCGGGCGGACCATAAGCAGGTACCTCCCCGAGCCGGAGCCGGTCGCCGTCAGCTACCTGCCTGAGAAGGTCGTGCTGGACGGGGACCTGGCCGAGTGGGCCGGCGTGCGGCCCATGCCGTTGCCGTTCCTGCACAGGCAGGACAGCTCTTTCCGTCTGTGCTGGCGGGAAGACGGCCTGTACGGCGCCGTGCGGGCAACCGACGATAGCGTCGAGGCCGCCCCGGAAGCGCCGTGGGGGGCCGACTGCGCCGAGGTCTTCATCGAGAAAGACTTCGCCCGCAGCCTGAGCAGGACGGACAACACGGCGCAGTACGCGTTCAGTCCCGCGCCGGGGTTCGGTGCGGACAGGGCCGGCGTCATGGTCGCCTACGACGCCAGGGCGGATGAGGCCGGGATAGAGTGCGCGTGGGCGGCGGCCGATGACGGCTACGTGCTGGAGTTCTTCATCCCGGCCCGAACGCTGGCCCCGGCGCGGATGCAGGCCGGCACTATGATCGGCCTGAACTTCGCGCTCAGCGACGATGGCGTCCCCGTCGAGCAGTTCTACAGCGACAAGAACGACAGCAGCGGCTGGCGCACCCCGATCACGTGGGGCGCCGTTCGCCTGGAGAGGTGAGGCCCCAGTGCGGCTCGAGTCGGCCCTGAGCCGTCCCGCGCCAGGGAGCGATTGCCCGAATGAGCGTGCGCAGACATCGGCGCGTCGGGGTCGTCGTGGCGATCCTCGCAGTCGTCGCCGGGCTTCTGCTCGTGCTGCGGCGTGCGCACGCCCCTGGTGAGGGCGACCTGGCGGTGCAGGAGATCGCTGGCGAGCCGCCTCGCTACGAGACCGTGCTCACGGTGATGGGCACCGAAGCGCGGCTGCAGGTGGTCGCCCCCAGCGCGCGGCGGGCCAGGCGCATGTTCCGGCCGGCCATCGAACGGATGCGCGGCGTGGAACGCTCGATGAGCACCTACCTGCCGGACAGCGAGGTCAGCCGGCTCAACGCCCGCGGCTCCAGGGAGGCAGTCGAGCTCTCCCCTGACGTGCTGCACGTGCTTCACAAGGCCGTCGAGGCCTCGGAACTGACGGGCGGCGCGTTCGACGTCACCTATGCCCCGTTGCGCACGCTCTGGCGCGCGGCCGAACGGCAGAACCGCATGCCCGGGCCCGAAGCAGTCGAGCAGGCACTTGCGGCGGTCGGCTACGACAAGATCGGCTTCGAGGACGGCCGCGTCCGTTTCGCGGTGCCGGGCATGGAAGTGGACCTGGGCGGGATCGCCAAGGGCTACGCGATAGAGCTGGCCGCCGCAGCGCTGCAGGAGGCGGGCGCCGAGGCGGGGATCGTCGACGTCGGCGGGGACCTGCGTCTGTTCGGCTTGCCCGAGCCCGGGGGGCGATGGCGCGTCGCCGTCAGGCGTCCGCCAGGCGTGAACAAGGAGTTCGTGCTGGCCGTGCCCGGCTGCGCCGTGACGACCAGCGGGGACTACGCACGCTGGTTCGAGGTGGAGGGGCAGCATCTGTCCCACATCATCGATCCCCGCACGGGCCGCCCCGTCGCCCACATGACGAGCGTGACGCTGGTGGCGCCGGATGCCACAACGGCCGACGCCCTCGCCACGGGCGTGAGCGTGATGGGCATCCATCAGGGACTGGCGCTGGTTGACTCCCTGCCCGACGTGGAGTGTATGATAATGGAGCGCCCGCAGGACGGCCTCGCGCAGGTGCACATGTCGGGCGGCTTCTCCGATCTGTTGGAGGGCTTGTGATGGTTTCCACCGAGGAGATGAGGCTCCGCCTTTCTGACCTGAGCTTCAGGGTCCTTCAGTTGGAACCGTGGCTGGCTACGCCCCAGGAGGCGATCGAAGGCATCAAGGCCTTCCTGGAGCGGAAGCGGGCCGGACTGGCCGAGGCCCTGGAGATACTCACCGGCGAGGGCGAGGTGATCCTTCGCGCGACCGGGGAGGTCCCGCACGAGGTCCTGCGCGAGGCCCGTGAACTGCTCACGCCGGATTGGGAGCGTGAGCCGGAACAGGAGATCGAGGTCGATCCCGACGAGTTCGCCATCGAGCTTCCGGACGAGCCGGAAGAGCCGATGCTCGAACGCGAGATCCTCCGCAGCAGCGCCCGCTACTTTCCCTACCCGGTCTGCGAGTGGTTCGAGATCACCACGGGCGAGCTGGTGCTGACGGACGCGCAGGTCACCTATGAGCCCGAATGGGTGATAATGCAGGACGGCGCCGAGGCGGAGAAGTCCGGCCTGCACGTCATACCGTTCGACTCCATCACCAAGTGCTGGCGCGGCGACTGGTGGGACCTGCCGTGCCTGATGATCGATACCCCCGACCGCACGTACCGCTACGGATGGACCGCCGAACGGGGCGAACTCGAGAGGATCTTCGACGTGGACGAATGGCTCGTCCAGCTCAGGTCCATGCTGCCGGAGCGCGAGTGATGGCGCGGTTCTCGTTCCCGAGGCAGGCGCGGCTCCGGCGCGAGCGCGACTTCCGGCAGGTCTACCGGGGCGGCAGACGCCTGCGGGAATTCCCCCTGAGGATGTACGCGCTGAAACGTGCCGAGGGACAGAGCCGGCTCGGCCTGGCCGTGAGTCGGAAGGTCGGCAACGCCGTGGTCCGCAACCGCTGGAAGCGCGCCATCCGCGAGGTCTTTCGTCTGAACCGCCACCGGCTCGCGTCGCCTTACGACCTGGTCGCCTCCGTGAACTGGGAAGCGCGTCCCGAGGACGTTGGACAGGTTGGGTCCGCCTTCGATAGGATGGTCGAGGCGCTCAACGCAAATGAGGCGCAGGCATGAGGGTATTGAAACTGGCCTCCTGGCCCGTCAAGGCGGTGCTGATACTCGTCATCCGATTCTATCAGCGTGCCGTCTCTCCGTTCCTTCCGGCGACGTGCAGGTTCACGCCCAGTTGCAGCCAGTACATGCTGGAAGCG
>CAZSET010000301.1:3661-4411 GCA_964605915.1 uncultured candidatus Brocadiaceae bacterium | reverse complement strand
TGCCATGCAACAACAAGAAGCGTTTGGGACGCAAAACTCCGACAGGCTCCTAGACGGTGACGGGCGGGACGAGGTCGTCGGCGCCACCATCCTGGGCCCTGACGGGCAACTTCTGGCGAAGGCCGCTGAGTTCAGGGGCCACATGGACAGCGTCTTCGTCGCCGACGTCCGGCCGGACCTGGCCGGGCTTGAGGTGATCCTGTTGGAAGAGGGCTCGAACGCCGTGCAGGTTCTCGGTCTGGGCGGCTCCGTCTGGCGGAGCGACTTCCAGGCCCAGGAGCCACAGAACGCGGCGGTCGGGCGCTTCGGGGCCGACTCGGCTGAGGCTTTCATCTGGTGCCGCTCGCGGTGCAACGAACATCAGAAGCCGTTCGTGTTCGACTCGCGGGGACGGGTCGTGTTCACGTACGCCATGGACGACGTGGCGCCGCCGGGATGGACCGTGCGGGGCGTCGAGGTAATCCACGGAATCGACTGGACCGGCGCTCCCGAGCAGCTTGCCTGCGCCAAAGAACGGTACCGCAGCGGCGACGTATGTCTGTTTGAGCCGCTGACAGGCCGCTTTGTGACGCGGATCGCGGAGGCCGCAGACAGGCTCTACGTGGCAGACGTCTTCGGCGACTGGCGCGAAGAGGTCATCGTCCTGAGCGGCAACGAGCTGCACATATACCAGAACCCGCAGTCCAACCCTCAACCGGGAAGAGAACGTCTCTGGGCTGACCGCAACTACCGGCGCCTCAAGCAGTGTCA
>CAZSET010000301.1:0-3651 GCA_964605915.1 uncultured candidatus Brocadiaceae bacterium | reverse complement strand
TATTACTCCCCTTTACGGCGGGGGGGTTCCTGGAACATTTTGAATTGGGCGGCACAATATTTGATGCCTTAATGAATGCTAGCACGACACGAGTTAGCCATCCGTCCGGGGGCGGAACGCTCGGACCAGTCCTGTTGCTGGGCTTGCTGCCGGTGCTGGCCCAAGGAGTCTTCGCTATGGAAGGGCAATTCGAGTGGAAGTCGGCCACGCCGGAGAGCCAGGGCATCGTCACGAGCCGCCTTGACGCGTTGCGCGAGGCGCTGGCCTCCCGCAATACCAAGGCGTTCCTGGTCCTACGCAATGACCAGATCGTCTACGAATGGTACGTCGCCGGACACGAAGCCGGGAAGAGACACTACACCGCCTCGCTGGCGAAAGCCATCGTCGGCGGCACGTCGCTGCTGCTGGCTCTCGGCGACGGAAGGCTGTCTCTCGACGATCCGGCCACCTGCTATGTGCCACAATGGCAGAATCACCCCCGCAAGTCGCGCATCACAATCCGCCACCTAGCCACCCACTGCTCGGGCATCGAGGATGCGGAGCTGTCCGCTGAGCAACGCCGACAGGCCAGCCAGACGAGGTCGCTCACCGACCACCACATGTCCCTGCCGGGCTGGAAGGGCGCCTTCTGGCGGCAGGAGCCCGATCCCTTCACGGTCGCGCGCGACCAGGCGCCGGTCGTCTTCCCGCCGGGTTCGGACTACGCCTACAGCAATCCCGGCATGGCCGTGCTGGCCTATGCCGTAACGGCGAGCCTCAGGGGAGCGCCCTACACTGACATCCGCACCCTCCTGCGCGAACGAATCGCGCTCCCCCTCGGCCTGGGGCAGAGCGAGTGGGCGGTTGGCTACGGCAAGACCTTCCGGGCCGACGAGTTGCCGCTGGTCGCCAACTGGGGTGGCGGGGACTGGACGGCGCGCGCGGTCGCCCGCATGGGCCGCCTGATGCTTCGCAAGGGCGACTGGGAAGGGCGCCAGCTCATTGAGCGCCGGTGGGCCGACGCGGCTGTGAAGCCCGCTGGCACGCCCCTGCCGGACAGGCGCATTGACCCCTGTGCGCCGGCCTCGGGGCTGTGCTGGTGGACCAACGCCGACGGGGCCTGGCCGTCCGTGCCACGCGACGCCTTCGCGGGGGCGGGGGCTGGCCACCAACTCCTCCTGGTCGTGCCGAGCCTGAACCTGATTGTCGTGCGCAACGGCGGGGACCTTGGCTCGCCCTTCTGGGCAGCCGCGGTCGAGCACCTTTTCACCCCGCTCATGGCCGTCTTCGCCGGCCCGTGCCCGCCGAGCCCCGTCATAAGCGGCATCGAATGGGACCCGCCCGAAACGATCCTCCGCCAGTGCGCCCTGCGCGGGCGGGACGGCAGTGACAACTGGCCGGTTACCTGGGGGCGGGACAACCTGCTCTATACCGCCTACGGCGACGGCTGGGGGTTCGATGAGCCACCTGCTCCCGAGAAACTCAGCATGGGCGTTGCCGCCCTCGAGGGTGCCCCGCCCGCGCATCGCGGCCGTAACATCCCGTCCAACGCCGAACAGAAGGGCATGGGCCGTGCCGGCAGGAAAGCGAGCAGCCTGCTCATGGTGAACGGAGTGCTGTACATGTGGGTGCGCAATGCTGACGAAGACGGGGCGCACTGCCAGCTCGCATGGTCCACGGACGGCGCGCGCACCTGGCAATGGGCCGGCTGGGAGTTCGAGGAGTTCGGCTACTGCATCTTCCTGAACTTCGGCAGGGACTACGAGGCTTCACGCGACGGCTACGTGTACGTCTACTCTCACGACGGCCCCAGCGCGTACGAGCCGGCCGATCGGATGGTCCTGGCCCGCGTGCCGAAGGCGAGCATCAGGGAGCGAGCAGCCTATGAGTTTCTTATGCAGCTCGAGACTGACGGACGGCCGTCCTGGAGCTACAACGTGGCGCGGAGGGGTGCCGTCTTTGCGCACCCCGGCCGGTGTCTTCGCTCGAGCGTCACCTACAACGCGGGGCTGCGGCGCTATCTCTGGTGGCAGCAGCTGCCGGTCGAGCCCTATGCCGACACTCGCTTCAAAGGGGGCTTCGGGGTCTACGACGCGCCGGAGCCTTGGGGACCTTGGACAACGGTTTTCTACGTGCCGTCTTGGGACGTAGGACCGGGCGAGACGGGGTGTTTCCCAGCCAAGTGGATGAGCCCTGACGGCCGGACCGTCTGGCTGGTCTTCTCGGGCGATGACCGTTTCAGCGTGCGCCGGGGCACGCTCCTCACCGGGCAGGGATGACAAGTGTGCGAAGCGCCGACAAAGGTCCCTAACCGGCCAGCAGCGCCCACACGCTGAACATCCAGCTCGCGGTCATGAAGCAGTTCTGTTGGCGGAAGTGGCCGAAGGCAGGGCAGCGCAATGCCGTTGTGCACCCGCCGACCCCAGCCTGCACGATGTGGCCGGTGTGGCGGGTGCGCTGCCGGGCTTCGGGCCAAGCCATGTGCCGGAATCCGGGCGCTGTGACACAGACAACACCAACTGCGCCAGGAGGACGGGCGCGGCCGGGTCGACGTGACACCCACCTCGGCCGAAGCATTGTGCCTGCGGTACTCAGACCTCTTGCCGGCTGGAAGCGAGGTTAGCCAAGGGGAATGTGGCGGCATCTGCGCCCGGCACAAGCGTGTGCTTGTAGGGACAGACCGTCACGTCGTACGGGACGCCTGACCTGCAGCCGCGTGCTGAAGACGCCGTCAGACGCTTGATCGCTTTCGGTCAACCCTCATATCATTGCCAGTGGCGGTGGGCGCGATGGCTGGCCTACAGCGTTCCGGTAGAAAGGAGCAGTTCTGCATTCACCCAATCGAGTCGCGGGATGTCCGATAATGCATCGGGGTCTGCGGGCGATTGCACTAGTTCCTGGATCACCTGAGGCCCTCTGCTCAAGGGCAGTAGAACAGCAGCTGGGGCGCCACAGGCAAAACTTGACCGGGGAAGGAGACAGCTTCGTGCCCGAACAGCCCAGGCAAGGCTATGCGGTCTATCGCGAAGGTGAAACCTTCAGGGCGAGAGGCCAGGTGGATCAGACCGAGATCGGCTCCTCGGGCCGTGCCTGGCAGACCATCCAGTTGGCGATCGATTCGCTCGGTGACACGGGAGGCGAGGTGGCTCTGCAGAGCGGCCGGTTCCCCTTGACGCAGCCGGTGCGGCTCAGGGACAACGTCTGGCTCCACGGGAGCGGCAGAGGGACCAGCTTGCTGGTGTCAGGCGGCGAAGAGAACGTCGGGCTGCTCTGCGAAGGACTCGAGGGGGCGGTCGTTTCCGACCTCGCCCTGCGTCCGGCCGAGGGCGGCACCGCGCTGGCCGGCCTTGTTCTGGACGACTGCGGCGACTGCCGCGTGCGGGACGTGCTTTGCAAACGGTTTGCGGGATACGGCGTCTGGGTGAGGAACAACTCGTTCCTCTGCGAGATACGGAGCTGCAGCCTGGCCGGCAACGCGAAGGCGAACCTGTACCTGAGCGACCTAGCGAACGCTGGCCGGGGAGGTGACTACGTGCCGAACCTCGTCGCCAACTGCACGACCTATGGCGGCGGCACCGGGATCGAGTGCCACAAGACGATTGTGCTCAATGTCATCGGCTGCCAGGTCCATCAGCCCGGGGGCTTCGGCTATCACTGTCGCGACTCAAGCAA
>CAZSET010000300.1:0-4433 GCA_964605915.1 uncultured candidatus Brocadiaceae bacterium | reverse complement strand
AGGAACACGCTGAGGATGATACGCTCAAGACACAGGCCCAGACCTACACGATAAGGGTCGTGAATCTGGACAACGCCGCTTCCGGTTTCGTTCTCAAACTGCAGAACAGCACCTTCTCCGGTTTGGCCAGGTACTACGTCGGCAGCCAGGAGATAACGGACGAAGTCGAGGGTGCTGGCTACAACGTCCCCACGCTTGCCCCTGGGGAGGACTTCCTTGTCCGGATGGAGGTGCTGCCCGTCGGAAGGACGGCCGACTACGAGACGATCACGCTCCTGTCCGCCCTGACGGACGTGGCCGAGCCCTTCGAGTGGGCCGGGCCGTTCCAGAGGTTCGACGCCATGAGCATCGGGTTCCGGATCGTGCCGGAAAAGACGGCCACGACAGCATGGCGGGAGACACCGTCCGCAGACGCGGTCGGGCCGGATTGACCCGTGCAGTCGCTCCGGTGCAGACCGGCGCGGGGTCTTGCTGGGGGCTCTAAGGGGGTGCCCGTCGGCCCAAGTGAGCTTCACCCCGTCGCTTCGTTCCAGAAGGACTCCGCCGGCTGGGAGCCTAGCTTCCCTCTGCCGCGTCGACCTGTGCAGCCTGTCCCTCCACCGGTTCAGCCGGTTCGGGCTCGACGGCCGTCTGGCTCTCGTGCTTCCTGGCCATGTCCCGTGCCTTTTGGGCTGTGGACTGCCCGGGCTCGGTGACGATGGAGGCGGACAGGAAGATGAGCAGCTCCACCTTCTCGGTGTCGACAGTTGTTCTCTGGAAGAGCTTGCCGAGCAGCGGGATGCTGCCCAGGAGGGGCACGGAGAAGACGGACTTGGTGTCGGCGTCCTTGAAGAGGCCGCCGATGACGATCGTCTGCCCGTCCCTTATCAGTATCTGCGTCTCCATCTCGCGGATGTCGATGATGGGGTATTCGGCCAGCGTTATCCCGCCGGTGCTCTGTGCCAGGACGGATCCCGTCTGATCGCTGACGACGGGATGGACGATCATGTTGACGTACTCGCTGTCTTGAACCTGGGGCAGGACGTTGAGGAGTATGCCGATGTTCTCGTAGTACTCCAGCGAGGTGGTGATCTGGACGACGTCGGTTCCCGAGACGTTGGTTTCGAGGATGGGGAACTTGGTGCCGACCAGGATGACGGCCTCCTGGTTGTCGAGCAGGAGCACCTGCGGCGCGGACAGGATGTTGGCGTCGGCGTGCTCTTCCAGGGCGTGGATGAACATCTCGAACTCGTGCCGCCCAAGCCGTTGCAGCAGCAGGCCGCCGCCGGCGTCGAAGGGCGTCAGCCCGCGCATGATCGCCTCCGGCTCGAAGTTGCCGGGCTCTACTTCCAGGTTCAGCACCTCGCCGCCGTATCTGAACGTGCCTTCCGATTTAGACACGCTCCAGTCAAACCCGATGTCCCGCAGCTTGTCCCGGCTCACCTCCACTATGTTGGCCGAGATGAGCACCTGGCTGGGTCTGACGTCGATCTGCTCGATCACGCTCTTCAGGAAGGCCAAGTTCTCGGAGGTGTCGGAGATCAGCAGGAGCTGAGAGGCTATCTGGCGCCTGTACTCCCCCTCTATCCTTTCACGCGGCGCGAAGCCGGAGCCGTACCTCTCGGTCTCCTCGTCGCCTCCGAAGACCCAGCCCGTATGCCCGGACAGCTTCACCACGACGATTTGGCCGGCATCCGTGCACAGCGGGTCGAGGGTTCCCTTCACATCCTCTGCGATTAAATATCTGAGCCGGATCAGTTCGGTCCGGATCGGCGCGGCCTCCTTGCCGGCGGGGCGCTCCTCCTTCCTGGAGATGAGCGCGATGCCCGGCGCGACCTCTGTCATCTCCAGGTCATGGGCCGCAAGGATGACCAGGACCGCCTCGTTGAGGGGCACGTCCGGCAGGTAGGCCGTGATCACCGTGTCCCTGATCTCGGGCCGGAGGACGAACCGTCGCCCCGTCCTCTCCGAGACCATCTGCAGCAGGTCCTGCAACGGAGCGTTCTTGAAGTTGACTGTGACCTTCCCGCCTTCTCCAGGCAGGATGGTCTTGGCGGACGTGGCCGCCGGGAACGCGACGGGCAGGACTTCCCCTTCCTGTCCGGCCGGGACCGGCTCTTCGCCGGCCCTGGCGCACCGGAGGCGGGTAAGTGGGGTGGAGTAGCACAAGAAGGCCACAATCAGACCCAGGGACAGCGCACAGGTTCGCCCGTTCATGTTTCTCACCTTGGTTCCAGGAGCAGCCTTAAGTCGTTTTGTCTTCCCCAGTAGCGAAAGCTGACCGTCACGCTCGTCGGTTCTATCTTCGAGACGGTTATGCCCTCTCCAACCTGATCGCCCTCTGTAACGACTGCCCGGTTGATGACGGCCATTGGCTCCTTGGCGTCCCACAGGATCGCGCTCAGGTTGAACCGCAGGACGGGCTGCTCCTTGGGCCTCCTGGCGCCTGATGTCCCCGGCACCGGCGTCGGGCCGGTTCCGCCGGGTTCTGCCAGCGCGAAGGGATCCCTCAAGCCGTCACGGACAGAAGGGGGACCGCTGGCCAGGAACGCCGTGACATCCCGCAGGAGCTCATCGACCTCATCGGCGGTCGGCACCTTGCCCTCATCCTGGCCTTCAGCAGCCTCGCCGGGCCCCTCCAAGGGCTCTCCTCCGCTCACTACCTCCCGCGTGGGACCCGCTCCTGTCTCGGAGAGCGGTCCGAAGAGCACCAGCCACCACACCGCGGCCAGGACGGCCAGCAGGACGAGCACGATGATGAGCTTTTTTGCCTGGTCAGGAGCCATGGGCTGCCACGCTTACTTTCAGGGCCGGGGCGCCGCTCAGCGGCATATCTGCCTGGGCCTCGTTCGGACCCGCTTCCTGTCGGCTCACTGGCGGCGCAGGCCCGCCGGTGTCCTGCCCGGGGGGCCCTCCTGCGTCCGCCAGAACGCCCTCAGTGGGCATTGTCCTGAGCATTACGTTGAATGTGGCCACCAGCGCGTAGGCAGCCGTCCCCCGGGCGGGGCCGATCCGTGCCCTGTCCACGGAGACGAAACGTTTTTGGTTCTCCTCCAGCTCTGCCAGGAAGGCGCGCAAGTTGGCGAAGGAGCCGCGCATTTCCACTTCGGCCTTGAAGAAGGTGCAGCCGCTGACTCGATGTGTGCTGGCCACATCCAGCTTGGCCAGAGTCACTTGCGTGTCCCTGGCGATCCGACCGACGAAGACCGGCACGCTCACCTTGTCGAACCCTTGGCTTCTGGCGTAGAACTGGCCTATCGCCTCTGTCAGGCCCTTCGACTGTGTGTCTCTGATTCTGGCGGCCTCGCTGATGGCGGTCTGGTGCGTTTCCGAGGCGATGATCTCGTCCCTCTTCTTGGTCAGCTTCTCGGCGCGCCGGGACGGCGAGTACACCAGGCCGAAGTACAGAAGAACTGCCACTGGCACGTATAGGGCCAGGAAGATCCTGACGATGGTCTTTTTGTCCGAAGCCTGTTTCACGGGCAGAAGCACGCGTCACAACAGGCGGAGAGCCGGCAACCGGCGAGTGGCTAACCGGTCGGGCAGTTGAGGACGAAGTAGAGCTTCCCGCCGTTCGCGACCTCCTGAGGGTTCTCGATGCTCTTCAGTTGCACGTCTTTCAAGCCGTGCATGAAGGCGTCGCTCTTGCGCAGATTCCGCATTGTTTCTTCTATGCGTTCGAGTCCCTTGCCGTCTGCGTCGACGGCTTGTGCACGCAGCATCAGGGCCTTATCTATGGCGCCGTCGAACCACGTTATGGCCACGCCGGGCGGCAGGGACTCTTGGAGCGCGACCAGCTTCGCGGCCCAGTGCCACTTCCGGGAGTAGAGGCCCAGCATCTCCCGGACCATGGTGATGGCTTTCAGGTCAGCCGCCTTGTACGCAATGGCCCGCGCGCCAACCTCCTCGGCCATCTTCTGTTCCCGCGCCACCTGCTGCTGGAGGCGAGTGGCGCGGTACACGGCGTTGTCCCGCAGGCCGACCGCCAGGAAGACCGTCAGTCCATAAGCGATGAGCAGCAGGATCGGCAGTAAGGGGGCGAGTCTCTCCGCGACGGCGGGCGGATGCTCAACGCGGTCTCGTATCAGGTTAATGCGGATCATAGCTCCTGCTCCCCCGTCAGGGCTGCACCGACAGCCACGGCGAAGCACGAACGTAGCCCGGCGTCCTCCGGCAGCTCACAGCGCACGGGCAGGCCGGCGAACGGATCGAAATGTTCCACGGGGGAATCTATGCCGCTCGCTATCTGCCGATCCAGCCCCGGAGCCAGGCTGCCGCCGCCGAAGAGGCAGACGCTCAGGTCCCCGGCCTCCTCTCGGCGACGCGCTTCGTAGCCAATGGTCCGGGAGACCTGCCTGAGCAGAGGTTCGACGGCACGTTTGACCGAGCCGTCGAGCTGGGCACCACCCTCGCCGGCGCTCAACTTGATGGCCTCTGCTTCTTCGAAGGTGGCG
>CAZSET010000299.1:0-4509 GCA_964605915.1 uncultured candidatus Brocadiaceae bacterium | reverse complement strand
CTCCGAGACGGAGACCCTTGTTGAGGCATACGTCAATAAGAAAGGTCGGACGGTTCTCTTCCGGCGGTACAATGGGCGGCTATGGGCAATCGGCGGCGGATCGGGCTATGACGGCCTCCCCTGGGACCAGCGATTCCCCGACCACCAGCGTATCGTGATCGACCGAGTGACCTTCGTTCACTGGTATGACTGCCTGACAGACATTGCGTGTGGGATCTCTCCCGCTGCAAAGGACAAGTGAAGCTCCGAAGGCCAGCACGCTGGCTTTCGGCCGGGGACCGACTACGCTCGGATGTGCGGCCGCGCCTCTCCTATCCCTGGGCTCACCGCGGGATTGCCCGAACCTTTCAGGGCTGGAATGGGGCTTTATTCATAGAAAGGCTTTGCGCTTCAACAGGAAACCCACGTGGTAGACCTCGGAACACTTATCGAGCGGGCGCAGGCGCGAGACCTCGACGCATATGGCGAGATTGTGCGACGCTTCCAGGACATGGCCTACGGGTATGCCTACTCGATTCTGGACGACTTCCACCTGGCGCAGGATGCCGCCCAGGAGGCGTTCATCCAGGCCTACCGCGACCTGAAGGCGCTTCGTAAGGCGGATGCCTTCCCCGGTTGGTTCCGGCGGATCGTGTTCAAGCAGTGCGACCGCATCTTGCGGAACCGTCGCCCCGTGGAGCCCCTTGCCACGGACGGCAGCGAACCCATGTCAGAAGAACCGGGACCATCCGAAGCGGCCGAGAAGCGCGAACTCAGCGATCGTGTCCTGGAGGCCGTCCGCAGTCTCCCGGAGAGCCAGCGCACCGTCACGACGCTCTTCTACATCGACGGCTACACAGTCAACGACATCGCCGACTTCTTGGAAACGCCGGCCGGCACAGTCAAGCGCCGTCTCCATGATTCGCGGCGACAACTCAGGAAAAGGATGATCGCCATGGTCGCCGACACCTTCAAAGAGCACGGCCTCCCAGATGGGTTCACCGAAGAGACGGTACAGAAGGCCCTCCAACAGGCCCGGCAACTCGACAAGGAGCGGAAGTGGGTGGAGTCCGAGCAGATGCTGCGCCAGGTTCTTGACGTCGCTCCCGGCCACACCGAGTTGCTGAGGGCGCTCAACCACGCGCTCCAACGCGGCAGGATATGGGGACGGCAGCAGTACCGCCTGCTGCCGGAACTCGTTGAACATGGGCACGCCATTCTCGAAGCCTCGCCCGAGGCGGCTGATGCATATGCGAACATCGCTGACACCCTCCTCTACGTCCCGGACATGCCTGCGGCCATCGAGTTCATCGAGTCATGGATACGCGCCAAAGGCCCATCCCTTGAATCGCTGCACCGCCTCGCCTGGGCGCAGGCCTGCATGCGACACGATGAAGAGCGTGACGCGACCTGGGACCGCTTCATGCAGGCGGCCGGCAACGAGCGCAGGGAAGCCAGGGCACGGCAACTGACTCTGGGCGCGCTCGCCATGGTGGACTGTCTTGCGTCGTCCGGGCAGACTCAGCGCGCCCAAGAGGTAGTGACGGCAGGCTGGAAGCTTCAACGCGAGCAGCCACAGAACAACCTGCGGTGGCTTGCCTGGGTCGGCTTGCACAGGCGAGCTGCCCTGGTGGATGAAGCCGTTGCTCTGGCCCGGGAGTATTACGAGTACCTGGCCCGAAGCGGCCGCGAAGATGCAGACACGCAGGGCGATGCGCTCATGGCCCGAGCCTGGTTCGACGAGTTCGGAGAAGTCTTTCCAGATTGGCTCGCCTGGGTCAAGCAGAAGGCAGACGCTTCGGACAGCGCGGCCGTGAGAGCAGTCATACCGCGTATGTTCGTGACTCTCGAGCGCATGGAAAAACTCGCAGAACGACGCATACTGGGGCTTGAGACTGCGGCCATTCTGCGCACCGCAGCTGACGACGCGATCGTGGAGTTCGCCGACCACTGGGTAGAAGTCACCGCGTTTGCGCCGGAGATCTATGTGCAGCGCGCCGATCCCGACGGAGCCGAGCACGCCGCTCACGGCGCGGTTGCAGCGGGCTATCCCGAGGAAGCGAAGTGGCTCTACGACGTCGCCATCTTCCGTGGAGATCCTTCACCGCGGGACCTGATGCAGTTGATCGAAGAGAAGGGGGTAGATGAAGCGCCGCACGGCGCGCTCTATCACGTGGCTCGCGAGGCTGCCGCCGCCGGCGACGAGAAGAAGGCCTTCGAGTTCCTCCAGCGCGCCTGCGACGAGTGCTGGTGGCTGTGCCCCAACGTACGCCTGCGGGCATGGGAGAACGATGCGCGCTGGGGCAAACTGCGCGGCCATGCCGAGTTCAGCCGCATCATCGAGGAGAAGCAGCGCCGGGTGGGACCGGCCACCGGCCAGTTGATGTACCACCCGGGCTGGTAGCGTCTCAGCGCTCGGCTACCGCTTCGCTTCGAGCAGGCCGTTTCACCCACTTCTCTAGCTCTTCGGCCAGGTGAAACAGCTCCTTCACCTTCTCTTTCACGGGCAAGTCCACCACGCTGAGAGCCAGCGAGGCGCTCCGCGCACAGGAGAGACGAGTTATGAACTCGTCTCGCGAGCCCGTGCGCGCTGAGGGCAGAGTTCCGGCCTGGGCCTGCGCCTTCTTGAATTCCGCGTCGCCGACCTTCTCCAGGTCGTAGATCCGCGGGAACTGCCCGTCGCTCACCCGGAGCCTCACCTTGTCTCCGGCCTTCACCTGATTCTGGGCAGCCAGGCCCTTCCAGTCGAAGTAGCCCTCGCCCTCTATTCTCAGGACCAGGTATTCCTGGCCCTTCTCCGTGGCCTTGCCCAGGATGTCCTGAACAACGCCAACGACTTCTCTTGCCATGTAAACCACCTCTGGTTCTTGAACATCAGCGCCCGGCGCGGAGCCGGGCGCGTGACACGCTGGACGGGGCGGCCGCTCTGGCAGCCAGATTCCCGTCAGACCTCATCCTTCGTCCTCTCGAGCGCCCAGTCTATAGGGCCCCAGAGCTTCTGGTCCTCGAAGCGCTTCATCCGGTATTCCAGGATGTGCACCCGCCTGTGGATCTCGGCGACGTGCCTCTCGAAGTTCTTCTTTCTCAGCGCCCCCGTGGCCTCCTCGATGATCTCCGCCAGGAGCTGGTCCGCGTCAGGTCTTCTCATGCCGATCACCCCTCAATGCCTTCCGCAGCGCCCGGGCACTGAAATCCGGGCGGCCCGCATGCCCGGCCGTCATGCGCTCGCCGCGTTCGGCCTCGATCGCCCGTTGCTCGAGCCAGGCCTCGTTCTCCTCGCGCCAGTTCCGTTCGGCGCAAAGGCCGCAGATCGGATCCCAGTCCGGCAGCACCACCTCACGGCAACCGGGGCAGAGGTGCAGCTTCCTGCCGAATATGTCTTCCATGCCATCACCCCCTCACACGTCCATCCTGAGCGTTGACGACCGGACCGTCTCTGTCAGGGCTTTCGCGTCGAGCAGCTGCCTCAGGCGCGACCCCTCTGCGCGGGAGACCGGGAGCTTCAGCAGTCCGCTCGCCAGCACCGCCGCCCGGACGCTCATGTAGTCCCACGTGCAGGCCTTCGCCATGCCGTGCTCATCCACCACGAGGATGAGGGCCTTCTGCCCCTCGCCCCGGTGCTCCAACACGGCGATGTCCGCGAAGCTCTCTTCACCAACCGGTGCCCAGCGGTCCGATTCCGGAACGCTGCAGCCCGGTTCCTGTAAGTCCCTCACCGAGCACACCGGCTGGCTGGCCAGCCCGGTCCGCTCGTCGAGGAGCGCTGCCGCTGCCTCAGCCCGCTTCCGTCCGATCTTCAAAGCCTTCTCGTATTCCATACGACCACCCCTCAGCAGGCCCCCTCCAGAGAGCCCGCCCTCTGATTCTTGATACCCGAAGGGAAGGGGCGAGGCGGTTGGGCGGAGGGCCGACCACGGAGTGGCAAAACCATCTTGGCGCCGCGACTTGCCGATAAGGCGTCCGAGGGGCACACGGGCGCACAAGAGGTTTCGCGGAAGGGTCCGCGCGAGCCTCGCCCGCGGGAGCGGTCGTCAGGCTTGGCGAGGCGAGCCCTTGCGGCCGCCTCCTACCCGCTAGCCGTGTGAGCCGCGCACGGGGTGGCAGCAGTAGGTAGCGAACGCAAGACGTGACGGATACTGCAGCTGTACCATCTCGACCTCAGGACCCCGGAGACCAGCAACGAAAACCCCTCATGCCGTCACGGCCCACCGACCGCCTTCAGTTTCTTGAAGAAACCCCGCGCAGTTTTTCGCAGCCCCTCTGACCGCGATTGCCGCCAGCCCTCCGCGATGCTCACCACCTTGTCGGGTTCCTTGTACCACATCGCCAGCAGCAGAGCACTCCCATCCTCCTTGAGACAGTCGATGTCAAAGGCGAGCTCGTTTGCTACTAGATCATCATGCTTGCAGTAGAATTCGGCCAACAGCTGCCGCAAGTGGGTGTCCGCGTCATCGGACCCATAGTCCTGCACAAGCGCCCGCAGTCCGTCCGTCCGCCCAGAGCTTGGCAACTGCGACACCACCTGTTCTG
>CAZSET010000298.1:0-4516 GCA_964605915.1 uncultured candidatus Brocadiaceae bacterium | reverse complement strand
TTGCCATGCAACAACAAGAAGCGTTTGGGACGCAAAACTCCGACAGGCTCCTAGGGGAGGCAACGCAGGAGTTCGTCATTGACGTTCGATAACGTTACCTGAAGGAGTGCCGGCCCGCTGTGACCTCTGCCTGCCGAGAAGCCCATTCGACCATGAGGCAGGCCGATTGGGCGCAGCTTCTGGCGTAGATAGACGGCCCTCCAGGGGGGCTTGGGCGCCACCGGAACACAGGATAACCTTCCGGAGGCTGTCGATTGACCCCGGCCGGTGGCAGGCGTACACTCGGGACCTCAAGGCGTCCCCGAGGGGGACGGAGCGGAGGTCGCGGCGAGTCCGAAGGAGAGTCTGCTCCCGCCGGAGCGGGTGCTGTCGGTGGGTATGTCGTCAGGGGATGGTCCCATGCGTTCGCTGTCTCACGGATGCGAACCCATCGTCTGGGCGCATGCTCTCTTGCCGTGGCCTCACCTAAACGGCTGCCAAGGAGGGCGGAAACATGGCGCTGCCTGAAGGAGTGAAGGCTGTCTGGGATCTGGATAAGGCGTACCGCGAAGCGACCAGCACGCGGGAACGGGTCTGTATCAACGGCCTGTGGCGTTTCAAGCCGGCCAGCCACGCCGAAGAGCCCTGCCCCGGCTTGGACGAAGACTGGGGCTACTTCAAAGTGCCGGGGACGTGGCCCCTCGAACCGGGAAGGAAAGAGAATGGTCGGAGCCAGCGCTTCTTCGGCCCGGAAGGTTGGGAGGAGAAGCTCTCCGACGTTCAGATGGCCTGGTACTGGCGTGAGATCAACGTGCCGGCTCAGTGGGAAGGACGTCGCATCGCGCTCTGGGCGGCCTGGGTGAACTCGCGCGCCAAGGTGTTCATTGACGGCAGGGCCGCCGGCGAGATCGAGTTCCCGGGCGGCGAGGTCGATCTGACCGGAACATGCAGGCCTGGTGCCACCCATCAACTGGCCATCCTGGCAGTCGCGCAGTTCCTCACGCCACAAGGTACCTATCTCCCATATGACGAGGCCCCGGCGGAGACGCGAATGCTGCGGCGCGGTCTGTGCGGCGACGTCTTCCTCATGAGCATGCCACGGGGCCCGCGCATCACGGACGTGGGGATTGACACGTCTGTGCGGCAGTGGCGGATCACGTTCACGGCCGCCCTGGACGGCCTGAAGGAGGGGGCGAGCTACGTGCTGCGCGCCAGGGCCCTTGATGACGGAGAGGAAGCGCTGGCTGCGGAAAGCGACCCGTTCTCAGTGGGGGATCTGCAGAACAGGCGGCTGGAGTTCAGCAAGGAATGGAGGATCCCGAAGCTCTGGGACACGGACTCCCCCGGGAACCAATACGAGGCAACCGTCGAGCTGTTGGAGGAAGGTTTGACGCAGGACGTCTACCACGGCGTGCGCTTCGGCTTCCGCGAGTTCTGGATCGAGGGGCGAGACTTCATTCTCAATGGCAGCCGCGTGCACCTGCGCACCGCGCCCCTCAACTCGGCTCAGATCAACACGGCGACGGCAAGCTACGAAGGGGCGTGTGAGACCATCCGCCGTTTGAAGTGGTGGGGCTACGATGCCGTCTACACGCACCACTACGACTGTCGGCCAGGCTCCCACATCGCCTTTGAGGAGATACTGCGGGCCGCTGACGACGTTGGCATGATTCTCAGCTTCGCCCTGCCCCATGTGAGCGACTATGATTGGGATGGCGATAGCCCTGAGAAGCGTAACGGCTACGAGCGTCATGTGGAGTGGTACGTTCGTTGCGCCCGTAACCACCCCAGCGTGGTGATGTACAGCCAGAACCACAACTCCACGCATCACCAGGACGACGAGAATCCGCAGCGCATGCCGCTGGTGCTCGACTGCCTCCTCACAGGTTACCTGGCTGACCGACTTCGGCGGGTCTACTCCCTGGAGAGAGTCTTGCGACAGTTCGACAGGACGCGCATCCAGTACAACCACGCCGGGCCGAGCCGGTCCATGTGCACGATGAACTGCTACCTCAACTGGACGCCAATGCAGGAACGTTCGGAGTGGTTCCAGCGCTGGGCCGAGTACGGGGCCCGGCCGCTCTGCCTGGTCGAGTACGGCGAACCGTACGAGGCCAGCTTCATGAACTTGCGCGGGCCATGGAGCCGGGTGAGGTCAAAGGACCTCTTCCAGTACCAGTACACCGAATGGGGCGCGGCCACCCGGGGGGATGCCGCCTTCGACCTGCATGATTTCGAGAAGGTCTGCCTCCGCTGGGAAGCCGGCCGGTTCCGCCGCAAGGACCCCTTTGGCATCGGCGACTACCCCATGCCGCAGGGCCTTCACATGAACGTGCCGAACTTGCGCGGCGTGCAAGCCGAGTTCGTCCGCCACACCTGGCCGTACATCCGTACGCTGGGGCTGAGCGGCTTCAACATCTGGCGTGAGCTGTACCTCTGCTTCCTGCGCAAGGGCTCCAGCGCCGCACGAGTCGAGTTGGACGTGGACTGGGACAACCTGCAGCGCCCAGGCTTCAGCCCGGATTTCTACGAGCCGTCGCCCGCCGATTCGATGCCCTACTCCATGGGCACGCGGCTTGGGGACTGGGAGCCGAACGTCCGGGGCGTCGCGTTTCGTCGTTACAACCAGGCGCTGCTTGCCTACATCGCCGGCGAGCCCGAGCGTTTCACCGCGCGCGGCCACAATTACGCTGCCGGCGAGATTGTCGAGAAGCAGATCATCGTTATCAACGATTCCCGACGCAGCGTAGATTGCACCTGCGAGTGGTCAGTCAACTTGCCGGGGAAGGCCTCCGGCCTGAGCGTGGTCCGGGCAAGACCAGGCTGCAACGAGCGCATCCTGGTCAGGTTCAAGCTTCCCCGGTCGCGCACGAACCACACATACAGGCTGCGCCTGAAGGCGACCTTCAGCACGGGGGAGGTGCAGGCGGACGAGTTCACTTTGCACGTCCTCCCTCATCCCAAAGCCCCGCGGGTCTGCAAGGAGGTCGCGCTCTATGACCCGCTCGGCGAGACGGCCAAGCTGCTGGCCGAGCTCGGCGTTGCCTTCGAAACGGTGCAGGCCGATGCCGACCTCAGCGGCTACAGGCTGCTGATCATCGGCAAGAAAGCACTCAACGTCGACGGCGCGGCGCCGGACCTATCGAGGGTGCCCGACGGTTTGAAAGTCGTGATGTTCGAGCAGACGAAGGAGGCGCTCGAGCAGCGTCTGGGCTTCCGGGTGCAGGAATGGGGCCTCCGCCGCGCCTTCACGCGCGTGGCCGGTCACCCCATCCTGGCGGGCCTATCCGACGAGCACCTGCGCGACTGGCACGGCGAGGCGACGCTCATCCCGCCGTCGCTGCCGCCGCCGGATTACTTTTCCTATCCCACCGTCAAGTGGTGCGGCTTTGACACCCCCCGGGCAGGGCGCGCCGGCAACTACGGCAATGTCTGCTCGGTGATGATCGAGAAGCCAGTCGCCGGCGATTTCCTGCCGCTTATGGACGGCGGTTTCCACCTGCAGTACAGCCCTTTGATGGTCTACCGGGAAGGGAAGGGAATGGTGCTCTTCTGTCAGGTGGACGTCACGGGCCGCACGGAGGAAGAACCGGCCGCCCGGCGGCTCACCGCGAACATCCTGGAGTTTGCGGATGCCTGGCAGGCACCGGTCCGCAAGAACGCACTCTACGTTGGGGAGCAGGCTGGCCTGGACCACCTGAAGGCGGCCGGCGTGGCGGTCAGGGCTTACAAAGGCGAGGCGCTCGATGGCGGTCAGGTGCTCGTTCTGGGGCCAGGCGCGGGCGCCCAGCTCGGCGCCGGGGCGTCGGCCGTCTCGGGCTGGGTCCACGCCGGGGGCAAAGCGCTGGCGCTGGCCTTGTCGCAAGACGAAGTGCAGGCCGTCCTGGGCCTTGCCCTGCCGATGGAGGTGGCCGAGCACATCTCCTGCCGCTATGCGCCGGCCGGACCGGACTCGCCGGTTGCGGGCGTGGGCTGCGGGGAGTTCATGATCCGCGACCCGCGGGAGGTGCCGCTGGTGACCGGCGGGGCGGAGGTATTTGGAAATGGCGTGCTCGCCGTGGCCGGAGGCGGGAACGTCGTCCTCTGCCAGCTTGCGCCGTGGCACTTCGACTACAAGGAGTTCTACAACACCAAAGGCGCCTTCAGGCACATGAGCTTTGCGGTCAGCCGGCTGCTGGGCAATATGGGCGTGGCGTTTGAGATGCCTCTGCTGGGCAATGTGGCCCGCCCTGCGGGCCCGGAGGAGAAGCGCTGGCTGGGCGGCCTCTATCTGGAGGAGCCCGTCGTGCACGACGACGACCCGTACCGCTTCTTCCGCTGGTGAGGACCGCCGGTGACGGTAGCGCACCGACGCGGCCGGGGTGTGCGTGGACATCTTCCCGCCGCATCGAGGCGCCCCCTGTCATGTCTGAGCGCTGTTCGGCGCCCAGGACCGCCGGGGCACGGTGCGGAGCGCTGATTCCCGACACTTGGTCTTCGCAAGTGCGGCGCCAGCACGGGCCAGATGCTCGCAGATGGTCAGGAGCTTCTCGCGTTT
>CAZSET010000297.1:0-4521 GCA_964605915.1 uncultured candidatus Brocadiaceae bacterium | reverse complement strand
CGTCGACGTGGTCATCTCCGAGATAGGCGGCACCGTGGGGGACATCGAGGGGCTGCCCTTCCTGGAAGCCATCCGGCAGGTCGGCCTCGACGAGGGACGCTCCAACGTCATGTACGTCCACGTGACCCTGGTGCCTTACATCCGCGCCGCGCAGGAGATTAAGACCAAGCCCACGCAACATTCGGTCGGACGCCTGCGCGAGATCGGCATCATCCCCGACGTGCTGATCTGCCGCACCGAGAAGCCCCTCAACGACCAGATCAAGGCCAAGATATCCCTATTCTGCAACGTCGAAAAGAGGGCCGTCATCGAGGAGCCGGACGTGGAGGACACCATCTACGAAGTGCCCTTCATGTTCACCGAACAGGGGCTCGACCGGCTTATCATGGAGCGTTTGGGGCTGAAGGCCGAAAAGCTGGACCTGGGGCCCTGGCCCGAGATACTGGAGACCATCCGTCACCCTACCGACACCGTCACCGTCGCGGTGGTGGGCAAGTACGGAGAGCTGCAGGACGCCTACAAATCCATCTATGAGGCGATCGACCATGGCGGGATCGCCAGCCGCTGCCGCGTGCACGCCACCCGCGTTCTGGCCGAGAGCCTGGAGGACGCCGATCCGGAAGCATTGCTCGGCGGCGCGGACGGCATCCTGGTGCCTGGCGGATTCGGCTCCCGCGGCCTGGGGGGCAAGATCGACGCCGTTCGCTTCGCGCGCGAACGAGGCATCCCCTTCCTGGGCATCTGCCTGGGCCTTCAATGTGCGGCCGTTGAGTTCGCCCGCAACGTCTGCGGCCTCGCCGGGGCGGACAGCACGGAGATCGACCCCGATACCGAAGAGCCCGTCATCAGCCTCCAGGAGGAGCAGAAAGGCATCGAGCAGAAGGGCGCTACGATGCGCCTGGGCGCTTACCCCTGCGTGCTCCAGGCCGGCTCCCGGGCGCGCGGGGCATACGCCAGCGACCAGGTGAGCGAACGCCACCGGCACCGCTACGAGTTCAACAACCGCTACCGCGAGCTGTTCGAGTCGAAGGGCGTCCTGTTCAGCGGCCTGAGCCCGGACGGCGAACTGGTAGAGATCCTGGAACTGCCCGCCCATCCCTGGTTCGTGGCGGTCCAGTTCCATCCGGAGTTCAAGTCCTATCCCACGGCCCCCCATCCGCTGTTCCGTGAATTTGTGGCCGCCGCGCTCAGGAGGAAGCAGGCCTCCTAGCCCCTCGTGCACTGCGCTCTGGAACTGGACATGCCCAAGCGCACGGACATCCACAAGGTTCTCATCGTCGGCTCGGGCCCGATCGTGATCGGCCAGGCCTGCGAGTTCGACTACTCGGGGACGCAGGCGTGCAAGGCCATCCGCGAAGAGGGCTACCGGGTCGTCCTGCTCAACTCCAACCCGGCCACCATCATGACCGACCCGGCCATGGCGGACAGCACCTATGTCGAACCCATAACGGCCGAGGTGCTGGCCGCCGTGATCGAAGCGGAGCGCCCAGACGCCCTGCTGGCGACGCTTGGAGGCCAGACGGCCCTCAACGTGGCCGTCCAGGCCACCGAGGCCGGCGTGCTGGACCGGTTCGGAGTCGAGCTGATCGGCGCCGACTACGAGGCGATCCAGACGGCCGAGGACAGGGACCTTTTCCGGACCGCCCTCGGTGAGATCGGCGTCGAGATGCCCCGCAGCCGCGCCGCGCATTCTCTGCCCGAGGCGCAGGACATCGCGAGCGAGATCGGCTTCCCCGTGGTCATCCGCCCCAGCTTCACCCTTGGCGGGACCGGCGCCTCGATCGCCTACAACGCCGACGAGTTCGTCTCCGCCGTTCAGCTCGGCCTCGAGCTCAGCCTGGTCACCGAAGTCCTCGTCGAGGAATCGGTCATCGGCTGGAAGGAATACGAGCTGGAGGTGATGCGCGACCGCATGGACAACGTCGTCATCATCTGCTCCATCGAGAACCTGGACCCCATGGGCGTGCACACCGGCGACTCGATCACCGTCGCCCCCGCGCAGACCCTCAGCGATAAGCAGTACCAGGAGATGCGCGACGCCTCCATGGCCATCATCCGCAGGGTCGGCGTCGAGACGGGCGGGTCGAACATCCAGTTCGCCGTCCATCCCGAGACGGGCCGCATGGTGGCCATCGAGATGAACCCGCGCGTCTCCCGCTCTTCCGCCCTGGCCAGCAAGGCCACAGGTTTTCCCATAGCCAAGATCGCGGCCAAGCTCGCCCTGGGCTACACGCTGGACGAGATACCCAACGACATCACCAAGGAGACGCCCGCCTGCTTCGAGCCCGCCATCGACTACTGCGTGGTGAAGATCCCCCGGTTCGCGTTCGAGAAGTTCCCCGGCGCCGACCGCACCCTCACCGTCTCCATGAAGTCCGTCGGCGAGACGATGGCCATCGGCCGCACGTTCAAGGAGGCGCTCCAGAAAGGACTCCGCTCGGTCGAGATCGGCCTGACCGGACTGGACCGCGTCGGGGAGCGGAAGGTCGATCCCGATAGGCTGGAGCTGATGCTCAGGACGCCGAACCCGGAGCGGCTCTTCTACGTCAAGCGCGCCCTCCAGTCCGGCGTGCCGGTGGAGCGGATCGCGGAGCTGAGCGCCATCGATCCCTGGTTCATCCTGAACATCGCCGACATCGTCCGGCTCGAGGCGGAGATCGCCGCGTCCGGCGCGTGCGACGGCTTGCCCGTGGAGCTGCTGCGGGAGGCGAAGCGTGCCGGTTTCTCGGACGCGCAGATCGCAGACCTGACCGGCAGCGACGAAGCCGCGGTGCGCCGCCGCCGCGTCGAGGCGGCCCTGCGTCCCGTCTACAAGCTGGTGGACACGTGCGCCGCCGAGTTCGAGGCATACACGCCCTACTACTACTCCACGTATGAGGCCGAGGACGAGAGCCGCCCCGGCCAGAAACCGAAGGTCCTCATCATCGGCGGCGGGCCGAACCGCATCGGGCAGGGCATCGAGTTCGACTATTGCTGTGTCCACGCCTCGCTTGCCCTCCGCGAGCTGGGCTATGAGACCATCATGGCGAACTCGAATCCCGAGACGGTCTCGACCGATTACGACATCTCCGACCGGCTCTACTTCGAGCCGCTGACGTTCGAAGACATCATGAACATCGTCGAGAGCGAGCGCCCGGAGGGCGTCATCGTGCAGCTCGGCGGGCAGACCCCGCTGAACCTCGCCGTCCCGCTCGCCCGGGTGGGAGTGCGCATCCTCGGCACGCCGCACGAGGCCATCGACCGCGCCGAAGACCGCGAGCTGTTCCACGAGCTGGTGGCCAAGCTCGACTTGAAGCAGCCGCCCGGCGGCACCGCCACGGCGTTCCCCGACGCCCGCCGCATAGCCGGGCGGGTCGGCTACCCCGTCTTGGTCAGGCCCTCGTACGTCCTGGGCGGGCGGGCCATGACTATCGTGTGGAGCGAAGATGGACTGGAGGCCGTCGTCGCCGAGGCCGTGCAGGCCGCGCCCGGACATCCGGTCCTCATCGATAAGTTCCTCGACGATGCCATCGAGGTCGACGTGGACGCGGTCAGCGACGGCCGCGACGTCGTCGTGGGCGGTGTCATGGAGCACATCGAGCAGGCGGGCGTGCACTCCGGCGACAGCGCGATGGTCCTGCCGCCTTACTCGCTGCCGCCGCGCGTGGCGCAGACGATCAAGGATCAGACCCGGCGGATGGCGCGCGAGCTGGGCGTCGTCGGCCTCATGAACGTGCAGTACGCGGTCAAGGACGGCGAGGTCTACGTTCTGGAGATCAACCCCCGGGCCTCACGCACGGTGCCTTTCGTCTCGAAGGCGACGGGCGTGCCCCTGGCCGGCATTGCCTCGCAGGTCATGGTCGGCAAGCGCCTCGCCGACCTCGGGCTGACCGACGATCCCGAGCCCAGCCACTACGCGGTCAAGGAGTCCGTCCTGCCGTTCTCGCGCTTCCCCGGCGTGGACCCCAGCCTCGGGCCCGAGATGAAGTCGACCGGCGAGGTGATGGGGCTGGACACCACGTTCGCGCTGGCATTCGGCAAGTCGCAGATGGCCGCCGGCCAGCCGCTGCCGCTCTCGGGCAAGGTCTTCATCAGCGTCAGGGATCAGGACAAGGAGAAGGCGGTCCCCATCGCGGCTGCGCTCGCGTCGCTGGGGTTCGACATCCTCTCGACCGCCGGCACCGCGCGGAAGCTGGAGGCGAACGGCATTCGAGTGCAGACGGTGCCGAAGCTGTCTGAGGGCCGGCCGAACGTCCTCGACCGCATCAAGAGCCGGGACGTTGCCCTCCTGATCAACACGCCGAGCGGACCGGCCCCGCGCCGCGACGAGGTGCAGATCCGCAGCGAAGCGGTGCGGCACAACGTGCCGCTCATCACGACCCTGGCCGCGGCGTCGGCCGCTGCGGGGGCCATCAAGGCGCTGCGCGAAGGCCGACTGACCGTGCGAAGCCTTCAGCAGGTGAACTCGGCGCCGGACGGTCGGCAGGTGGCCGGTAGCCGGTAGCAGATAGCAACGGCTTCCCGGCCGCTTCTTGCTTCTGC
>CAZSET010000296.1:0-4527 GCA_964605915.1 uncultured candidatus Brocadiaceae bacterium | reverse complement strand
CCGGCACGACGTCGAACTGCAGCGGCACCGTCTCCTCGCTATGGGCGACGGTCACGGCCCTCTGCTGGGACGGCAGGCCGCTCGCGCCGAGCCGCACTGTCACCGGCATCCCCTGGCATCCCCGGAACAGAACGTTCACGCGCACTGGAAAGCTTGTGAACAGGAACGCCGACTTCGGCGCGGCGATGTCCAACACCTTCACGTCGCGCAATTCCGAGGTGGCCTGGTCCTGGCCGACGCCGAGCGTGTAGACCGGAACGCCCTGGTCGTTCAGGGCCGCCGCCACGTCCAGCGGGTCCGGAGGGCCGAAGTTGTGCGAGCCGTCCCCGATGATGACCAGCGCGTCGCTGCGACTGTCGGCCATCTCGATGAAGGCCTGCTGCATGGCCAGGCCGTAGGCGCTGTAGTTGGTGGCGGCGGCCGTCTCGCCGCTCCTGCCCAGCAGGCCGCGCGCGAAGCCCAGCACCATGAGCTCGTACTTCCCCCGCAGCCGCTCCAGGTCCTCCTCGTGTATTGCCAGAAGGCGGTTGACCGCCGTCAGCCGCATGGCGCCATCCGCCGTGTCGTCTATCTCCTTCATGGACCGGCTCTGGTCGATCAGCAGCACCAGCGGCCGCTTGGACATCTCGTAGTGGGTGACCTGGAGGCTGGGCCGGAGCAGGCAGATGACGATGACGGCAATGGCGCCGAACCGCAGCCCCAGCAGCAGCGTCTTGAACTGCCTCGTGATGGGCCGGGTCGTGCGCGCATAGCCGGCAACTGACAACGTAACCAGCAGCGCCGCCAGGCCGCCGACCACCCACGGATTGATGAAGGGCCTGAAGACCAGGCCGGTTTCTTCCATGAGCGCCGCCAGCGTCGAAAGCGAAGAGTCGCTTCAGAAGCCATTCTAAGACCGGGTTCTGCGGACTTCCAACGCCGGCCGCCGACGCGCCGGGCGGGGAGAACGAAGACGAATGCCGCGTTGCCCCCGCACTTCAAGCGTCAAGGCCCACCACGGGGGCCGCGAGGGAATACAACGCCACGGCGCAAGGGCGACTCAGACGTCGGGCGTGAGCAGCACGGCCCCATGCGCCGCGCTGGCCACGAGCCGCTCGTAGCGCGCCAGCCAGCCGTGCGTGAACTTCGGTGCAGGCCGTTTCCACGCGGCCCTGCGCTTCTCGATCTCTGACTCGTCCACGAGAAGGTCGATCGTGCGGGCCGGCACGTCGATCCGGATCTCGTCGCCGTCCTGCACCAGGGCGATCGGCCCGCCCTCGGCGGCCTCGGGCGAGGCGTGGCCGATGCTCAGGTTGCGGGTGCCGCCGGAGAAGCGCCCGTCCGTGACGATGGCAATCTTGTCGCCGAGCCCTGAACCGGCCACGGCTGCCGTGAGGGCCAGCGACTCGCGCATCCCGGGCCCGCCCCTGGGGCCTTCGTAACGGACGATCAGGACATCCTTCGGCATCACCTTGCCTTCCATCAGGTAGGCCATTGCGGCGTCCTCGCCGTCAAAGACGCGGGCCGTGCCCGTGAACTGCATCATCTCCTTGCTGACGGCACCTTGCTTGACCACTGCTCCGTCGGGCGCCAGCGTCCCTTTCAGCACGGCGATGCCCCCTTCCCGGGCAATGGGGTCCTCGAGCGTGCGAATGACCTCGGGGTCGCCGGTCGGCGCCGACTCGACGACCTCCGCCACGCTTCCGCCCGTCACGGTGACGCAATCGGTATTGAGCAGCGGGGACAGGTTCTTCATAACGGCGGGGATGCCGCCGGCCCACTCCAGGTCTTCCATCATCAGCTCCCCGCCCGGGCGCAGCGAGGTGAGCTGCGGCGTCTGGCGGCTCAGCCGGTCGAAGTCGCCCAGCGTGATGTCCACCTCGGCCGCGTGGGCGATGGCCGGGATGTGCAGCGCCGTGTTGGTCGAGCCCCCCAGCGCCATGTCCATGCGGATGGCGTTCTCCAGGGACTCGCGGGTCACGATCTGGCGCGTGGTTATGCCCTTGCGCAGCAGCTCCATCACCTGCTGGCCGGCCTGCTCGGCGATGCGCTGTTTCTTTGCGCTTCCGGCCAGGCCGCTCGCCGTACCCGGCAGGCTCATGCCCATCGCCTCGGTCAGGCAGGCCATGGTGTTGGCCGTGTAGAGGCCCTGGCACGAGCCCTGGCCGGGGCAAGCTTCCATCTCCAGGTCGCAGACCTCCTCTTCGGTCAGCTTGCCGGCTTTGAACAGGCCCACCGCCTCGAACGTGTCCCGCACCAGGGAGAGGCGGCGGCCGGCGTGGTGGCCGGACAGCATCGGCCCCGCCGTGACGGCCACCGTCGGTATGTCCAGCCGGCAGGCGGCCATCAACATGCCGGGCGTGATCTTGTCGCAGTTGGTCAGCAGCACCAGCCCGTCGAGCTGGTGCGCCTGCACGATGGACTCGATCATGTCGGCGATCAGTTCGCGGGAGGGCAGGGAGTAGTGCATGCCCGTGTGGCCCATGGCCACGCCGTCGCAGATGCCGGGCACGGAGAACAGGAACGGCACGCCGCCGCCTGCGCAGACGCCCCACTCGATCTTGCGTTCCAGCGACCGCATCCCGACGTGGCCGGGCACCAGGTCGGTGAAGCTGGAGCAGACGCCGATGAAGGGCTTGTCCATCTGCTCCCGGGTGACGCCGGCCGCGTAGAGCAGCGACCGGTTGGGCATACGCTCGATGCCTTTGGTGGCCTGTTCGTGCCTGAGGGCCATGGCTCTGCCTCTGATGAGAATGTTGAGGAGAAGATCGGGCTGGAAACGTGTCGGCCTGCTGAGTCTATCGCCGCCGGCGGGACGTGTCAAACGGGGCAGGGGCACCTGCCGCTTGCCGGTCAGGGCTGCGTCATTGGACCGGGCGGAGCTTGACGACGAAGGCGTCCGAACCCCCCGAAAGGCGGGCCTGCGCGCAGCCGGGCGTTACCGGGAAGTCCGCCGAGCTGGTGCTGCCCACCAGGAAGATTGCCCCGTCCGGCCCGAAGGCGATGCTGCGGATGAGGTCGCCCCCGCTGCCGCCCAGATACGTCGCGTAGAGCACCCGCGAGCCGTCCGGGCTGAGCACCGCGAGGGCGCCGTCGCCGTCCCCGCCGCCATAGCGCGGCTGGAGCGCGTCCGGCGTGACGGGGAAGTCGGTCGAACTCGTCTGCCCCACGATGAAGACGTTGCCGGCCGGGTCGGGCGTGGGCATCAGGAAGAACTCGCCGCCCGAGCCGCCGACCAGCGTTGAGAAGACCAGGCGCGTGCCGTCCGGCGAGACCTTCGTCACGAAGCCGTCGGTCTGCCCCCTCAGTTCCCGCTGGAATGCGCCGGGCGTGGTCGGGAAGTCCGCCGACGCGCTGACGCCGGTCACGATGACGCTGCCGTCCGGCGCCAGGTGCAGCCGATGCTCGGAAAACTCGTTGCCCGACCCGCCGAGAAGCGTCGAGTAGATGAGGCGGCTTCCGTCGGGGGACAGCTTCGCCACGTAGGAGTCGGACTGCCCGCCGTGCTTGCGCTGCGGCGCGCCCGGCGTCGTGGGGAAATCGACCGACTTCGTGTGCCCGCACACGTAGACGGCGCCGGAGGCGTCCACGCGCGCGCCGATGTTGCCATCCCACGTGCTTCCGCCCAGCAGCGTGCTCCACACGGTTGCCGATCCGTCGGCCGTCAGCTTCTGCACGGTGGCGTTCCGGCCCTGGAGGGTCCGCTTCAGCGCGCCCGGAGTGGCGCGGAATCCGGGCAGCTCCGTGCCGCCCACGACGTAGACGTTGCCCTCGGCGTCCAGCTGCAGCCCGCCGCGGGGCCAGACGCTGCCCAGGTAAGTGCACCAAAGGAGGCGCTTGAGGTCGGGCGTGAGCTTCGCCGCGAAGCCGTCGTGCTGAGCGCCGCTGTATGCGGGAAAGGCGCAGCCAGGGGTGGTCGGCAGATCGGGCGAGCGCGTGGCGCTGACGATTACGACATTCCCCTCGCGGTCCAGCGCCATGCCGTAGACGTTGCGCTCCTGCCGGGACCCGCCGAAGAAGGTAGCCGCCAGCACCTTGCTGCCCGTGGCGTCAAGCCGGACCAGGAAGCAGTCCCCGCCGTAGACGCCCGGGTGGCCGGTTCCGTGCGGCTCGCCGCCGTACCGGGACTGCGCGGCTCCGGGCGTCACGGGCAGGTCCGCCGAGGACGTCTGCCCGCCGACCAGCACGGAGCCGTCGGGGAAGGGAATGACCTCGCGCAACTGCTCGGCGCCGCTGCCCCCGACGTAGGTGGCGTACTCGACGCGATAGCGCGGCGCTGCCGGCGGCGCCTGCGCCGAGGCCGGATCCGGGTGCGGCAGGGCGAGCAAGAAGATGGCGGCAAGCAGACGCAGCGCACGGGACCAGTGGAACATGATATGCCCTCCCCGGGGCAAGGCGGAGGCTCGGACGGCTCCCACATATACGGGAGCGGGACGCTCCGCCGCAAGGGCAGAACGTCCCGCTTTGTCCAGGAGGTCCTGTTCGGGGCTCTCAGGCGCTGTTGCAAAACCCCATCCTGGCTTCGGCCGGCTGCGAGCACCGAAGGGC
>CAZSET010000295.1:0-4556 GCA_964605915.1 uncultured candidatus Brocadiaceae bacterium | reverse complement strand
TCGGTAACGGTTGTCTTGCCGGCGTCGATGTGGGCGGCGATACCGATGTTGCGGACTCTGTGCAGATCCATCGGGCGGTTCCGCCTGCGAACTGTGCTGCCAAATGGACAGGGCAGCCCATCCCACCCCGCAGGCGGGGCGAATTGACTGCCCTGGCGATCTTCGGTTTATCTGCGCCGCAGCGAGAAATGGGCGAAAGCGCGGTTTGCCTCGGCCATCCTGTGCGTGTTCTCACGTCTCTCGTAGGCCGTTCCCTGACGCCGGTAGGAGTCAGTGATCTCGTCGGCCAGACGCAGGTGCATGGGGCGGCCGCTCTTGCTGCGGGCGGCTTCGATGAGCCAGCGGATAGCCAGCGAGATGCGCCGCTTATTGTCGACTTCGGTGGGCACCTGGTACGTCATGCCCCCCACTCTGCGGGAGCGGACCTCGATGATGGGGGCAACGTTGTCCATTGCCGTCTCGAATATCTCCAACGGATCCTCGCTGCCGACACGTTCGGTCACCAGGTCCATTGCCTTGTAGAAGACACGCTCGGCCACGCTCTTCTTGCCCCGGTGCATCAGGCAGTTGATGAACTTGCTGACCAGCTTGCTCCTGAACCGGGGATCCGGCTCCAGAAACTTGTCATTGAGATCGTACTGTCGTGACATGCGTCGTTTCTTTCCTGTGGAGGGGGCAAGGAGCACGCCCGCGGCGCTCGCCCGGTCTACGTGGTGCTCTTGGCTCCGTACTTGGAACGGCTTCTCCTTCGGCCCTCCACGCCCATGGCGTCGAGGGTCCCGCGGACGACGTGATAGCGGACTCCCGGCAGATCCCTGACCCGGCCGCCGCGGACCAGGACTATATTGTGTTCCTGTAGGTTGTGCGACTCGCCCGGGATGTAAGCCGTGACCTCACGCCCGTTGCTGAGCCTGACACGCGTCACCTTTCGCAGCGCCGAGTTGGGCTTCTTCGGGGGGCGAGTGGTGACATACAGGCAGACTCCGCGACGCTGCGGGCACTTCAGCAGGTCGGGGCACTTGCGCTTTTTCTGCTGTTTCTTGCGGCCATTTCTGACCAGTTGGTTGATGGTCGGCATCGGCTTTGTCTCTCTTAGCGATTCGGCGCGGCCCTGCGTTTTCAGGCTGGCCAAGCGCCTATATTCTAGCTGGTCTCCGGCGGCGCTTCAAGCTCGCCCAGCACGGCAGGGGCTTCCAGGCGCTTGAGCTCCGCCTTGTAGAACTCCGGGAAACCCGTGCCTGACGGTATCAAGTGGCCCAGGATGACGTTCTCCTTCAGCCCCTCCAGTGTGTCCACCTTGCCGGCCATGGCGGCACGGGTGAGCACGCGCGTGGTGTTCTGGAAGGAGGCCGCGCTGATGAAGCTGTCGCTGAGCAGCGCCGCCTTGGTGATGCCCAACAGCACGGGTTCGGCCGCGGCGGGCTCGCCGCCCTGCTGCTGGATCCTCTCGTTGGTGTCGCGGAAGACGAACTTGTCCACCAACTCCTCGGGCAGGAAGTCCGTGTCGCCCGGGTCGGTGACCTTCACCCTGCGCGTCATCTGGGCGATGATGATCTCGAAGTGTTTGTCGTCGATGGTGGCGTCCTGCGTGCGGTAGACGTTCTGAGTCTCCTGCAGCATGTAGTTGTGCAGGGCTTCCTCGCCGCTGATGCGCAGGATGTCGTCCAGGACGAGCGGCCCCTCAACCAAGGCCTGCCCGGCGGTGACGCGATCGCCACGGTTGACGCGCAGGTGTTTGCCGGCCGGGACGGCATGCTCGGATTGCATCCCCGTGTCGGGGTCCTCGACCTTGATGACGGTCCGGCCGCGCCGACGCTCGATGTCAGTGACGACTCCATCGATCTCGCTGATGACTGCCGGGTCCTTCGGCGTTCGGGCCTCGAACAGCTCCGTTACACGAGGCAGCCCGCCGGTGATGTCCTGGGTTCTCTGCACCTCGCGCAAGGTTCTGGCCAGGCGGATGCCGGCCTTGATCTTCTGGCCGTCTTCCACCTCAATGATGGCCTTTTCGGGCAGGGGATGGAGGCTGAGGATGTCGCCCTTCGGGCCCTCGATGAGGATCTGCGGATGCATGTCGCCTTTGTGCTCCATGATGAGCTTGCGGGTGGTGCCGTGGGCCTCATCCCGCTCGACCTTGAGCGTCTTATTCTCGACGATGTCCTCGTAGCGCGCCTTGCCGCCGACCTCGGCCAGGATGGGCGTGAAGTGGACGTCCCACTGGACGATTTTCTGGCCTTGCTTGACGCTCTTGTCCTCTTCGACGAGTACTTCGGCGCCGAGTGGCACAGGGTGGCGGTCCAGTTCGCGGCCTTTCTCGTCGAGGATGACGATCTCGCCATGGCGGCTGATAGAGACGTGGCGGCCGTCAGGGTCCTCGACGACCTGGAGATCGACATGTTGGACGGTGCCAGCACGCCGGACAACCACGTCGCTCTCCTCGGTGCCGCCGATGGCGACTCCGCCGATGTGGAACGTCTTCATCGTGAGCTGCGTGCCGGGCTCACCGATGGATTGGGCCGCCATGATCCCGCCGGTGAGGCCTCGCTCGGCCAGCTCCTTGGTAGCCAGGTCCATGCCGTAGCACATGGCGCAGATGCCCCTGCGAGTCTCACACGTCAGCGGGGAGCGGACGCGGATCTTCATGCGATCATCCAGTTGCTCAATGCGTCGGGCGATCTGCTCCGTGATGAGCTCGTTCTCGCGCACGATGACTTCGTCGTTGACCAGGTCCACGATGTTATCCCTGGCGACGCGGCCCGTGATGATGTCGCGAAGCGGCACGGCGATCTTGTCGCCGCGCAGTACCGGCCCCTTGGTGATGCCGTTAGCGGTGCCGCAGTCCAGCTCCGTGATGATAACGTTCTGGGCCACGTCGGCGAGGCGGCGCGTCAGGTAGCCGCTTTCGGCGGTCTTCAGGGCGGTATCGGCCAGCCCCTTGCGGGCGCCGTGCGTGGAGCTGAAGTACTCCAGCACGTCCAGCCCTTCGCGGAAGTTAGCCTTGATCGGGGTCTCGATGATCTGGCCGCTGGGTTTGGCCATCAGGCCGCGCATGCCGCCAAGCTGGCTGACCTGGAGCGACTTGCCCCGCGCGCCCGATTCCATCATCAGGAACACCGGGTTCAGGTAGGGCTCTCCGTCCCGCTCGTCATTGGCCAGTTCGTCAAACATCTCCTTGGCGACGGCGTCGGTGGCGGCGTTCCATTCGTCGATGACGCGCTGGCGCCGCTCGACGTCCGTGATGGCGCCCTCGCGATAGGCCTCGGTGATCTTCTTGACGAGCTTCTCGGTCTCCCGCAGAATCTCGGCCTTGGTGGGGGGCAGCTTCAGATCCTGCATGGCGAAGGAGATGCCGGCCTTCGTGGCGGCGTGGAAGCCGAGGTCTTTGACGTCGTCGAGCATCTGCACGGTCTTCTGCCGCCCCAGCCGCTCGTAGCAATCACGGATGACCCGGTTCAGGCCGCTGCTGGCCAGCGGGCAGTTGTAGAACGGCATGCCCTCAGACAGTATGTCGTTGAAGACGATCCGTCCGACGGTGGTCTCAAGCAGGCCCTCCGCGGGTTCAGGCGGGGCATCCTCCTGCTTCACCACTTCCTTGACGTCGGCGCGCACACGTACCTTGCTGTGGCTGTCGAGATGGCCCAGGGCGTGGGCCATGTGGACTTCCGCCAGGCCGCTGTAAGTCCTGATGTTCTCCTGCTTCTGGCGGGGTTCGACGGTCAGGTAGTAGCAGCCCAGCACGATGTCGTGGCTGGGGCTGATGATGGGCCGTCCGCTCTGGGGCGTGAACACGTTGTGCGGCGCCATCATCAGCGTCTTTGCCTCGAGCTGCGCTTCGACGCTTAGGGGAAGGTGGACGGCCATCGCATCGCCGTCGAAGTCGGCGTTGAATCCCTTGCAGACCAGCGGGTGCAGCTTGATCGCGTTGCCCTCGACCAGCACCGGGTCGAAGGCCTGGATGCCCATTCTGTGCAACGTGGGGGCGCGGTTCAGCAGGACGGGGTGCCGCTCGATCACCTCGTCAAGCACGTCCCAGACTTCGTCCGTTTGCCTCTCCAGCACCTTCTTGGCGTTCTTGAGCGTGTCGGCCACGCCCTTCTCTTTGAGCTTGCGGATGATGAAGGGCTGGTAGAGCTCGAGCGCGATCTTCTTCGGCAGGCCGCACTGGTGGAGCTTCAGTTCGGGGCCGACGACGATGACGCTACGGGCGGAGTAGTCGACCCGCTTGCCCAGCAGGTTCTCACGGAACCGGCCCTGCTTGCCCTTGATCATGTCCGTAAGGGACTTCAGTGGCCTGCTGCTGCTGCCCAGCACGGGTCGCTTGCACCGGTTGTTGTCGAAGAGCGCGTCGACGGCCTGCTGGAGCATGCGCTTCTCGTTGCGGATGATGACGTCGGGAGCATTCAGATCCAGCAGCTTCCTGAGCCTGTTGTTGCGGTTGATGATCCGGCGGTAGAGGTCGTTCAAATCGCTGGAAGCAAAGTTGCCGCTATCCAGCAGCACCAGCGGACGCAAGTCCGGCGGTATGACGGGTATGACCTCCAGGACCATCCACTCGG
>CAZSET010000294.1:0-4558 GCA_964605915.1 uncultured candidatus Brocadiaceae bacterium | reverse complement strand
TCGCTGCTGGCGGAAGCCAGCAAGAGCCCCGAGCACGAGGTGAGCGCTCACCTGGCCACCGTGGACGTGGCCCTGGCGGCGGGGCGCCTGGGCGAGGCGGTGCGCAGCGCGCAGATCGCCGCCTTCTCCCGCCCCGGGGGCGGAACTTACGCCGCGCTCTCGGCCGCATTTCTCGCCAGCGGAGACGTTGACAAGGCCGAGAGCGCCGCCCTGACGGCCGTGGAGAAGGACCCCTTCTCCGCCCGCGCGCATCTGGCGTTGGCCCGCGTGCGCCACGAGCAGCAGCGCGACGAGGAAGCCCGCACGGCCGTCGCCAGGGCGCTCGAACTGGACCCCTACTCCGTCGAAGCCCTGGAGTTCAACGGTGTCGCATGGCAAGCGGCGGGCGAGCTCCACAAGTGCGCGGAGTCCTGGCGGAGGGCGCTTGTCCTGAATCCGTGGCGTGCCGAGCTGCACCGCCAGCTGGCGGAGGTGCTCGGCGAGGAGCTGGGGGACTGGCTCGGCGCGCTTGAGCACTACCGGAAGTACGCCGAGCTGGAGGAAATGCGCACGCAGGCCTCCCGCTGACCGGTGCGTCAAGGGCCGCCCGCAAAGGGCTGCCGCCGGAGATGCAGCGGCCGGCCTCCGACACTCACGAGGAGCATGAGACATGGAGGAGATCGAGGGCGGCGTTCTGGCTGCGGCGGGATTCCGGACGGGCAGCAGCCGGTGCGGCATCAAGACGGCAGAGGGCGAACCGGACGTAGCCCTGATCGTCAGCGACGGCCCGGCGTCTGCCGCCGGCATGTTCACGACGAACAAGTTCGCCGCGGCCGCAGTGAAGTGGGACCGCCATCTGCTGCCCGCCGAGGGCATCCGTGCGGTGGTCGTCAACAGCGGCAACGCAAACGCCTGCACCGGGCGCCAGGGCGACGCCGACGTGCAGGCCTGCGCCTCGCTGGTCGCCGAACTGGTCGGCTGCGGGCCGGAGCAGGTCTGCGTCGCTTCGACCGGCATCATCGGCCACCCGCTTCCGATGGCGGAGCTCATGGAAGGCATAAGGGCGGCGCACACGGCTCTGTCCCCCGAGTCCCAGGCCGCCCGTGCCGCCGAACGGGCCATCATGACCACCGACACGCAGCCCAAGTCTACTGCCGTCCGCTCGGAGATCCAGGGGACGGCCTTTCACGTCGGCGGCATGGCCAAGGGCGCCGGGATGATAGCCCCCCACATGGCGACGATGCTGGCCTTTGTCACTACCGACGCGGCCGTCCCGGCTCCCCTTCTCCAACAGGCGGTGCGCGCCGCCGTCGACCGGACCTTTAACCGCATCACTGTGGACGGCGACTCCAGCACCAATGACACCGTCATCGTGCTGGCCAGCGGCGCCTCAGGGGCGGAAGTCCAGGAGGACGGCGCGGGGCTGCGCGAGTTCGAAGAGGCCCTCCGGGCGACCTGCCAGGAGCTGGCGCTGCGGATCGTGGCCGACGGCGAGGGCGCCACAAAGGTCATCGAGGTCGCAGTGAGCGGCGCAGCGGACCAGCGGGACGCGGATCTGGCCGCCCGGGCCGTCGCCGAATCGCAACTGGTCAAGTGCGCGGCCTATGGGGGCGACCCTAACTGGGGTCGCATTGTCTGTGCCCTCGGGTATTCCGGGGCCGAAGTGACTTCGGAGTCATGCAGTATCAACATTGGGCACACGTGCGTGTTGGATAATGGCACACGCACCGGCGGCGACGCCGCACGCGATATGGAAGGGCGCCGAATCGCGATTGCCATAGATCTTGGCCTCGGGGCCGGAGAGGCCCGCGTGTGGACCTGCGACCTCACCGACGAGTACGTCCGCATCAACGCGCAATACCACACGTAACGGCTGTAGCATAATACGACACGTGTGGCTGCCCGCGCCACTCTAGGCCGCCTTACCCGAAGTATCGCTCCCCTGTGTGCCGACGGCGACCGATCACCTATATGGCGTAAGTATTTCCCAGACAAGGACATAAGGTGTCATTGCCCGGCTTTCACCCGGATCGTCCGGACAGCCAGAGAACTTGCGCCGGTGGCACGGCCTTTGCGAGAACCACGACGCCGCGAGCCGGTAACTCCGGTTCGAGCGACGGGAAGACCGTGAGAGTGAAACTCTGACAGGCGGCGCACCGTATCCCCCTCCACCGCCTCAGATTTGCCCCGGTCTTCCCGTCGTGCTTTGTACCGAGGCAGCAAGGGCGCCGGCCGGGGTTGCTTCCCCGTGGTCGGCTTTCGGCCTCCGCCGAAGGCCGGGGCGGCTTGCTGCCCGGAGCCCAATCCCCAGTTCGCCGATCGTCTTCAGTACCGGCCCAGCTCGTAGGCCGTCTCGTACATCGCCACGACGTTCTCCGGAGGGCTCACCGCCTGAATGTTGTGACAGGGCGCCAGGATGTAGCCTCCCCCATCCCCCAGGATGCGGATGTTGTCCGCCACTTCCGCCCGCACGTCCTCGACGGAGCCGAAGGGCAGCGTCTGCTGATTGTCCATGGCGCCGTGGAAGACAACGGCGTCTCCGAACCGCCCCTTGAGCGTCCGGCGGTCCATGCCCTTGCAGCGCCACTGGATGGGGTTCAGTACGTCTATGCCGGCCTGCACAACGTCGGGAAGGATGTCGACGATGGCGCCGTCGCTGTGATGGAAGACATAAGCGCCGGCCTGGTGTACCAGGTCCATCATCCGCTTCATGCGCGGCAGCAGGAACTCCCGGATGTGCGTCGGGGACATGAGCAGCCCATCCTGCGCGCCCAGGTCTTCGGCCACGTACGTGATCATCACCTTCCCCGGGATCGTCTCGTAGATGCGGGCCGTGCTCCGGTAGCAGAGGTCGAACAGCCGGTCCAGGCAGTAGTGCACCATGTCCGGCTGGAGCACCAGGTCAGTGAAGGCCTGTTCCTGGCCGCGCAGCTCCTTGTAGGTCAGGAACGGCTCGGAGCCACCGCCGCGCACCGGAGAGTGCTCCTTCCCCTCGATCTGCGCCGGGATGCCGGAGTAGTCGTACCAGTCCGGCGAGGGCCACGAGTAGTTGCTCTCGATCTCCTCCACGGATCCATAGGCGGCCAGGGGATGATGCACGCACTCACTATAGGCGCCGGTGCCGTAGTCAACGCGGCGGAAACGGCAGCCGAAGACGTCCTGCCCCTTCGGTATGGGCGGCCCGACGTAGCTCGGCCTGACCGCCACGGGCATGTCTATGTGAAACCGCTCGGCCACCTGCGCGAACGAGCCGCATTCCAGATGCGCCATGAGCCGGGCGGTGGCCTCCGGAGTGGCCCAGTAGTCCATCGGCACACGGTCGGGCAGGTCGCGATTCAGCACGGCCAGCCAGCGTTCCCTGGGGGTGATCCGTTCGCGCTTCAAGGGGGGGCCTCCTCATGCCTGGGCAAGTCGACGGAGCAGAGGCTACTCCCCGGGGGCCGGTGCGTCAAGGATGAGCGGCGGCCCCGCGGGACGGCGTCACTGTGCGATCATCTGCAGGACGGTCACCCCAGGCCCCTGGTGGGCCTTGCTGCGCCACCCCGTACAGCCGCACGCCGGCATGACACTTGCGTGCCACGCCGGACAAGGCTATAATGCGCGTTGAAGATGTGGTGGGGCGGTCTTTCTCTGCGCTGACGAGTGAGGATAGGAACGTAGCGAACGTGGACAAGAATCGCAAGACAGAGTTGGTTCAAGAGTACAGGGCTCACGACACCGATACCGGCTCGCCTGAGGTCCAGGTAGCCCTGCTGACCGAACGCATCAACGAGTTGACCGAGCACCTGCGCCATCACAAGAAGGACCACTCGACCAGACGGGGGCTCCTGAAGATGGTGGGGAAGCGCTCCTGTATGCTGAAGTACCTGATGCGCGAAGACCAGGCCAGGTATCGCAGGATCGTCGAGGCGTTGAAGTTGCGGAAGTGATAATCCAACGGTTAGTCACCCCTCCTTGCGGCCGAGCGGATTGCGTCACCGAAGTTGATCAGTCATTCTTCCCGGCCGTGCCTGGTCGCGCGAAAGGGGCTTTCAAGGTTGCGCGTCCCGCCCCCCATCCGGCAGCCGAGAGGGAAGAGGCAGGGAGCCTTCTGGGGTCACGTTTCGCCCGGCCGAAGGGACATCCGTCGGACCGGTTCTTGGAGGGCACGAACGACTATCCCATGCTGCACGCTGTGAGCAAGAACGCTACTTTGGCGAATTGGTGTAAAGGATGACTGCTGTGAGAACGAAAGTTGAGACGAGAATCGCCGAACGAGTAATGAGCATCGAGACGGGCGGGTTCGCCCGGCAGGCAGACGGGGCCGTCATGGTCCGCTACGGAGACGCAACGGTGTTCGCCTCGGCTGTGGCCGTGCGAGACGCCCGGAACGTCCCCTTCTTCCCTTTGACCGTCGAGTACCGGGAGAAGCAGTATGCCGCCGGCCAGTTCCCCGGGGGCATCATCAAGCGGGAGGGACGTCCGACCACGAAGGAAACCCTGACCTGCCGGCTGGTCGACAGGCCGATCCGGCCGTTGTTCCCGCAGGATTACCACCAGGACGTCCAGATCGTATGCTGGGTGCTGAGCGCCGACGAGG
>CAZSET010000293.1:0-4639 GCA_964605915.1 uncultured candidatus Brocadiaceae bacterium | reverse complement strand
TACTGCGTGACCGGAGACTCGATGCCGAAGCAGTAGTTGCCGCCGAAGCCGTCGAGCCGGTAGCGCTCCTGGTCCGGGTTGACCGTCAGGCGAGCCGGCGAGCGGTCCGGTTCGCCGGTCAAGCGGAAGGTGACGGCCAGGGACGTTGTCTGCCCCTTCTGCATCGGGCCGCTGTGCAACTCGACGTAGGGGTTGTAAGTTGTCCCGTGCCACTCGCGCGTGTCCTGCACGCGCAGGACGCATGGCCGGCCGAGCGTCATGGCGAACTCCATGTCACCGCGCGCGTTCGTCATGCGTAGGGACGCGCCGGTCCCGCTCAGGAAGTGGCGGTTCTCCGGCCTGGTCACCGGCAGTTCGGCCGTTGCCACGGGCCGGCCGTCGGTCGCGAGTTCGCACCGACCGCCGCTGAAGGCCTCTATCGGCACGCCTACGAACAGGAAGACGCCCTCGACGTCCAGGTCGTCCTCCGCCGTCACGGTGATCCGCAGCGTGGCGGCGCTATCGGATTCGTCCAGGGCCTGCTGGATGAGGCAATGCCCCTCGCCCACGGCGACGTTCCCGCGCCACGTTTGCGAGGAGCCCGAGCGCTCGTACTGGACGCCCCGGGCGTCGGCCAGGCCTGAGAAGGCGCCCCAGCCGCGCGACGGCAGCCGCAGCCTGGCGCCGATGTCCACGTACTCCCCGTCGTAGCGCATGGCGGAGATCTCGCCCCTGCGCCCGGCCACGGCGACCTCGCCGAAGGCGGCGCCGGCCAGTGCGGCCAGCAGAACGGCGGAAACGGCGGCTCTCGACATCAGCGAGCCCACGGGCATTCCCTCCGGTGATGTGGTCTGGACGGTGACGCGTGCAGCGGTGCGGCTGCCTGTTCTCGCCGTACGAGCGCGGGAGGCCGGTGCGAGACGGGGGAGGGATGGTGGGCGCAGCAGGACTCGAACCTGCGACTTCTACCGTGTGAAAGTAGCGCTCTTGCCACTGAGCTATGCGCCCACGCGAATCCCGACTATACCAGACCCCGCCGCGACAGTCAATCTTCACGGATCCACCACGGAGAACTACAACGACGAACCACGACGGCACAACGAACACAACGTATGGCAGAAGCGACAACGCCGGTATAAGAGGCTCTGACGTAGTGCTCGTCGTGCCGTAGTGGTTGGCTTCAGTCTTGTCCTTCTCCGTGCTCTCCGTGCTTGCCCTGAGCCTGCCGAACGGGTCTCCGTCGTGAGTCTTTGGCAGTGCGTCAGACTTCGGTTTCGGTGACGTCCAGCGACTGCCAGTCCGCCTCGCCCCGGCCTGCCTTAGCCGCGTTCCTGACGAAGCCGATCTCGTCCGGCCCGTAGCCGAACATGTGCGCGCCGTAGGAGTCCACGGCCACCGGGTCAGCGCTGGCTACCACGCGGCGCGCCCCCTCGCGCGAGCTGTCCACGTCCTCCAGCGTCCCGCCGGTCGGACCGTGCGTGCGGAGCACGCGGTAGCAGTCCATCACGGTCAGGTCGACCTTGATGACGCGGTGCAGGTCGGCGATCTTCTCGTGGATCTGGCGGTGGAGTTGCCCGCGGTCGCCCGCGATCATGCCGAACGCATTCTTCAGCCCGATGCTCAGGCGGCTGGTGCCGTGATCCTTAAGGATCGGCACGTTGATGAGCACGTCGCAGAGGTCGGCGTTGATGAACTCCTGGCAGAACGGCCAGCGGTCGAGCGCGAATGCGTCGGGGATGGGCAGCTCGACGGCCTGCGAGCGGTCCACGTAGGGCACTTCGGCGCCGGCCTCGGCGGCCGCCCGCGCGACGCCGCTCGCCTCGTAGGACTTGGACGGGTCCTTCGAGATGGTGTTATCCATCACGCGCACGCGCCCGGCGCCCGCCTCCAGGCACACCTCGACCAGCGCGGCGACGACCCAGGGGTTCGTGTTGGTGGCCATCGGCGGTCCCCAGACCCAGGCCATGTTGGGCTTGATGACGACGGTCTCGCCCCCCGTGACGAGCTTGCTCATGCCCCCGAGCGCCTCCATGGCCCGGCGGGTCATCTTCATCACGACCGACCTCTCATCGCCGTCCCCCGCGTCGCCGTGGATGATGGCGAGGCCCGGCGCGAGGTCGTTGGGCGCGTAGTCCCTGACGCGCAGTTGCGCGCCCCGCTCGGCGGCGATTCGCAGACCCGATAGGGCCGCCGCGCCCGCCGCCGCGCCGATCAGGAACCCGCGCCGGCTCAGGTTGCCCTCACCGTTTTTCTTCGCCATGGGACCTCCTTCTGGCTTACTCCCCCATTATAGCCCCTTCGCCTCGGTTCGGGCAAAGGCTGGCGTGCGCTGACAGGCGCGGCGGTGGCAAGCGGTGGAGCACGCCGCAAGTGCAGGCCCCGCTTGGCCGTGAGACTCGTTACCTTGTCGTCGTCGTGCTCGTCGTGTCGTCGTGGTGAGATCCGCGGCCGGCGGAGCCGCGGATAGCCACCGCTTCGCACAGGGCGCTGACGGCCAGCACGGGCACGATGACGCAGAGGTATGCCGCCGCCCTTGGGGCGAGCGCGCTCAGGTAGGGCTCCCCGGACTGGACCGCGTGTCCCGTGCGGATGCCCATGGCGATGGCGAACCAGAAGCACGGCAGCTCCAGCGCGAGCACGAGCGCGCCGCACGCAGTGCCCAGCAGCGGAGGGGGCGCCCACTGGCCGGGGGCCGGCGCGCCCGCCTGGAGCAAGTCCTCCGCGTGCCGGGCCATCCCCATGATGATGCCGATGTTCATGCCCACCCAGATGCCGAACAGCTTGGGCAGCAGCGGATGGCAGCCGCTCGCCATGTAGATGAAGATGGCGACGGAGTTGAAGCCCCAGATGACGCCGGCCATGCGCGGAATGCCGGGCGACTTGCCGATGAGGCGGAGCACCAGCCGGAACACGGCCAGCGGCAGGCGGGCGACCGCTTCCAGACGGTAGTGCACCACGGGCCACGAGACGAACAGCCCCACGGCGAATAAGAGCGCCGCGTCCAGCGCCAGGCGGAAATGGTCGACCAGGACGAACTCGAGCATGTCAGTGAGGGTACAGCACGGGCCGCCGGCCAGTCCAGCCCACGCCCGGCCCCTGCCCTCAGTTGCCTTTCTCGATCACACCGGCGCCGCGCCCTGCCGAAACCGGCAGGCGGTGTGTTAAGCGAGCCGACATGGGTACTCGATGATCTTCTCCCTTCCCCAGGAGAGGGGATCCCCTCTCCCGTCGGGAGAGGGTAAGGGTGAGGGGTCTTTTACGCCTGCCGACGGGCGCACTCGACCGTGTTCGCGAGCAGCATCGCCGTCGTCACGAGCCCCACGCCGCCGGGCACAGGCGTGATGAGCGACGCCCTTTCCTTCGCGGCGTCGAACTCCACGTCGCCGACGATCTTCGTCTTCTTCTTGCCGCCCTCTTCGACCCGGACTCGGTTGATGCCCACGTCGATGATGACGGCGCCCTCCCTGACCATCCCGCCCTTGACCAGGCCGGCCTTGCCGGCGGCGACGATCAGCACCTCCGCCCGCCCGGCGTGGGCCGCCAGGTCGCGCGTGGCGATGTGGCAGCAGGTGACCGTCGGCGATTCCATGATGGACTGAAGCAGCATGACCAGGGTCGGCTTGCCCACGATCTCGCTGTGGCCGATGACGACGGTCTCCTTGCCCTTCAGGTCGACGCCGGTGTCCTGGAGCATGGCGACGACGGCGTGCGGCGTGCACGGGGCCAGCGAGAAGTCGCCGTAGAAGAGCTTGCCGATGTTGGCCGGATGGACGCCCTCGACGTCCTTGTCCGGCAGGATGGCCTGCTGGACCTGGCGGGCGTCGACGCCGTCCGGCACGGGCATGAGCAGGATCACGCCGGTGACGCTGTCGTCGGCGTTGACTTCGGCGATGTGGGCTTCCAGGTCGGCCTGGGAGGAGTCGGCCGCCAGCTCGTGCAGCTCGTAGTCGATGCCGACTTCGGCGCATGCCTTCTCCTGGCTGCCGGCGTAGTACTTGGCGCCGGGATTGTCGCTGGCCAGGACGCCGATCAGTTTCGGGGCGCGGCCGAGGGCCTCGATGTCCGCGCGCACTTGGTCCTTGATCCGTTCCGCGATCGGTTTGCCTTCGATTAGCTTCGCCGCCATGACTGCTCCCTTCCCTGTGATGGTGTGCTGTCGAGGCTTTGCCCGAGCCGGCCGTTCGCCGGGCAAGCAAGGCCGCCAATTCTACCACGCAGGCGGCGCCATTGCATCCCAATGCGTGCAGCACTGCGGCCGCCATCGGGCCCTCCGGCACGTCGAGATCGACACGAACTTCTGGAAGACCTTCGTGCACGAGCGCCTGGCGACCGCTGTGGGCGACCCCGGCTGCCTCTCTATCTTGGGGCGCAAGGCCGTCGAACACCGCCTCTTCGCCGAGCACCTGACGGCCGAGTACCGGGCGCGCACCAAGGGCCGCGGCCGGACGGTGAACGAGTGGAACCTCCCCGCCCACAAGCCGGACAACCACTGGTTCGACTGCGTGGTCGGCTGGGCCGCGGCCACATCTATGCAGGGGGCTGAGAGGGTTGGGGCTGAAAGAGAGGCAAGAGCACAGGCGAAGCGAATCAAGCTGCCCGAGATACAGCGCGCAATGCATAGAAAGTAGCGCACCGTTAACGTGTAAGCGCCCAGCCGCTA
>CAZSET010000292.1:0-4650 GCA_964605915.1 uncultured candidatus Brocadiaceae bacterium | reverse complement strand
GCAATGTCATCCTCTACGAGCTGAAGGATCCCGGGGCAGGCTTCCCTATGCTCACCGGCGTCGAGCTCAGCGGAGATCAGCGCTCGGCCAAGGTCAAGGTCGTCGCCCACGGCTCGGATGAGGAGAGGGACCGTACCCTCCGTACGCTGAAGCGGGCCAGAGGCTACATCCAGGGTCTGATCGGTGATCGGCTTGATCTCCGGTATACGCCGATTCTCCAGTTCGAGGAAGACGCCGAACTGCAAAAGGCCCTGCGCGTCGAGAAGCTCATCGACGAGGCGCGCCGGCAGGACCGCGAGTTTCGGGATACTCCCTGAACGCTGTCGAGCACTCCGAAAGGCGGATCATAGGTGCTTTCGAAGAAACGGCAAAGCAAGCGAGGGGCAGAGCTGATCCGCTCGGCCATCGAGAAACACGGGGAGCTGAAGAACCGCAAGCAAAGGCCTCCTCTGGATCAGCTTATCCTGAGCGTCTTCTACCATCTGACCAGCGTGCGCAGGGCCACCCGGGCGCTCAGCGAGTTGAAGCGCGCTTTCGTTGACTGGAACGAGGTGCGCGTGAGCCATCCAGCGGAGCTAGCCTCCGCCCTCTCGTCCGCCGCGTGGGCACGGGAAGGTGCCGAGCGAATCGTGTGGCTGCTGGGCGGCCTTTACCAGCTCTACAACAGGACGAACCTGAACTTCCTGGGCGACCTGACGCCGACGCAGGCGCGCAGCTGCCTGGAAAGCCTGCCACTGGTGCGCCGGGAGCTGGCCGACGAAGTGCTTCTGCTGAGCCTGGCCGTCGATGTTCTGCCATGCTCAAGTGCCGTCGGCCGCATGTGCTATCGCCTTGGCTTGCTGGACAACCCCCGGCCGACCCTGAGAAATCAGCGGGCGCTGGCCAAAGTCCTGGATCACGCGTACTTCCCCACGCTGCATCTGTTCTTCTGTGACTATGCTGAGGAAGTATGTCTGCCTGACGATCCCCTGTGCGATAAGTGCCCCGTGGCGCGCCTGTGCAACGGTGCGCATTGACGGGCCCGGGCTCTGCTTCGGCCAGGTGGCAGCGCACCGACTACTGGAGATGATGATGAACACGCTCGTCCTGGGAATCCCGAAGGGAAGCCTCCAAGAAGCCACCGTCCAGATAATGCTCAGGGCGGGCTATCGCCTGGAGGCGAGCGGCCGCTCCTACTATCCCGCGATCGACGACGACGAGATCGAGGCGCGGCTGATGCGGCCCCAGGACATGTCGCGGTTCGTCGAGAAGGGGAGCGTCGACTGCGGGCTGACGGGCACGGACTGGGTCGCCGAGAACGGCAGTGACGTCATCACCGTCGCCGAGCTCGTCTACGCGAAGCAGCAACTGGTCCCCGTCCGCTGGGTCATCGCCGTTGCGGAGGACTCGCCCATCCAGCGCGTCGAAGACCTGGCCGGCAAGTCCATCAGCACCGAGCTCGTGAACGTCACGCGGAGGTTCCTTCAGGAGCGTGGCGTAACGGCTGAGGTCGAGTTCAGCCACGGCGCCACCGAGACGAAGGTTCCCGATCTGGTGGACGCCATAGTCGAGCTGACCGAAACCGGCGAAAGCCTCCGCGCCAACCGATTGCGCACGATCGACACCGTCATGCAGAGCACGACGGAGCTGATCGCCTCCCACGAGGCGTGGGAGGACCCCTGGAAGCGGACCAAGATCGAGAACCTGGGCATGTTGCTCAAGGGCGCCGTCCTGGGCCAGAGCAAGGTGGGCCTGAAGATGAACGTGCCCAATGGCGCGCTGGAGACGGTCCTCGAAATACTGCCCGCCCTGCGCAAGCCGACCATAAACAACCTGGCCGACGAGTCGGGCTATGCCGTCGAGACGGTCCTGGACGAGCGCGTCGCCCGCTCCCTGATCCCCGAACTGAAGCGCGCCGGCGCCGAAGGCATCATCGAGTATCCGCTCAACAAGGTGGTGCTCTGAGCCGCCTCAGGCACCGAGCCGCGACGGTTCCTCCAGCAGGCCCTTCAACGTCTGGAAGAACTCCGCCGCCTCCGCGCCGTCGACGATCCTGTGGTCGGCGCTCAGCGACACCTTCATGATCGGCTCGACGAAGAAGCTGCCGTCCCGCGGGATCACCTGGTCCGCAATCGCCCCCACACCGATGATGCACGTCTCCGGCGGGTTGATGATCGGCAGGAAGTAGTCCACTCCGTAGGTCCCCAGATTGCTGATGGTGACCGAACCGCCCTCGTACTGCTCGGGGATCAGCTTGCCGGCCCGGGCCGTCTCGGCCAGCGATTTCAGCTCAGCGGAGATCGTGGCCAGGCTCTTCGCCTCCGCGTTGCGGACAACGGGCACGAACAGGCCGTCCTCAACCGCCACTGCCACCCCCACGTTGCATCCTCGATTCAGCACGACGGCGTCGCCGTCAAGCCGCGCGTTGATGCGCGGGTGGTCCCTAAGGGCGAGGGCCACCGCTTTGACCAGCAGGGCGGTAACGGTGGGCTTATCCTGGCCTGCCTCGGACATCTCCGCGCGCAGACGCATCGCCGCGCGCATGTTCACCTGCCCCACCAGGTAGAAGTGCGGCACCGTCTGTTTCGAGGCGGTCATGCGCTCGGCGATCGTCCGTCGCATGGGCGTGAAAGGGACCCTCTCCCCTGGCGCCGGCAGAGGACGGCCGGCCAGGCCGGACTCGACCGCCGCCAGGACGTCCTCCTTGCGAACGCGCCGGTCCCCCGTCTTCTCCGCGACGCGCCCAAGGTCCACGCCTGCCTCCTGCGCCAGGCGCGCGGCGCTCGGCGTGAAGCGGACGCCCTCCAGGTCCGCCAGGTAAGCGTGCACGTCGCGCTCGACGATCCGTCCGCCGGGGCCCGAACCCGCCAGCGCTGCCAGCGGCACGTGCCTCTCCTCCGCCACCTTGCGGGCCCGGGGCGAAGCGAAGGCTCGACCGGGAGGTGATGCCTCCCGTTCCGCAACTGCCGGCCCCACGGTGGGCGATGCGGCGGTGACCCCCTCGCCGGGCCGTGGCGCTGCCACTTCTGCCCGGAAAGCGCTGAGGTCCTCGGGCAAATCGTCCTCCTCGTCCCCGATGACGGCGATCAGGTCGTTGACGGGGACCGTTCGTCCCTCTTCGACCAGGATCTTCTTCAGCACGCCCTCGGCGAACGCCTCGACTTCCAGCGTCGCCTTATCCGTGGTCAGCTCGTAGAGCACTTCGCCCTTCTGGACCCTGTCGCCCTCTCGCTTGTGCCACTTCTCGATGGTGCCCTCCTCCATCGTCTGGCCGAGCTGGGGCAGCAGCACGCGGTGCAGCATGGCAGCCTCCGGATGATGTATGTGCCTGGCCAGAGCGTCTTGGGCGGCGCTCGACGGCATTCTAAGGCGCGCCGGGCGGCGTTTCAACCCGCGCCCTACCCGCTCGGTTCGTCCCCCGCGAACACGATGCTCCTGTGCATGCGCACGCTGGCAGCCAGGCCAAGGCCCGCGTACGTGCTGACAAGGGACGAGCCGCCGTAGCTGATCAGGGGCAGCGTCAGGCCGGTGATCGGCGCCAGCCGGAGCGAGATCGCCATGTGCAGCAGGCTCTGCACGGCGAAGACGATCAGGACGCCCCCTATCAGCAGCCGCCCGAACGGCTCGCGGGTCGTCCGCGCCAGTTGCGCCAGCACGAATACGACCAGCAGGTAAAGGAGGATGAGGGGCGCCGTGCGAACGAATCCCCATTCCTCGGCGACCACCGGGAATATGAAGTCCGTGTGCCGTTCCGGCACGCGGCCCAGGCGGTTCAGGACGCCCTGCCCCCACCCCTGCCCTTTCAGGCCGCCCGCACTGATGGCGATCGTGGCCTGGCGCGCGTTATAGGCTGCGCTGGTATCCGGGTTGCGCGCCGGGTCCACGAAACTGATGACGCGGTTCCTCTGGTAATCCTTCAGAACGCCCGGAGTCAACCACGCGGCCCCCAGCAGCACGCAGCCGCCCGCCGCCAGGACGGCCAGGTTGCGTAGTTTGACGCCCCCAAGGAACGCCATCCCGAAGAACACCGGCAGGAAGATCAGCGCCGTCCCGAAGTCGGGCTGGATGACGATCAGCAGCATGGGGACGACGGTCAGCGCCAGCGGCAGCGGCATGTCCCTCAGCCGTTCCCGCCGGGGGCGCATTCGGAAGTAGTCCGCCAGCGCGATGACCAGCAGATACTTCATCGGCTCGGACGGCTGGGCGTGGAACAGCCCCAGGTCATACCACCGCCGCGCGTTGTTGACTACCACGCCGAGGAACGGCAGTCCCGCCAGCGCGAGCACTCCCGCCCCGTAGAGCGGCAGCGCGATCCCGCGCAGGTGCCGGTAGTCGAACAAAGACAACGCTACGAACGCCACGCACCCGATCCCGGCGAACACGAGGTGCTTGTAGGCATAGGTGGCGTGGTGTGCGCTGCGAATGAAGGCCGCCCCAATGCACGTCAGCACAAGCGCCAGCAGCAGCGACTGCAAGGCGTTCGTGTTGGAAACGGCGGCACCACGCTCTCGCGAAGGCTCATCCGACCGACCAACTGTGCCGCCAGAGGCCGACGTCGAGTCGAGCCGGACTTTGGAAAACAGGTCGTCGCCCCCGGCACGCACGGATGTGGCCGAGGCAGAGAGTGTCAGGACAGCGAGGAGCAGGGTCGTCCGCATGATGTCACCTTCA
>CAZSET010000291.1:0-4689 GCA_964605915.1 uncultured candidatus Brocadiaceae bacterium | reverse complement strand
AGAGGCGGTCAGGGCGTTTGGCGACAAGCTCTATTACGTGCACCTGAAGAACTCCACTGCCCTGCGCGGCGGCGGAGGTCGCATCGCCACGGCGCTCGCCGAAGGCCAGATCAACAACCGGCAGTTCGTGCAGCTTCTGATGGAGATCGGCTACGACGGCCCGATCTGTGTCGAAGCCCCCAGGTCCGGCGACCGCGAGTGGTTCGCCCAACAGGACCTGGCCTACATCAGGTCCGTGCTGGCGGACCTCGGCGCTTGAGGCAGCCCGACGGCTCTCGACGGCCTGAAGGAGCATACAAAGAGGCGAACATCGTGAAGACCGTAAGGATTGGCAACAGTGACGTCAGCAGGTTCATCATCGGCGGCAACCCGTTCAGCGGTTCATCCAGCGGCCGTGGACGCGAAGCGGACCGCGAGCTGCCACATTACTACACCTGCGAGCGCATCAAGGAAACGTACCGCCAGGCGGAGTCGCTGGGCGTCAACACCGCGGTAGCCAGGGCCGACGCCCACATTCTGAGGGTCCTGATGGAGTACTGGGACGAGGGAGGGACCATCCAATGGTTCGGGCAGACCTGCCCCGAACTCGACTCGCATGAGCGCTCCCTGGACCGGGTCGCGGAGGCCGGCGGCCCCGGCTGTCACATTCACGGGGGCGTTGCGGATCGACTGCTGGCCAGTGGGCGCATGGAGGAGCTCATCCCCATCGTGGAACACGGACGCCAGCTCGGCCTCACGATGGGCCTGGCCGGACATGATCCCGACACCTTCCGCTGGGCCGAAGAGAACCTGGACCTCGACTATTACATGTGCTCCTACTACCGCGGCCGCCGCGCGGCGTCCGGCGAACGCCAGCCGGGCGTCGATAAGGAGTACATAGCAGCCACCCGCGACACCATGACCGACCTGATCCAGACCCTGGCCAGGCCCGTGATCCACTACAAAGTCCTGGCAGCCGGGCGCAGCGATCCCGTCGAGGCGCTGGCGTACGTTGCCCGCAAGCTGCGTCCGACTGACGCAGTCTGCATCGGCATCTACACCCGCTACAAGCCGGACATGCTCCGGGAGGACGTGGAGTTGCTCGAGCAGGGCCTCGCTCAGGCTTCGGCCTGACGCGCCGAGACCGGCTGAGCCATGGGAAGGGCCTGTTTGATCGGGGCAACGGCAGCGTGGTTCTCCGCGAGCCTGCACAGGGCGCTCAGGCAAGCATGAAGCGCCGTGCGGCGCCGATGATGCCGGCATCGTCGGGCACGGCGGAGATGGCCAGCTTCACCCAACGTCGGCTGGCCTCCAGCGTGCGCCGTGCCACCTCCTCCTTGACGGGGTCCAGAAGCATGCTGCCGGCGGCGGCGACGCCTCCGCTGAACACGATGGCCTGGGGGTTCAGCAGGTGCATGAGGTTGGAGGCCGCCACGCCGAGGTAACGGCCGGTCTCGCATATGTTCCGGCGGGCAGCCTGGTCGTCGGCCAGGGCGGCTTGATGGACGAGTTCGGCGGTCAGTTCCCCTTCGTGACCGGCAAGCATACTGGGCACGCCTGCTGCCAGGGCCCGGCGCATGCGCGAAACGATCACGGGCGCGCCGGCGTACGCCTGAAGGCAACCTCGGCTTCCGCAGGCGCAAGCCAGCCCGGAGGGGTCGATGCTCACGTGACCGAGCTCGCCGGCTGCACCGGATGCGCCGCGCCAGAGCCGTCCGTCCAGCACGATGCCGCCCCCGATGCCCGTGCCAAGGGTCAGCATGACCAACGAAGAAAGCCCGGATCCCACGCCGATCCAGTGCTCAGCCAGGGCGGCCGCGTTGCCATCGTTCTCGACGACGCACGGCACGCCCAGCCGGTGCCCGAACAGGCGCCGCAGCGGGACCGTCCGCCAGCTCGGCACGTTCGGCCAGAAGGCGACGAAGCCGCTCTCGGCATCCACCGCGCCCGGGCTGCCGATGCCGGCACCCCGAATGTCCGCCACTCGGAGGCCGACCTGGCGGATGAGGTCCAGCGCGGCCCGGCATACGCGCTCCGCAGTGGCGTCGGGGCCCTGCCGAGGTTCTGTGGCCAAGGAGCAACGACAGACTACGCCCCCATCCACCTGGACGAGCCCCACCTTGGTGTTCGTCGCCCCCAGATCAACGCCGATCACCAGGTCTTGCTGCCCCGACCTGGTCCGCGCTTCCTTGCCGGGGCCGGGCTCTGTGTCGGCTTCTCGGGAGATCGTCGCCGTCCCAAAGCATTGGCCTATGCGGAGGGTACTTCGACACAGGTCCGCCGACGTGCGCCGTTTCACTTCGCGCCCCCCGTCAGCCGACCCAGGCCGTCACGCCGCCGAACTCCACAGGGGAACCGGGCGTTATCCAGGCGGACTTCTGCGAGTCCAGAACGAAGAATCGCGCTTCCAGGGCCCAGATCTCGTCTTCCCCGTCGCTGTCGTCCTCGGTTATCTTTCCGCCGACGTAGACCACGCCGAGCCGAGTGGCGCGGACGTTTGTGTTGTGGAAGTCGCCGAGGGCATACAGACTGTTGAGCGAGCCATCTGCCCAGATGCTGGCGTTGCGGACGCTGCCGCCGACGCTGACGACGCCCAGATTCCCGTGCGCGGTCACGTCGGTCGTCAGGTCTCCGGAGGCATAGAGGCCCCACAGGTGACCATCATCGACGGTGATTCCGCCGCCTCCGCCGCCCAGAATGCTGCCGCCGACGGCATGGACTGCGCTGATGCTCGAGCGGGCACGTATCTGCCGTCCGCTGCTGAGATCGATGTTCCCGTTCACGGCGATAAGCGACCCAATCGAGCCGGCCGGCGCCATGACGTTGCCGGCCATGTCTCCGCCGATGGTCATGATCGTGCCCAGGTTGCTCGCGGTCAGGACGACGTCGCCGTTCAGGTCGCCGCCGTTCACCTGGAGGTAATCCAGGTTGCCGCCGGCCACGACGTCTCCATCCACGCTGCCCTGCGCAATCACCACGCCGAGTCTTCCTCCGCTGTACAGGCCCGTCCTGTCGCCGCTGTCTCCGTCGCCGTCAATGTCCGCGGCCAGTGTCCAGCCCGCTTCCGTGGTGAAGCCGTTCAGGTAGCCGCCCGCGACGCCGCTCAGGAGACTTACTTGGTTCACGTACCCCTCACTCACGAGGAACCCAAGGGGCTGAGGTGCCGTGCGAACGTCGACCACCGTGCCGAGAGCCAGGTTGTCCTCTACCACGATGCCCAGGTCGGCCGTCACGTTGCCGTTCCCGAGGAACAGGATCGAGTCAATGACTCCGTCACCGAAGAAGCCCAGGTTCACGAAGACGGCCGTGGAGCTGGACAGCCCGTAGTGCAGCGGAGACCACTCGATGATCTCCGGACTGATGACGCCGTTCGAGGCGTCAACGTCATAGAAGGAGATGGTCGCCCTGTCGACGACTTGAGACTCGACGAGAGTGTACCCGACTCGCACTTCAGTCCCCGCTACGCCGCTCCAGTCCCCGTCGTCGTCCTGCGCCCTGGCCACGTATGCGTTGGTCCCAAGAGCCCAACCGCGCGTGTCCAGCGCGAGTTCCCAAACGCCGCCTCCCGTGTCCACGCCGATGCCCGCCAATTCGTCGGTCCCCGGGTCCAGGCCGGGCAGGCCGTCATTGTCCAGGTAGAACTCGACCCGAGTCACCGCACCGTCCGCATCCGCCACGCCTTCGGCCGTGAGGGTCAGAATCTGCCCCACTCCCACCGGGTCCGGGGCGGAAGCCAACGACGCCACCACGGGCGGCGCGTTCTGGACCGAGCCCGTGGTCGCGGACACGGCGCTCCATTCGGCGTCATCGTCCCGAGCCCGCGCCAGGTAAGTGGGCGTTCCCACAAGCCAACCCAGCGTCGAGCCGTTCCAGGACCAACCGTCTCCGCCGTCGGTGTCGACGCCCAGCAGTGTGTCCGTGCCGGGGTCCAGTTCGCCGTCGCCATCGGCATCGCGGTAGAACTCGACCATGGTGATGGAACCGTCAGGGTCGTTAACGCCCTGCGCGTCCAGCGTCAGGATCTCGGAGCGCATCACGGGGTCCGGGCCGTCCGCGAGTGCGACAATGGCCGGCGGCGCATTGCTGACCACGCCGGTGGCGAACGCTGCGCCGCCCCATGCCGCGTCGCTGTCATGCGCGCGAGCGAAGTACACGTGCTCCCCGAGCGGCCAGGCGCTGGTCGCTGCGCTCCAGCCCCAGCCGTTGGCACCGTTCGCATCGATGCCCAACAGCAGGTCGGACGCCGGATCGAGCACGCCGTTCCCGTCGGCGTCGCGGTAGAACTCCACCCGCTGGACCGTCCCGTCCGGATCGACCACGTCGCTGGCCGTCAAGGTCAGGAAGTCCGGCCTCGCCACCTCGCCGGGAGTCTGCGCCAGGGAGCCAAGGGAGGGCAGCGCGTTCTGGACCGTCAAGGCCGTGGACACCACCACGCTCCAGGCTCCGTCGTCATCCTGCGCCCGCGCAAAAGCGCCGTAGGAACCCAGAGGCCACAAAGCCACGCTGCCGCTCCAGCTCCAGCCGTCGGCGCCCTGCGTGTCCTCACCGAGCAGAGCGTCCGAGCCGATCTCCAGCGCGCCGTTACGGTTCGTGTCGAGGTAGAACTCGACTCGCACGATCTGGCCATCGCGATCAGCGACGCCCGCGGCACTCAGAGTCGCGGCAGCGGGCCTTGTGACCGGATCCGGCGTGTCAGACATCGAGGCGACC
>CAZSET010000290.1:0-4738 GCA_964605915.1 uncultured candidatus Brocadiaceae bacterium | reverse complement strand
CGGGAGCGGCCCTCAGCCTGCGCCGGATGAACAGGGCGGCCAGCAGGAACGTGACCCCCTGCAGGGCGCGCGCCACCATCCAGAGCTGGGCGCTCAGGTTGCTGCCGGCCACCTCGAAGACCCCCATGCCTTTGTACGCCAGCATGTGCAGCAGGTCCACCAGCCCCACGAACAGCAGCGCGATGCCGACGAACATCACGTAGCTGTTGGTGACGTAGCGCCGCGCGTTCCACACCACCATGAAGGTGCCGCAGGCGACGGCGACGCCGAAAGTCTCGGACAGGCTGTGGAACAGCAGAAAGCTGTGCAGCCGGGTGGCCGCCAGGCCCACCAGGGCCAGCCCGGCCAGGACTTGCGTGGCGAAGTCGCCGGCGCTCACGCCGCCACGCTCCACCGCCCTGCCCCCGATCGGCACTTCCATAGGCCGCCTCCTCGATATCAACCAGCAAGCGTACGTCGGCTGCCGTCGTTTGTCAAGACTGCGCCCGTAGCCCCTCCCGGGCGGCTCGGCTGCAATGCTGCCGCAGGCAAGGAGCCACCGGGGCAGGAGGAGGAACGCCATCCGTGGGAAGCGGCATCAGGGCCGCGCCGGCCTACGCCTGGCAGGCGGCCGTCTGAGGGGCGGGCCCCGGGGGATGACACGTGGCACTGGCCGGTCAGCAGTCCCGAGGGCAGCGCCGGCTCAAGGTTGTCTTGCCATTGCAACGTGACGGCGCATTACCTTGTAGCCCGCCTTCGCATAGTAGTTCGCCGTCCCCGGATCGGTCGCCGTGAACCACGCGTGCTTGTAGCCCTTCTGGGCCATGCGCTCCAGGAGCTTATGGAGCATTACGGTGCCGACCTTCTTGTCCCGCAGGGCCAATCAAGCCGTCATTATAGGCGGGACCGAGGACCTTGCAAGGCCCCCTGTGTGCTCCAGTTGGGAGCAGGCTCCGATCGCCTCCTGGCGCTTGAAACATCCGGACCTTTCGTCGAGAATCCCCCCTTCCACTGTCCGGCTATCGAAGCGAGAAGACCCTTATGTCCCAGGCCCTGAGCACATCGGAACCGGCGGGACAGGAGCGCGCCTTCCGGGCGGCAGCTTACCTGATGCTTCTGATGTTCTTCCTCTCGGGCGTTGCGGCCCTGGTCTACCAGATCGTGTGGGCCCGGAAGCTCTACCTCGTGTTCGGTGTGACCGTCTACGCCACCAGCGCGGTAGTCACGACGTTCATGGCGGGCCTGGCGCTGGGGAGCCTCTACTTCGGGCGGGTGGCGGATCGGTGGCGACGGCCGCTGGTGCTCTTCGCCCTGCTGGAGCTGGGGATCGGCGCGTTCGGGGCGCTCTTCCCGCTGATCGCCGAAGCCCTGGAGCCCGTCTACGTGGCGTTCTACGGGCCCTTCGGGCAGAACCACTACGTGATGAGCCTGGTGCGGTTCGGGCTCTCGTTCGCAGTGTTGCTGGTGCCCACGTCGCTGATGGGCGGCACGCTGCCGGTCCTCTCCCGCGCCTATGTCTCCCACGCCAAACGCCTGGGCAAGGAGGTGGCCGGGCTCTATTCGGTCAACAACCTGGGCGCCTTCATCGGATGCGTGCTCGCCGGCTATGCCTTCATCGAGTTGCTCGGCGTCAACGGCACGCATGCGCTGGCCGCGTCGCTGAACTTGGCCGTGGCGCTGGCGGCGCTGACCCTGGACCGGCGGCTGGGGCCGAAGGCCACGCGTGAGGAGGCCCTGCCGGGCCCCGCAGCGGTCGATGCGCCCGCCCTGCCCGGCGCGGCGAAGGTGGCCCTATGGGTCTTCGGCATCGAGGGCTTCACCTCGCTCGTCTACCAGATGGCGTGGATGCGCATGTTGATCTTCTTCCTTCAGACCAACATCTACGCCATCACCGCCATCGTGGCCACGTTCCTGGCAGGGCTGTCGCTGGGCGCGTTTGCGGTGAAGCGGTGGGTGGACCGCACGCCCGATCCGTATCGGCTGCTGGGCCTCATCGAGTTGGGCATAGCCGTCACGGCCCTCATCACGATACCGTTGCTGCCGTGGATGATGCGTTTCCACGCCGGCCTTCGGCAGTCGCTGCTCCGATGGCACTGGGCGGGCTCGACGCTCGGCTCGTTCGCTGTCACCTGCCTGGTCATCCTGCTGCCCACGACCTTTATGGGCGCCACGATGCCGGTGGTCTCCCGCATCTACGTGCCGGCCCTGGCGAAGCTGGGCCGGAAGATGGGCGTCATCGGGTGTCTGGACACGTTGGGCTCGATCTTCGGCGCTTTCGCCGGAGGCTTCATCCTGATCCCCTTGCTGGGCATCCAGCGGACCATCATCGCGACGGCGCTGATCAACCTGGGCCTGGCGGCCTGGGTGTTCCGGGTCGACCCCGTGCCGCGATTCAGGAAGTCCGCCCGCGTGGGATTCGGCCTGTCGGCGGCCGCCCTGGTGCCCGTGGCATTGCTGCTCGTGCTCCGGCCTGTGCCCCTGGTCCACGCCAGTCAGGCCCTGCAAGCCATAGAGCAGCGCCAGCTTCTGGACTACGAGGAGGGCGTCGAGAGCACCGTGTCCGTCGTGGACTTCTACGAGCACACGCGCGTTCTGCTGGTCAACCAGAGCACCGTGGCCGAGACGGGCCGCCTGGAGCGGCCGAGCCACGAGTTGATCGCCCATTACCCCGTTCTGCTGCACCCGCACCCGAAGCGGGCGCTGCTCATCGGCTTCGGCATCGGGTTCACCGCCTGGGCCTGTCGCGTTCACGACCTCGACGTGGATGTGGTGGAACTGAGCGGCGGGGTGATCGAAGCGAAGCGCTTCTTCAAGCACGTGAACAACGACATCCTATCGGACGAACACGTCCGCCTCTACGTCGACGACGGGCGCAACTACGTGCTCGGCACGCAGCGGAAGTACGACTTCATTCAGGCCGGTATCATCCACCCGGGCGTGAGCAGCGGCAACGCCGGCTTCTACACCACGGACTTCTACAGGGAGTGCAAGCGCATCCTGGCGCCCGGCGGCGTGATGTGCCAGTGGTTGCCCCTGCACGCAATGCCGCACGAGGCCTTCAAAACGCTGCTCCGCTCGTTCCAGGCGGAGTTCCCCTACGCCAGCGTCTGGTATAAGTCCACTCCGGGGCACTGCGTGCTGGTGGGCACCGAGGAGCCCCTGCGCATCGACTTCCAGGACGTGCGGGCCCGCGTGAACCGGCCCGCGGTGCGCGCGCACCTCGCCCGCTGCGACGTGCAAGACGTGTACGACCTGCTGGACGGATTCTGCTGCGCGGACGAGACGCTGGCGGACATCGTCGGACCGGGGCCGCTGCACACCGACGACCGGCCCCTGGTGGAGTTCCATTGCAGCCGGCCCCGTTCGCCGGCGGATTATCCGCGCAACGTCCGGTTCCTTCATGCGGCGAGGCAGTTCGTCTGGCCGTGGCTGGTCAACGTGCCGCCAGAGGAGAGCGCCCAGGTGCGTGAGCGGTTCGCCCGGTGGTTCCGGGCCACGGGCGAGCTGGAAGCAGCCGAGTACTACTGGGTGGTGCTGGACGTGCTGCCCCTCACCGCCGAGGTCTACGCGCGCACCTTCCGGCAGATGGAGGCCGCCTTCGGCCGGTGTCTGGCGCTGAACCCGGATGACAGGAACGCCGAGTTCATCCGGCAAACGGCTCTGTCCGCCATGCACCTGGCCACCGGGCGCAGATGCCTGGCCGCGGGCCTCCGGGCGGAGGCGCTGGAGAACCTGCGCAGGGCCATGGAGTCCGAGCCGGAAGGGCCGTACGCCGCGCAGGCCAGGTTCTTCTACCGTCAGGCAGTCGCGGCCGCGCCGTAGATTCTCGCCTGAAAGGGCGCGTGCCGAGTACACGCTGCGCTGGTATAATCCGCGTGCCGGGGGCGATCTGCAGATGGGGCACCCGCCCGGCGGTAGGCATCAGGATGGGTCGCACGCGTGAAGTCCCGCCAAACCGATCGCAAAGGGGACCGGGAGGAACGGACATGGTGACGGCTGACGTGAGGGCGCTCCTCGGCCTGGCGCTTGCGGTGTGTCTGCTCTCTGGGACGGCTGCGGACCTGTTCGCTGCGGAAGCGGACGGCGGATTCCTGACGATAAGAGATGGCAAGTTCTGCAAGGACGGGCGGCCCTTTCCCATCCGGGCCAATTGCTGCGACCCGGCCGTCGGGCACTGGTTCAAGTTCAGGGGGCCGTGGATGGAGGCGGGGATCAAGAACTGCAAGGCCTACGGGTTCAACGCCATCCGCACCTGGGTTCCCGGCACCGGCGAGGTGGAGTACGCTCCCACTTACGAACGGTGGCTGCGTAACCGGGACGACTTCTACCGCGAGTTCGACCGCGTCTTCGTCGACCGGTGCAGGGCCGAGGGCATCTACCTGATCCTCACGTTCACCCAACTGCCCCGCAGCGCCGGGGCGGGCAGCAAGTTCGACGTCGAAAGCGACGCCTACCGCGCCTGGAAGGAGTTCGTCCAGGACTTCTGCGCCCGCTACAGGGACGAGACGCAGATACTCTTCTGGGAGGTGGCCAACGAGTATCGCGGCGAGCCGGACGACTTGCCCGGGACCAGGCGTTTCTACGAGCAGGCCGCCCGCGACCTGAAGGCCGTCGACCCCAACCACCCCGTCAGCAGCGGCGTGGACGGCGGCATGCACTGGCCGGACACCCCCGAGAGCCGACGGGGCTGGGTGAACATCAACGGCTCGGCCGGCATCGACGTCGCCAGCATCCACGCCTACGCGAACGACCCGTGGAC
>CAZSET010000289.1:0-4797 GCA_964605915.1 uncultured candidatus Brocadiaceae bacterium | reverse complement strand
AGAAGCAACGAACAGCATTGACGTCAGCAGGTCCCCGATTGGGTTACGGAGGAAGTGAAGCCATCCCATCTCCTGAATCACGGAATCGAGGTCGTGATAGATCGCCTGGCTCCGGGCTATCCCGGGCCGGGCCGGCTGCCAGTCGTCCAGGCATTCAAACGTGGCCAGCATCTGGTCGCCCAGCAGGTTCACGCTCATGTTCACCTTGAAGAAAGGCAGACCACGCTGGAGCGCCAACGTCCAGCCGGGGAACCCGCCCTCGGAAGCCCTCGAAACGCTGCGAAAGCTGCCCAGGTCCCTCAACATCGCCACGAAAAGCCTGAACTCGCCTTCGACGCATTCCAGGAGGGCGTGCTTGATAGCGTCCGGTGACGGAAGTGCCGACATCTGGCCGCGAAGGATGTTCGCCGATACGGCGGGGGAAGCGGAGACCTCCCGCACCTGCTGCAGGCTCATGTCCATCACGGCAACGCCGACAAAGTACATCACGATGGACCGTCTGCTGCCAGCCAGCCGCATGCCGAGTTCCACCGCCTTGTCCGCCTCCTGCATCGCCGCGGGAACGTCCCCTCGCTGCAAGGCCACTTCAGATGAGAGGAGGACCAGCGAGGCCAGCCTTCGGCAGTAGCTCCCCCAGTCCATGTCGCTGTCTAGGGTCTCCAGGGAAGGGGCTGGCCTGTCGGCAACGAAGTGCGGACGGGCGAGCGCCTCGTCGAGCATCCGAAGACAGGGCTCCCACCTGGCGACCACCTGCGCCGCAAGCGCGGCCTGTTCTTGCGGCTCGAGCGGCCCGTCGGCCCTGCCGCCGCCTGTAGCCAGATCCAGCTCCTCGTCCTCCGTGATGGGGAACCGATCTATCATCTGCTGGATCACCACGAAGCCGTTCTCATCTGCCGGCACCTGCCCGCCTGGCAGTTCCAGTTGCGGGAAGGCCTTGCGCGCGTCGTCGACCGTCATCAGGAGCACCCAGCCCACGCCGAACGTCAGCACCACGCCTGCCGCCACCGCTGCGGACCAGGAGCGAAGCCGCGGCTGGCGGCCGCCCTCGCCGCGGAAGTAGGCGCGGCGCAGCCACAGGTGGGCGATGATCGCGAACGCGAAGACCAACGGAATCGCCGCCGCGACATTGTCTTCCGGGTCTACCGCCCAGCCGATGGCTGAGACAGCGACGCAGACTGCAAGCAGTCCCATCACAACAAGCCGCACCACGTTGACGCGCAGCCAGAGGCCGACGGCCGCGCCCAAGTGCAGAAGCGCGACGGCCCCGAACACGGCGACGCCCAGCGGCGTGGCGAAGAACATCATCGAGACCCAGAACATGCCGAGGAGCCCGAGCAACACGCAGATGACCCAGAGCCCCGGCAGCCGCTTCGGCCCGGCCGGATCGATATGCAGTTGCGCGTTTCCCACTTGCATCGACGGCTCCTCTAACACGGAGGCACGGAGACCACCGAGAAGACAAGACCACGATTAACCACAACGACACGACGGGCACAACGCAGAACGACATCAAAACAGCGGGTTTCTACTGTCTGCTCTTTTCTCTAGCCTTGAATTCGTCGTGCTCGTGGTGTCGTTGTGGTTGGCCGACCGTACGCTACTTGCTCCCACGCCGAACGTCAAGCCTGTCGTGCCCTCACCATTAGTACGGCTGGGGGCCCGCGTTTATTCACCGCCCGTCCCCGCCACCGTTGACAGAGTATACATATATATGTATAGTATACATCGGCGCGGCACGGGAGTCAATGTCATGGACTTCGTTCACCTACACGTGCATTCGAATTACAGCCTGCTCCAGGGCGCCTTCAGCGCCGAGGAGCTGGTGCAGGCGGCCGCACAGATGGGCCTGCCCGCCGTGGCCCTAACCGACACGAACGGCCTCTACGGCGCGATGTTCTTCTACGAGGCGGCGCGCCGGGCGGGCATCAAGCCCATCATCGGCGCCGAGATCGTCCACGGCGCCGAGCAGTGCGTGCTGCTGGCGGCCGATCGCAAGGGCTACGCCAACCTGTGCCGCGTGGTGAGTGAGAGATGGCCGGCACCCCGCACTACCGCGATTTCCTCGCATCCGACGCCGGCCGATCCGACGACAACGGTGGAGTCGAGTTCGACCTTGCCGCCGCCATCGCCGCCGATCCGGACGGCCTGTTCGTGCTGACGGCCACCCCTTCCCTGCTGCGGCGTTTGAGGGGCGTCGTGCCGGAGGGACGCCTCTACGCCGAGTTGCGCGCGGACACTCCCCATTCCTTCGAGACGCGCTGCCCCGCACTGCGTGGAGCGGACGGGCCGCACGGGACGAACTCCCGGGAGACCGCTGCCGACGTGGCCGACCGGCTCGGCATTCCCCCCGTGGCCACGGTCAACGTGAACTTCCTGCGCGGGGAAGACCGCCGGACCCACGCCGTCCTGAGCGCCATCCGCGAGAACGTAGACCTGAACGGCATCCTCGACAGGCCGGAGATGCTGGCCGACCGTCACGGCTTCTTCCAGCCGCCCGGGCAGGTGGCGGCGCGGCTGCCGGCCGCCGTGCGCGAGGAGGCCATGCGCAACACGCTACGCATCGCCGAGGCGTGCGAGCTGGACCCCACGTCGGACGTGCCCCGCTTCCCCCGCGCGGCCCAGCTCGGGATTGACGAGCCGTGCCGCCACCTGCGGGAGGCCGCCTACGCGGGCGGGCGCCGGCGCTACGGCAGGCTGCGCGGGGACGTAAAGGCGCGGCTGGACCGGGAGCTGAGCGTCATCGAGAAGCTTGACTTCTGCGATTACTTCCTGGTGGTGCACGACATCGTGGCGTTCGCCGAACGCGAGGGCATCCCGCACGTGGGGCGCGGCTCGGCCGCCAACAGCATCGTCAGCTACAGCCTGGGCATCTCGGCCGTGGACCCGCTGAAGTTCGACCTCTACTTCGAGCGCTTCCTGAACGAGTTCCGCACCGACGTGCCGGACATCGACATCGACTTCTGCTGGCGCCGCCGCGACGACGTGATCGACTACGTCTACGAGCGCTACCCGAAGGGGCAGGTGGCGATGGTCTCGACGCATTCGCGCCTGCTGGCCAAATCCGCCTTCCGCGACGTGGCGCGCGTGATGGGCCTGCCACTGGAGGAGATCGACGAGCACAGCAAGCGCCTCCCCTACTACGGCGTGTCCAGCATCCACGAGGCGATGGAGACCTTCCCCGAGATGGCGGACTTCCCCATCGCGAAGGAACCGTGGCGCACCGTGGTCGAGACGGCGCTCAAGATCGACGGCTACGTGCGCCACCTGAGCATCCACCTGGGCGGGCTGGTGATCGGCGACCGGCCGCTCACCTGGTACACCGCGCTGGAGGACAGCGCCAAGGGCATCGTCGTCACGCAGTACGAGATGGGCGGCATCGAGATGACTGGCCTGGTCAAGATAGACCTGCTGGGGCAGCGTTCGCTGTCCATCGTGTCCGAGGCAGCGAAGAACATCGAGAAGCTGCGCGGCATCCGCGTGGACCTGGAGAAGCTGCCCGACCGCGACCCGCGCACGGCCACGCTGCTGCGTCACGGACGCACGATGGGCTGCTTCCAGATCGAATCGCCCGGCATGCGCCAGCTCCTCCAAATGCTCCAGGCCGAGAGCATCATGGACCTGATCCAGGGCCTGTCCCTCATCCGGCCCGGCCCGTCCAGCAGCGGCATGAAGCACGCCTTCATTCGGCGCATGCGCGGCGAGGAGCCGACCACCTACCCCACCCCCCTGCTGGAGGAGGCGCTGTCAAAGACCTACGGCGTCATGCTCTACCAGGAGGACATCCTGCGCGTGGCGGAGGCAGTGGCTGGATTCAGCCTGGCCGAGGGCGACGAGCTGCGCAAGTACATCTCGAAGAAGCGCTCGCGCGAGAAGCTCCAGCAGTTCCGCGACAAGTTCATCGAGGGCGCCGTCGGACGCGGCGTCGGACCCGACGTGGCCGAGGACATCTGGCGCCAGATCGAGAGCTTCGCCGCCTACTCCTACTGCAAGGCGCACGCCAGCACCTACGGCCACATCTCCTACCAGGCCTCCTACCTGAAGGCGCACTGGCCGGCCGAGTTCCTGGCCAGCGTCATCGCCAACAAGGCGGGCTTCTACGACGCGCGCACCTACCTGGAGGAGGCGCGCCGCTTCAACGTGAAGGTGCTGAACCCGTGCGTGAACGCCAGCGACGTCGAATGCCGGGCCGAGCCTGTGGACGGGCCCGGACACAGCGGCGCGATCCGGCCGGGGCTGGAGTTCGTCAGGTCGCTGGCCGCGTCCAGCATCAAGCAGATGCTCCAGCAGCGCGCGATCCGGCGCTTCGAGTCGCTGGAGGATTTCTGCGCGCGCGTGCGCCTGACGCGCGAGGAGCTGGAGAACCTGATCCTGTGCGGCGCGTTCGACTCGTTCGGCCTGACCCGCCCGACGCTGATGATGAAGATGGATCGCATCCTGCACAGGCGCGAGGCCGCCGGCGGCGCCGACCAGGTCCGTAGGGGCACGGCGCGCCGTGCCCAGCCTATTGCCCACACCAACCGGACTCGTGAAGGCGCAGCGCGCCGTGCCCACCTGTTCGAATCCGCCGCCGTCTACGCGGCGCCCGTGCCGGTGCCCGACCAGCCCTCCTACCCCCTGCGCGAACGCGTGCTGTGGGAGCTGAAGGTGCTGGGCTTCAGCCACTCCGGCCATCCGCTGGACGCCTGGGACGGGCACCTGGCGCGCAGCGGCGTCACGCCTAGCTTCGACGTGAAGAATAACGCCGGCAGGAAAGCGACGGTGGTCGGCTGGCTGGTCACCACGCGTCGCGCCGTCACG
>CAZSET010000288.1:1875-4838 GCA_964605915.1 uncultured candidatus Brocadiaceae bacterium | reverse complement strand
CAACCAGAACAGCCGGCCTGCTGCGTCGTATAGCAATGCCAGCAGTTCGCGGCGGGCATCGGCGCCCCACACCATCCGCGAGCCGGCTTCGGCAACGGCTCTGGCTACATGAGTCGACCCGCAGCGTGCGTGCTCTGTCAGAACCACGTAGCCGGAGAGCACCCGCCGCAGCGCGTGCAGGGCCGCCACAGGGGCGTCGAGTCGGCCGAGTTCCTCGCTCTCCTGCTCCAGGCGCCGGCGCAGCACGGCAACGTCTGCCCTCAAGAGGTGCTGCCAGGCCTCGGCCATAAGCGCCGTTTCCTGGTCGGCGTCGCCCTCGGCCAGGTGGAAGTAGTAGCCGGCGGCTCGCTGGTGCAGCGCCGCCTTGCCACGCCCTCCGCCATCCTCCGGGATGCGGTCGTAGGCATGCTGACGATCGAGCGGATGGAGCTCGTAAAGACCCGCACCGCGCCTGTAGGTCACCAGGCGGCTCCTGACCAGCGAGCGCAGGCAAGCAGCTACATCCAGGTCGGGGAACGGCGGCTCCAGCAGGAAAGCGACCGCCTCCTGGTGCACGGGCCTGCCGTATACGGACAGCGCTTCCAGGACCCGCTGCTGCTGTTCGCCCACCAGGCTATAGTGCTCCGCCGCCAGGTTCTCGACCACCCGTTCGTCGAACAGCGCATCATCGCGAAGCAGCTCCTGGACGGTCAGAGCGCGCTCCCTGTCTTGCAGCATACCGGCCACGGTCTCGAGGGCGCGAGGAATGCCGAAGCAGCGAGCGACCACTCGGCGCAGCAACTCCTTGGGGGCATCGCAGAGGCCAAGCTCGCCGTCATGATCGAACTCCCTCAGCAGGGCAACGGCCTCATCCTCCGACAACCCGCTCTCGAGCACCACCGTGCGGGCGTTGCGAAGTCCCTGCCCTCCGACCACCACGCTCCGGCGGCTGGTCGCAACGAGGCGCAGCCCATGTCTTGTGGTCAGGCAGAGGTCAAAGAAGGTCTGCAGGTCGGGATCGGCGAGACGCCCGTCAGCGCGCAGCGCTGTCTCGAAGTTGTCCATGACCAGCAGACAGCAGCTGCCCCGCGTGGCGCCCAGCAGCGCGCTCGCCTTGGTGCTGACCGAGAAGGATGGGTCCTGCCAGCACCCTTTCAGTTCCTCAGAACGGGCCTTGCCAAGGGTCTGCGCGACGTCGTTGAAGATGCGATCGAAGGTCGGCCGGTCCGTCTCACGGCACGTCAGGTACGTGATGCCGTCAACACCCATCGTCCCGTTCGCCCCGGGCAGACGTAGCTGGCCACTCTCGAGCTCCTCGCACACCTTGGTCAACAGGGCCGTCTTGCCGATGCCCGGCCGACCCACGACACATACGAACCTGACCGTGGGATCCCTGAGTTTGCGCCGGAGCTCCCCCAGCTCGCCTTGTCGGCCCCTGAATACCGGGGTCACGTCGGCCGGACGCAGGCCCACGATCTGCTTGACCTCGGGCGCCGCCTGAGGAGTACCTTCAGCGGGCCTCTGGCGCTTCGCGTGCTCCGACTGCACGTGGCGCGCGATCGCCTGGCTCACCTTCGCGCTCAGGTCGTCCGGAGAGGCGAAGAAGTCCGCGAGCCTGTCTCTACCCAGTTCCTCTCGCAGGGCCTCAATGTGCCGCTCATCTGCGCCCCGGTCTATGAACCTCCGCGGCCACGGCGCTTCTTCGTCGGCGAGAAACACGAGCGTCGGAATGCCTTCTTCAACGGCCCTGCGGTGTTCCAGCTCGGTGATGGATTGGCTATGGCCCTCGGGGACATAGCCATAGCGCCAGGCGAATATGCCAACATAGAGATGGCACGACGCAACATCCTCGAGGCAACGGTCCAGAGGCGGCCGGTCTTCGGCCCCGTAGTCCTCCATGCCGACCGCCTGATGCCCCATGCGTCGGATTGCGGCAAGAACTGCGGCCCGATGGTCCCCGAGGTCAACGGACGTTGATGAAACGTAGACGCGCATCGCACGGTCCCCCGAAGAACTCCCTGTACCGGGCGACGGAGCCGGGCTCCCGCGACCTCTACTCGTAGCGAGCAGGGCGTGGGGCCCGGAGTAAGCCGCCAGAGGCTCTGGAACTCTAACGCATGTGGCCATTCTCCGCAACTGCTCTGGCCGCCGTGGTGCGGACACGCAGTGGACGGCCTCTCCGTAGCTGCGAGCCTAGTCAGCCTGTTTTCACACGGTGACGCGTTTGCTCGGCGATCGAGGGGGGCGTTGCGGATACGGGCCGCGACGCCGTTGCCCAGCGCTCCGCTCTATGAGTGACACTGTGGGCCATCCAAAACCACCGTTACCTGGCTGCTTCTCCTGAGCCGTGGGGCCTCGGCCGATGCTGCCATAGATGGGACTTGCCTCGGGCATCGGAGTGTGCTACATATTGGCCGAGCCCCCCTTCCGGATGACCTCAGGAGCGAGGGTCTGCCCGATGGGTCTTCAGGACGCCTGTCGCGATTGCAGCGCTAGGCTAAGCAACCTGTACCGCCAGTCGGCGGCCCTGCCAATGATGGCGAGGTGCAGGCTGCTGCTTGGGGCGCTTGACGCCTTCATGTTGGACCATAGCGAAGACTGCTCGAGCACGGACGAGGCAGGTCGGTTCTTCCGCAGGTTCCGAAGCCATCTGGAGAGGCTCGCGGGCGAATCGCCGGAGGGTGCGCCCCGGGCGGATGCGGGCGAGCTGATACTCGAGTACATCGCGGCGATGGCCTCATCGCAGGGGGAACTTGCTCTGTTCTCGACCGGCCAATCCGGCCGCCGAACAGGGGTTGGGGAGCCGCCGGCCCCCTCGGCGCGACGACAGGCACGGATTCCCGTCACCGTCTTGGTCGTCGAAGACGATACCTCTGCGGCGCGTCGCCTGTGCGACCGGTTTGCTCCGTATTGCAGGGCGCTCTCGGACTTCGAGATCACGGTTGTGACACACGTGCCGGCGACCGACGAGGAAGGGCAAGTAG
>CAZSET010000288.1:0-1865 GCA_964605915.1 uncultured candidatus Brocadiaceae bacterium | reverse complement strand
TAGTGGAGACACGCTCCGAGTTCCGGCGTAGGCTTCTGGAGCGGGTGGGCTGCGGGACAGCAGGCCGCTCCGAGCAAGCGCTGACCCGGCTGCAAGCGGTCGTAATGGACTACACGATGGACAGCTTCGCCGTCGAGGAGGCCGAGCGGGGTGACGAAGAGGTCTCGGGGATCACCCTCGCGCGGGACCTGCGGCGTGTCCGTCCCGGTCTCAACGTCTTCCTGCTGACGGCGACTAACCCGCTCGAAGTGGTCGAAGAGGACGACGAGGCATTCGACAGGCTGTTCTGGAAGCATGACGATGCGGAGTTGGACGAGCTGTTCCGCGGCCTGCTGGAACGCCTACGGGACAAGTACGAGACTCCGTTCTGGGATTCCCTGAAGGAGTTCGCCGCGCGCCCCGTGGTTACGTTCCACGCGATGGCGCTTGCCCACGGGCGCTCGGCGCGCAAGAGCCCCGTGCTGGACGACTTCCTCAAGTACTACGGGGCCAATTACTTCCTTGCCGAGACGTCGGCAACCATTGACCCTCTGGACTCCTTGCTCCACCCGATGGGCTCGATACTCAAGGCACAGGGGAAGGCGGCGCGGGCCTTTGGCAGCATGCAGACCCATTTCGTGACCAACGGGACGAGCACCGCGAACAAGATCGTACTGGGCGCGCTGCTGAAGCCCGGCGACAAGGTGCTGGTGGACCGCAACTGCCATATCTCGCACCACTACGGCATCGCCCTGTGCCACGCCAGGCCCTACTATTTGGAGCCGTACCACGTTGGGAAGTACGGCATCTCCGGCGGGGTGCCCCTGGAGCACATAGAGGCGGAACTGAGGCGGCACGTCGAACTCCACAAACACGATCCCGCAAGTAGCCCGCTTCCGAAGGCCCTTTTGCTCACCAACTCCACCTTCGATGGTATCGTCTGCTCCCCGGCCGATGTGATAGAGGCGGTCCGTCGTGTCCTAGCAGAGAATGAGATGGAGCAGAAGCTGCGGGACCTGGCCTTTGTCTTCGATGAAGCGTGGTTCGCCTACGCTCGCTTCCACCCCTGGTTCACGGCTCGCACGGCTATGAGGGCGGCGGCGGCATTAGGTGAGCAAGACGGTTTCTACCGGCAGAACCTGCGCGTCTATGCCACCCAATCCACCCATAAGACGCTCTCGGCATTTCGCCAGGGGTCCATGATCCACGTGTGGGATCCGGTCCTTGAGCAGGATGGCGACGCCCGGATGCGGCTGGAACAGGCCCGCTTGACGCACACGACGACTTCGCCGCACTCTGGCCTGATAGCGTCGCTGGACGTGGCGCGCCGGCAGGTGGAGCTGGAAGGCTGCGCCCTCGTGCAGGGCGCCATCGAATTGGCCGATCAGTTCCGCCGCGACTTCGCCGGTGCCGAGTGTCCGGGGCCTCAGATGCCCGGGCCATCCTGGCGAAAGGCCGCCAGGTGCTTTCACGTTGTGCCGGAGGAGGAACTGGTGCCCGAGCCTTACAGGGGCCAGTTCATACTGGACACCACGAAGATCACCGTGCACTGCGGCGAAGGTCTGTGCGGCGCCGATCTGAAAGCTGCCCTGCTCGACAGACACGACATACAGGTAAACAAGTGCTCCGAGAACACCGTGTTGTTCATGGTAAACGCCGGCGCTACGCTCTCGGGCATGTGTGCGCTGAAGGACGCACTAATCGATCTGTCGAGGGAGATCGAGGCCCTGTTGCGCTGCAATGCCGCTGAGGGCAAGCGGAGCTGGCGGTCGGCGGAACGCTATCCGCTTCCGCCGTTCAGCGGCTTCTGGGAGGGCGAAGTTGCCTCGGGCGGCGCGACTCGCCAGCCTGGACGATGTCACGATGTGGCTTTCTTCTTCCATAAT
>CAZSET010000287.1:0-4849 GCA_964605915.1 uncultured candidatus Brocadiaceae bacterium | reverse complement strand
TTGCCATGCAACAACAAGAAGCGTTTGGGACGCAAAACTCCGACAGGCTCCTAGCCGTCAGGTCGTATCCTGTGAATCCTGTACATCCCTGTTCCTGCCGTGCCGTTCTCCGTGTCCTCTGTCTGCCCGGGCGCGCCGTTGTGTGTTGTTTGCCAGGCCTCTCGTATCCTGCCCATCCCCTCGACTTAGCTCGGGGCAAGCCTGTACATCCCTGTTCCTGCCGTGCCGTTCTCCGTGTCCTCTGTCTCCCCGGCCCGCGCTGTTGTGTGTTGTTTGCCAGCCCTCTCGTATCCTGCACATCCTGTACATCCCTGTTCCTGCCGTGCCGTTCTCCGTGTCCTCTGTCTGCCCGGGCGCGCCGTTGTGTGTTGTTTGCCAGGCCTCTCGTATCCTGCCCATCCCCTCGACTTAGCTCGGGGCAAGCCTGTACATCCCTGTTCCTGCCGTGCCGTTCTCCGTGTCCTCTGTCTCCCCGGCCCGCGCTGTTGTGTGTTGTTTGCCAGCCCTCTCGTATCCTGCACATCCTGTACATCCCTGTTCCTGCCGTGTCGTTCGCCTTGACGCGCCTCGCCCCGCTGCGTACCATGAACCCGCCATGAGGGGAGACGCAGGCAGCAGGGGGGACCAGATGCCAGCCGCCGAATGCCCGCAGAGCGTGCTTCGCCTGGTCGATCTGTTCGACCGGAACCGCAGCACCTATCGCTCGCGCGATTACCTGGAGCGCGACGCCCGCACGCAATTCATCGAGCCCCTCTTCGAGGCCCTCGGGTGGGACGTGCGGAACGTGGACGCCCATGCCGAGGCTTACAAGGACGTCGTGCAGGAGCACTCGATCAAGACCTCGCGCGGCCCCAAGGCCCCCGACTACTGCTTCCGCGTCGGCGGCACGCGCAAGTTCTTCGTGGAGGCCAAACGCCCGGCGGCCGACATCGCCGAGGACGCGACCCTCGCCTACCAGCTCCGCCGCTACGCCTGGTCCGGGAAGCTCCCGCTCTCCATCCTGACGGACTTCGAGGAGCTCGCCGTCTACGATTGCCGCACTCGACCCGTGCAGAGCGACAGGGCCAGCAAGGCCCGCACGATGTACTTCGGCTATCGGGAGTACGCCGACCGCTGGGGCGAACTAAGTTCGACCTTCTCCAAGCAAGCCGTCTTTGACGGCTCCTTCGACCGCTACGCCGAGTCCACCCGGCGCAAGCGCGGCACCGCCGAGGTGGACGAGGAGTTCCTGAAGGACATCGAGCGCTGGCGCGAGCTGCTGGCGCGCAACATCGCCCTGCGCAACCCGGGCCTCTCCACTCGCGAGCTGAACTTCGCCGTCGCCCGCACCATCGACCGCGTCATCTTCCTGCGCATGTGCGAGGACCGCGGCGTCGAGGATTACGGGCGCCTCCAGGCCCTCCTGAACGGGACCGACCTCTACGGCCGCCTCTGCGAGCTGTTCAGCCGCGCGGACGAGCGCTACAACTCCGGCCTGTTCCACTTCCGCCTGGAGAAGGGCCGCCCCGAGCCCCCCGACGAACTCACCCCGAACCTGGAGATGGACGACAGGGCGCTCAAGGACATCCTCAAGGGCCTCTATTACCCCGAGAGCCCCTACGAGTTCTCCGTTCTGCCGGCCGACATCCTCGGCCAGGTTTACGAGCAGTTCCTGGGCAAGGTCATCCGCCTCACGCCCGCCCATCGCGCCGTCGTCGAGGACAAGCCGGAGGTCAAGAAGGCCGGCGGCGTCTACTATACGCCCACCTACATCGTCGACTACATCGTCGAGCACACCGTCGGGGCGCTGCTGGAGGACACGACGCCGCGCGACGTGGCCGGCATCGGGCGCGGCAGGCACCCCCTGCGCGTGCTCGACCCGGCCTGCGGCTCGGGCTCATTCCTCATCGGCGCCTACCAGCGCCTGCTCGACTGGCACCGGGACTGGTACGCGGAGCACCTCGTCCCCCTCGTCGAGAAGGGGAAGGACGCCGGCTCGCGCGACGTGCGGCGCCTTCTGCCCCAGCGGGCGAGCGCGAAGCCCGTGCTGCCCGTTTACGAGGGCCGCGGCGGCGAATGGCGCCTGACCACGGCCGAGCGCAAGCGCATACTGCTCACCTGCATCCACGGCGTGGACATCGACCCGCAGGCCGTCGAAGTCACCAAGCTCAGCTTGCTGCTGAAGGTGCTGGAGGGGGAGAATCGGGAGACGCTGGAGCGCCAGCAGCGGCTCTTCCACGAGCGGGCCTTGCCGGACCTGGCGGCGAACGTGAAGTGCGGCAACAGCCTGATCGGGCCGGACTTCTACGAGGGGCGCCAGTCGGGCCTGTTTGACGAGGAGGAGCGCTACCGGATCAACGCGTTCGACTGGGAGGCGGAGTTCCCGGAGGTCTTCGCGGGCAGGGAGGGCGGCTTCGACGCCGTCATCGGCAACCCGCCGTACATACGTATCCAGGCATTACGGGCTTGGATGCCCTGGCAAGCTGATTACTTCGGCAAACGCTACCGTAGCGCCGCGAGCGGGAGCTATGACATCTACGTCGTGTTCGTTGAGCAAGGGCTTCTGCTACTGGCGCTGGCTGGTAGGCTTGGTTACATATTGCCGAGCAAGTTCATGGCCACGGACTACGGCGAGCCGCTCAGGGGTCTGATAGCGGACCGCGGGGTTCTTGATGAGGTCGTGGATTTCGAGCACGAGCAGGTGTTCGATGGTCCCACCACGTATACGTGCTTGCTGTTCCTCGACCGAGGCCAACGGGACTCGGTCAGGTACCGGAAAGCGCCGGGAGGTGCGGCCCTCCCGGATGGCCCTGCGGACATAGTCCTGGAGGCGGAGACGTTTAGCTCCGCGCCTTGGGTGTTCGTCAAGTCTAACGCGCGAGCCTTGCTGGACAGGATGGCCGCAACAGGTACGCCTCTGCTCGAGTTGCCGGCGTTGATGTCACGTGGCGTAAGTACGGGAGCCGACTCAGTGTTCTGCGTGCGTGTCGTTGACGGTCGCTTTCTCACGCGAGATGGTGAGGCCGTGGAGCTCGAAAATGAGGTTTTGCGGCAGCCCGTTTACGCGACCGATTTCCAGCGCTATCTCTTTCTGCCGTCCAATGATGAGCGGATTGTGTTTCCGTATTCTGTTCGTGAAGATTCCTATGAGTTGATGTCGGAGAGCTTGCTGAGACGCCGGTACCCGCTAGCCTATTCGTACCTCCGCACCAACAGGAGTGCCCTCCAGCAACGGAAGCAATACAAGCGGTGGTACGCGTACAGTGCTCCGCGCAACCTCCATGTACACGATGCCGCCGACTTGATTGTACCCCTTCTCGCCAATACTGGCCTTTGCGCTCCGATGCCTGACGCTGGTGGCCCGTACTGCGTGATGGCCAGCGCAGGATTCACCGTAACGTTGTCTGGCCTGGGCACTTCGCTCAGTCGTCCGTACGTTCTGGGTTTGCTGAATTCGCGGCTTCTCTTCTGGAATCTCCAGCTCATCAGCAACAAGTTCCGCGGCGGCTGGATCACGTGTACCAAGCAATACTTCGGTAAGCTTCCTATTCGGACCATTGACTCTAACGATGCTCACGATGTTGTCTGCCACGACCGGATGGTCGCACTCGTCGACCGTGCTAGCGAGTTGCGCACGGGCCTCAGCCGCGCCAAGACCCCGCATGGGAAAAAGGTGATCGAGCGGGAGATCGAGGCCACGGACCGGCAGATCGACCGGCTCGTCTATGAGCTCTACGAACTGACAGACGAAGAGATCGCCATCGTCGAAGAAGCGACGAACGTCTAACCACGTAGGCGCCCTGCGGGCGAGTGACAAGTGCTGAGTGAGACAGGCGAAGGCAGAAGCCTGGCCGCCTCTGGCGGCTCTGAGAGTCGGCTGGACGAGAACGGAAACACGAAAGGGGGAGCAGCAATGGCGCTGTGGATGGTGAGGGCCGGCAGACACGGTCAGCAAGAGGAGTTGGCGCTGGGCGACGCAGTGGTCGTCATTGGATGGGACGACATGCCTGATCTGTCCGGGCCGGGGACGAAAGAGGAAATGCGCTCCCTGTGTGAACGTTTATACCCAGATGCGCCAATCGGCCGCATATCGAACATGCTGGGGCAGCTTTGGGGTTTCGCCCGGGGGATCCAGGTCGGCGATCTGGTGGCGCTACCTCTCAAGGGCCGCCCCGCGGTGGCGGTGGGTAAGTGCACCGGACCCTACGAGTACCGGCCGGGAGGTCCGGAAGGCGCCAGGCACGTACGCCCCGTGAAGTGGCTCCGTACCGACGTGCCGCGCAGCGAAATCGGCCAGGACCTGCTGTACTCCCTCGGGGCCTTCATGACGGTGTGCCAGGTAACCCGGAACGACGCAGAAGCACGCTTTCAGCACATCGTTGAGACAGGGCGCGACCCCAACCTGTTTCCGCGGGGCACTGTCGTGCCTGCGCTCAAAGACCCCAGCGATGAGGATACGGGCACTGTGGCCGACCTGGAAGTCCTGGCCCTTGACCAGATTCGAGCGCACATTGCGGCTCGGTTCAAGGGACACGGGCTGGCGCGCCTGGTGGCTGCCGTGCTCAGGGCACAGGGCTATCACGCGTTTGCCTCCCCGGCCGGCCCGGATGGAGGAGTGGACATCGTGGCCGGCGGCGGACCGATGGGTTTCGACCAGCCCAGGCTCTGCGTGCAGGTCAAGTCCGGTGCGTCGCCCGTCGACGTAAGCGTGCTGCGCGAGTTGCAGGGGGTGATGAAGAACTTCGCCGCCGAGCAGGGCCTTCTGGTGTCCTGGGGCGGGTTCAAGGACTCGGTCCATCGGGAAGGGCGCCGGGTCTTCTTCGAGATCCGGTTGTGGGACTCTGACAGGCTGATTGACGCGCTGCTGGCG
>CAZSET010000286.1:0-4868 GCA_964605915.1 uncultured candidatus Brocadiaceae bacterium | reverse complement strand
CATGCCTCCACACTAACGACCCGTTAACCCGGATTTCCATACACACTCTTAGAGGGATTGCAGCCACGCCTCGGGGATGATGCGGGGCTTCGGGTCGGGGCAGCGGAAGCTGACGGACACTTCCGCCGCGCAGGACAACTCGGCGAGCGGGTACAGGCCGGTCACCCATGAGCAGCCGGACCAGACCCGAACGTCGGGCACGAGCGCGCGCGCTTCGACCTGACGTCCGTCTGCCTTGACTTCGATGGGAAGGCCTTCGGACACGGCCTGTTCGCGAGGCACGGCACGTCGGTACGCCTGGTTGCCCTCTCGCAACCGGAACGAAAAGCGCAGGCCGTCGAAGTCATCCCTCTCGGCAGCCGCTTTGATCTGCGCTCCGGTCACGCGGCATTCGGCGGTGCGGCCGTCACCCGGGCCGTCCGAGAGGACGAACGCCAGTTCCATGCGCGCGGAGTCGGGCGTGACGCGATCGCCCCCGACGTTCGTGCCGAGGTCGTGCTGCGGATCGGCCTTCTCGCCCAGCCCGACCAGTGCCATTTGCTCCGGCGCGAGCCGTACGTAGAGTGCCTCCCCGGCGGCGCTGCACTCGGCGGGAGCCCCGGCGTCGCAGAAGATCGACCGCGCCGCGCTCAGGTCTTCGACGGTCACCACGGCCTCAACCGCCGACGGGGACGGGTTGACGACTACGAGCAATCCGTCCTCGCCATTGCCGGTCAGGAATCCGTGCCATGGCGATTGGCAGGGGACTCCCCCCACCGGACGGGTCCACGCCCCGGCTCGGTAGAGGTCGAAGAACAGGTCACGCGCGCGCCTGAGGAACTCGACGTCGTCCTCATCCAGCAGGTGCACGTCGCCGTAGAAGTGCGCCTTACGGCTGCCGCGGGCCAGCGTCTGCACCCACGTCCGCCGCCAGCCGCGCTTGCCCAGGTGGTAGATCGCGTTCGTCCCGCCCACCATGCAGCCGTGGTCGTCGATGCGGTGCAGGGGGATGCCGCTGCGATGGAACTTGTGGACCATGTGGTCCTGGTACATGTCGACAGCGCGCCGCAACGAGATGCAGGGGACATCGGCGGGGCGGGGAGCGCCGCTGTAGACGTAGTCCACCACGTCCAGCCATCGCGGGTCTATGCCGGGCAGGACGGGGGCGGTCGTGTTGTCCAGGTACCCCGGCACGTGGGCGAAGCCGTTGTAGGCCAGCACGAGCGCCTCGGGGTATTTGGCGCGGACGGCGCGGAGGATCCGGCCCAACGCGGCCACGTTGCGTGCGTAGATGTCGCCCGCTTCCAGGTTGCTGAACCGGTCGGTGACGGCGTAGAAGTTGGCGAGGTCGAACTTGAACAGACGCACCCCCCAGCGCTCGGCCGCGCGCAGCATCGCGTCCTGAAGGCCGTCCGCGTAAGGACCGTCGAACAGGCAGTAGCTATGCTTGGTGTTGACGTCCAGACTGTCGTCCCAGAACTCGTTGCCCGTGACGCTTCCCCCGGTCACGTCGAGCCAGAGCCCAGGCGTCAGGCCGAGCGCCTCCATTCTCCTGCGGGCGGGCTCGAAGCCGTTCGGCCATGCCTGGGGGTCGAAGCTCCTGTAGTCCCCCGGCCTGGCGAACCAGAACGCGTCCAGCAGGTAGTAGTCGAAGCCGACGCCGTGCTCGGACTTCCAGCGCTCCAACGTGTCCAGCACGCCCATCGTCATCTCTTCGGTCAGATGCACGTCGTCGCCCAGCTCGTCGTGCAGCGCCCAGTCGCAGTAGATCGATATGGGCCTCATGCGGCGTCCTCCGGGCAGACAAGAGGCAGGGACGCCAGCCCCTGCCCTCTGCACTCTACGGGGCTGTTTGCGCGGATCATCCTTCCTCTGCCGTCTGGACCGGCGCCTCCACGGGGACGACCTTCTGCACTTCCGGCACTTCCTCCTTCAGCTTGGCTTCGACGCCCCGCTGGAGGGTGACCTGGGCCATCGGGCAGCCTTTGCAGGCGCCCTCAAGCACCACCTTGACGATGCCGTCGTCCGTGACTTCAACGAGTTGGATGTCGCCCCCATGCGCCTGCAGCAAGGGGCGTATTGTCTCGATCACTTGCGCTACTTGTTCCTTGTCGACCATTGTTGCTCCTCTATTGTGTTCACCCCAGAGAGCGCAGAGAACGCGGAGAACGCCGGGCATCAGGAAAGGCGTTCACCCTTCTCCTTATACCATCCTTGAGCACCCGGACATTGAAGTTGATGAGAAGGCCAACGGGGCAGCCCGACAGCCGAAGGTAAGAGAGCAACTGCGCTTCGTGGATCGGTGCGAGTCTCTCAACCGATTTCACCTCGACGATTACCTTGTCCGCCACCAGCAAGTCGATTCTGTAGCCGCAGTCGAGCTTCACCTCCTGATAGGTGACCGGCAAGGGCTTCTGGTGTTCGACCTTCAGGCCTTGCTCCCGCAGTTGATACACCAGGCAGGCCTCATAAGCCGACTCCAGCAGGCCCGGCCCCAAGGCACGATGCACATCCATGGCGGCACCGATGATGGCTTCGGTGTGCGCATTGAGGTGTTCTGCCTCTGTCATCTCTGCGCCTTCTGCGGGCTCCGCGGTGAGGCCGTCGTCAGCGGACTTCCACGTCGATCGCCTTGGCTTCCGCCGGCGGCGTCTTCTTCAGCCGGATCGTCAGCAGGCCGTTTTCGAGCGCCGCCTGGGGCTCGGCCTCTTCGTCGACCGAGGCAGGCAGCGCCACCTCGCGGCAGAACTCGGCCGGGCCGCGCTCCTGGCAGATGGCCCTGGCGTCCTCGAACGGAGTCCGGTCCTCCTTGCCGCGGATTGTCAGCACGCCGCCTTGCAGGCTGACGCCGAGATTCTCGCGCGGCACGCCAGGCACTTCCGCCTGGACGACGACCTCGGCGTCCGTCTCGTAGACGTTGACGGACGGGCGCTCCGTCCTGACCAGGCTGCTGAAAGGCGGAACCTTGCGGACGGCCCGATCGATGGCGTCCGCCATGTCGGCGAAGTGTTTGCGCATCTCCTGCCACATGTCCCGTTGCTCCATGACGTTTCTCCTTGGCTGCCTCTGCTCCACGCGGTCCATTATAGCAGGGCAGCGCTCGAGACGAAACGGACGGCACGGGCACCACAGAGCACGCGGAGCGAACCACGACGCTTGCCCGCCATACGGCGGGGGCACCACGGAGTCACGTGAGGACACTGAGAACAACAAGGCCGAAGTAAACCACTACGGCACAACGAACACGACGTGCGAAAGAAGGCACGAGGCCGGCGTTGACGTTGTTTTCGTCGTGTCGTAGTGGTTAATCGTTCTTGTCCTCCGTGTCACCCGTGGCTCCGTGGTGAACGTCGTGTCCCGCCGGGCGGTGGGGCCGTCCGCGGTCAGCGGATGGTCTGCATGGCCTGCAGCAGGGGGTCTGCTTTCTGGTAGCCGGCCAGGACTGTGCGCTGCCCCGTTGTGCTGATCAGGGCCACGGTCGGCACGCCCCGCAGGCCGTAGCGTTCCCGGAGCCGGTCCACTTCCGTGTCCGCCAGTGCCTCCACGTCGATCTTCGCGCAAACGAACCGCTCCGACTCGGCGATCACCCGCGGGTCGGCGAACGTCGTCTTCAGCATCAGCTTGCACGGCGCACACCATTCGGCCCAGAAGTCGAGCAGCACGGGCCTGCCCTCCGCCTCCGCCTCCGCCAGCGCATCCGCCTCCGACTGAAGCCACTCGATGCCCTGCGGAGCCTTCATCCCGGCAGGCGGGCTGATCGCGCCGGCTTCGCTGAGCACAGCTTGGCCCGCAAAAAGGAACGCCGCACCCGCCGCCACGAGGAGCAGCAAGCCAAGGGCCTTCTTCAGCCGGGCGTACCAGGCGGATTCGGGCGTCAGCACGTCGAACGCCCCCGCGTAGACGGACGCTGCCACAAGGCCCACGCCGACCAGCGCCCGGAACCACGCCTCCGGCAGCAGCCGGCTCTTCCCCACGAAGTAGACGGCGGCCGCCAGCAGCGCCCAGCCGAAGACATTCTTGACGGCGATCATCCACTCCCCGGACTTCGGGATGGCCTTCAGCACGCCCGTGAACGTGCCGAGCACCACCAACGGCGTTCCCATGCCCCAGGCCATCGAGAAGAAGATGAGGAAGCCGAGTGCCATGTTGCCTCTCTGCGCGACGTAACCGAGCGCGCCCAGGATGATGGGGGCGATGCAGGCCGTGGCCGCCGCACCGGACAATAGGCCGATCAGCCAGATGCCGAGCAGCCCCCAGCGGCCCCGAAGCGCCGCCTGCATGCGCTGGAACCGCTGCGACGAGATGTCGATCGAGTAGAGGTCGAACATGCCCCCGGCCAGCAGCACGAAGACGACAGCCAGGGCGACGTAGACCGCCGGGTGCTGAAGCCACACGCCGAACATGCCGCCGGTCGCCGCCGCCACCACGCCGACCACCGAGTAGGTGACCGCGATGCCGAACACGTAGACAAGCGAGCGCACCAGGCCGTCCAGCCGGCTGCGACCGGCCGTGGCGCCCACCAGCGCAACGGTCACGGGGATGAGGGGGTAGATGCAGGGCGTCAGCGTGAGCCCGAGACCGGCCAGGAAGGACAGAAGGATGACGACGATGGGGCTGTGGCCGGCCAGCTCGGACGCGGCCTCGTCCTCGCCTTCGACCTGAGCGGTTTCAGCCTCTTCAGGCGCCGGGAACGATATCAGGGGGGCAGCCAGGAGAGGCGCGGCGGGGCCCTCCAGCACGGTCAGGCTCACCGGCAGGTCTTTGCTGCCCAGCTCGCAGATGTCGGGGCCGCAGCCCACGTAAGACACATGGACGGTGACGCCATAGGTGCCGGGCGCCACGTCCGGCGCCACCAGAAGGACGGGCCTGCCCTCCGTCTCGTGGATCTG
>CAZSET010000285.1:0-4877 GCA_964605915.1 uncultured candidatus Brocadiaceae bacterium | reverse complement strand
CGCGCATATTCGGGAAGCTGCTCTACGGCAGCAAGTTCCACCGGCTGAAGATGAGCCGTGGCCAGCAGGGAATCGGCATCAGCGCCGCCGGCATGTACGGCCATTTGACCACGGGGCAGCCCGTCGCCATCACCTCCAGGACCGAGCCCAAGAAGGACGCCCACTACTACCAGATTGTCGTCAACACGAAGACAAACGAGCCCAGGATACTGAAGGAAGAAGTCGTCGATTGGGACGCCGAGCAGGGCACAAAGGTAGAGATCGAGCTGGAAGCAACCTTCCAGCGGGGCAACTGGAGCGTAGACGAGTACCTGGAGGAGACGGCGACCGCGAATCCCCACGTCGCCATACGCTACGTGGCGCCGGACGGCAAGAAGCAGGTCTTCGAACGCGCCACGGAAGTGCTGCCCGAGGAGCCCAAGGAGATCAAGCCCCATCCCTACGGGATCGAGCTGGGCACGTTGATCAAGATGCTGCACGAGACCAAGTGCCACAAGCTCCAGACGTTCCTGGCCACGGACTTCTGCCGCGTCAGTAAGCGCGCGGCCCTGGAGATCTGCGAGAGGGCCGGCATCTACGAGAACGCCCGCCCCAAACGCATCGCCCAGAAAGAGGCGGACAGCCTGCTGAAGGCCATACACAAGACCAAGCTGCGCAATCCCCCGATGGACTGCATCAGCCCCATCGGACAGGAGCTCATCGAGAAGGGCATGCGTAAGGAGTTCGAGGCGGACCTCTACACCTCGGTCACGCGATCGCCGACGGTCTACCGCGGCATCCCCTTCATGATCGAGGCCGGACTGGCCTACGGCGGCGAGATGAAGGAAGGCAAGTCGGCCAAGTTGATGCGCTTCGCCAACCGCGTGCCGCTGCTCTATAACACCGGCGCATGCGCCACCACTCAGGCCATCGCCAGCGTCAACTGGCGGCAGTACGGCATCGACCAGTCCAACGGCAGCCTGCCGACGGGGGCCCTCCTCATCCTGGTTCACATGGCCAGCCCCTGGGTGCCCTTCACCAGTGAGAGCAAGGAGGCCATCGCTCCCTACCCGGAGATCGTGAAGGAGATCGTGCTGGCCGTCCAGGAGTGCGCCCGGGATTTGAGGAGGTTCCTCAGGCGTCGCAAACGCCGCGCCGAGGAAGCGCGCAAACGCGACTACATCGAGAAATACATCCCGCACATCACCGAGGCACTCCAGGAGATCCTCCAGTTCCCCGACCGCGAGCGCAAGAAGCTCGACACCGACCTGACCACCGTCCTGGAGAAGAGCCGCGTCAAGAAGTAAGCCGGCTCCCTCACCGCCGAACCGTCTCCCCTTTCGCGCCCCGCAGGTGTGAGCCGGGACGACGAGGGTCGCCCGCCTATCGGCGGGAGTCTCGCCTCTGCGCGGCCAGCATGCTCGGCGTCGAAGCGCCACTACGCCCGCGTGAGCCGCAGGTAGGCACGGGACAGCAACTCGGGAAGCTGCTCAACGTCGCGCAGCACAAGATACCGCCCCCGAGGGAACATCACGTCCAGCGCGTCCACGTCGTCAGGCTCCAGGGCAACGCAGAAGGGATGGATGCCCAGTCTGCGGTTCTCCTCGCAGGCCTTGCGCACGTCGTGGTGGGCGTAGCGGGTGTTGGGATCGTAGTCGGAGTCCATGGGCTTGCCGTCCGTGATCAGCACGACGAGCCTGGTCTTGGCCGACAGAACGGACAGCTTGGCCCCCACGTGACGCAGGGCGACGCCCATGCGCGTTGAGGAGCCCGGACGGACGGACATGAGGCGCCCGGCGGCTTGCGCGTCCCAGTCCTCTTCGAATGACTTGAAGACCGAGAACTGGCAGTTCTCGCGGCCGTTTCCCGTGAAGCCGAACACTCCGAAACGGTCGCCCAGCTCGTGCAGTCCGGCCGCAAGCACGGCAGCCGCCTGTTTCTCCATCGTGATGACGTCCTTGCGCCCCGCTCGTTCACCCGTCGAGCCGCTGACGTCCAGCAGCAATGCGACGGCGATGTCCCGCCGGCTCAGACGCGGCTTCACCCAGAAGTGATCCCGCGGCGAGGCGTTCGCCTTCTTCATGGTCACGAAGCGCACGAGCCCGTCGATATCGATGTAATCCCCGCTCCGCAGGTACTTCTCCTTCGTGACCAACTCCGGCTTGAGGCGCTGGAAGAGCTTCTTGACGTGGTCGACCATGCGGCGGAACTCGTCGCTCTCGATGCCGGCGGGGCCGCGGGGATCGGGACGCACTTCGCGTAGACGGCACCAGTCGCGGTAGTACTCGCCGGCCAGGCCGTTCCATTCGTCATACAGGAAGACCTGCGGGACGGCGCCATAGGCAGGCACCGGCTCTTCGTCATCTCCGGAGCCGGCCCCGTTCCGGTCGCCCGTGTCCTCGGTCGTCCGCGCACCCTCCCGCGGCCGGGCCTCCGCAAGGGCCGAGGGTCTGGCCGTCGCCCTGCCGCCCGCGCGTTCCTCGGCCCGCACCACCAGCGAACCGGTCGGCGCGGGGGTCAACTCGAGCGGGAAATCGTGGTCCGGCATGAACCCCAGCGGAGGCACCGGCAGGCCCCCGCCTGCGGCACGCACGTCCGAGGCGAGGGATTCCCAATTCCTGCACAGCCCGTCCAGCACGCACTCGTAGTCTTCGCACCGGCCAGCCAGTCGGGCCACGGACTGGAAGACCCGACGCGCTTCGGGACGGGCGGACTCCGTCGCCAGCGCCCCGACGGCCAACACGAGCAACTCGTCCCCTGTGCTTTCCTGCCCGCGGGCCTCGGCTTCCTGGCGCCCCACGAGGCACATTAGCTTCTCAGTGCCCGGGCAACGGCTCCAGAGGGTTCGGCGCAGGCGGTAGGCCTCCCCAACCTGAAACAAGAAGCCGCCGACCGCCGGCGACCTGACGCCCCTTCGGCCGAGAACTTCCGAGATCCGCCGCCCGTCCTTCCGGCCGTGCACCCCGCAAAAGCCAGCGAACCGATGGCAGGCCGCCGCCAGCAGCGTCGCCGTCAGGTAGTAGGCGCGGTTCACGGCCGACACGGTCGAGATGCTCACGCGCTCGGGCAGGAACAGGCTGCCGCCTCCGCAGACGACGCCGCACCGGCGATCCAGCAGGTCATCCGAGTCCAGCCGGCTCAAGGAGTCGACCCGTACGCCCCGTCCGGCCACCGCCCGGAAGAGGCGCTCCAGCCTGCCCCGCACGTCCTCAAGTCGGCACGTGCGGCTCAGACGCTGGGCAAAGGCCTCGGCCGACCGCAGCTTCATCCCGAAGTAGGCGTGGCCCGTCTGCCGGTTCCGGCGGTAGACCTCCCGCCCGTTTTCGATGAACTCGGCCAACTGGCCGAGCGCCACGTGGCGCTGGATGTCCGGATACCCGAGAAGGAAGCTGAGAGCCAGCTCCGCGTCAGTCTGCGCCAGCTCGGCCACCCAGCGCAGAATACGGGCAACTTCAACCGGGGACTCGGGCAGACGGCCTTCCGCCCAGAGCTGAAAGTAGCGCCGGCCCAGGTAGGTCTTCTCAGCAGCAAACAGGACGCCCAGCCGTCGCCACTCCCGAAGCAGTTCGGGGGAGCGCACGAGCCAGCCGGCCTTGCCGTCCAGAGCCGCCAGAAACTCCTTCAGAACGTACTCCGAACCGACGGGCATATCCGGCCGGACCAGGGGCTTGAAGAGGGCCGCGCACTGCTCGGGGTCGTCCGTGAGGATCCCCTTGCGGTGCAGGCTGTCCAGGATCGCACGGAACTGCTCGCGATAGCCCCACGGCACCCGTCCCAGGGGAAAGCCCCGATGCATGCACGCGCCCGCCATGCCGGCGTTCCTCCCTGCGGAGCTATGCGCCCCCGTCCCCTTCGGCGGCCAGCATGTCCCCGAAGTGCGCGTTCACGACGTCATTGAGCGAGCGCACCATGTCGGGCTCGTCAGTGATGACGGTGCTTATCGTGGTCCGGCAGGCAGTCAGGGGATCGACGCCGGCCCTGATCAGCCGTCCCGCATAGACAAGCAAACGGGAGCTGGCCCCTTCCTCCAGCCCGAATCCCTTCAGGTTGCGGATCTCCTGTGCCATCTGCGCCAGGCGTGAGGCCACCTCGGCCTCCACACCGGTTTCGGCAATGATGATCTGCGTCTCGACTGGCACGTCCGGGTAGCCGAAGCACAGGGACGCGAAGCGCTGCTTGGTGCTTTGCTTGAGGTCTTTGACGACGTTCTGGTAGCCCGGGTTGTACGAGAGCACCATCATGAACTTCGGATGGGCGCGCAGCACCTCGCCGGTCTGGTCGAGGTAAAGCATGCGGCGGTCGTCCGTGAGCGAGTGGATGATGACCGTGGTGTCCTTGCGCGCCTCGACGATCTCATCCAGGTAACAGACGGCGCCGTAGCGCACGGCCAGGGTCAGCGGGCCGTCCTGCCAGATCGTCTCGTTGCTTTTGAAAAGGAACCGGCCCACAAGGTCGGCGGCCGTCAGGTCTTCATGGCAGGAAACGGTGACGAGGGGCACGCCAAGCCGGTTAGCCATGAACTCGACAAACCGCGTCTTCCCGCAGCCCGTCGGGCCTTTGAGAATCAAGGGGATGTGTTGCTCGAACGCGTGCTCGAATAGATCGACCTCGTCGTTCTGCTCGATGTAGTTGGGCGTTTCGACCACGCGGAAACCGTCCATCATCTGCTGAGGATCCATGGTCCAGCACCTCCAAGCAGACGGCCGCGCGTCCGGCCAGGCGAGCAGCAGTTCGAGCAAGCGCGTCCAGCAAGGGAACCAAAGCCACACATTATACCAGAGCGGACGCACCAAAGGCGGGGAACGCAGCACGTGCAGGGGCAGAACGCAGGAACGACCCGGGGCCAAATGGAGACCGGCCGGGGCTCAGAACTCCTTCCAGGAGTCGCCCAGCCACAT
>CAZSET010000284.1:0-4910 GCA_964605915.1 uncultured candidatus Brocadiaceae bacterium | reverse complement strand
GGCGCTGCGCAAGGAAGTGCAGGAGATGCACCGCGAAATGGACGCGCTGCGGGCGCGGGTCAGCGCGTTGGAAGGCTGACGAGGCGCGGCTTTTCCGCTCCCTGCGCACTGATCACTAGATGCCCAGCGCGGCGGCGTGGAACTCCAGGGCCTGCCGGATGTGCTCGTCCCAGTAGCTCCACTTATGCTGGCCCGGGAACTCCTCGTACTCGTGCGGGATCCCCAGTTCCTCCAGGTGAGCGTGGAAGGCACGGTTGTGCTCGATCAGGCCGTCGTCCACGCCGCAGTCGAAGCGGATGGCGGGCAGCAGGTCCCGGTCAATCTGTTCGGCCAGCCGGAAGACGTCATTGCCGCCCTCGGCCGGATCGTCGCCGAATATGCGGGAGAACTCATCGTGACGCTCCGGGTTGTCCAGTATCTTGCCGACGTCGAATGCGCTCGAATGCGACGCGACGCTGCAGAAGCGGTCCGGGTGCTTCAGGGCCAGCTTCATGGCGCCGTAGCCGCCCATGGACAGGCCGCCGATCCCCCGCCCTTTCCGTGACGGAATGGTCGGGAAGAACCGGTCGACCAGCCCGATCACGTCCGTCATAACGTGGCTCTCGTAGGCGTAGCCCCGCGCGGCGTCCGTGTAGAAGCCCCGCCCCCCGTCCGGCATGACCACGATCAGCGGCATGCCGGCCACGTAGCGCTCGATAGACGTGCGGCGCGCCCAGATGGAGTCGTCGTCCGAGAGGCCGTGCAGAAGGTACAGCACGGGATACGGGCCGTCCTGCGCGGCGTCTTCGGGCAGTATGACGGTCATGTTCGTTTGTTTGCTCAGCGACCTTCCGAAGAAACCCAGTCTGAGCACCGCCATCTCTGCGCTCTCCGTCGATGAACGAAGCAGGGGGAACAGGCCTCAGAGCTCGTAGGTCTGGCCTTCGACCGGCACCAGGACATCGTTTGCACCCAGCGCGTCCAGGTCCGTTGCGAGCTGCTCGGAGGCTTCCAACTCGCCGTGCACCACGAAGGCGTGGTCCACCTCGGGCCCCATCTCCTTCATGTAGGCGATCAACTCGTCGTGGTCGGCGTGGGCGCTCAGGGCGTTGATGGTGCGGACCTGCGCGCGGAGCTCGTATCGGTCACCGTAGATCTTGATCGGGCTTGCCCGTTCGACGATGCGCCGGCCCAGGGTGTGTTCCGCCTGGTAGCCGACGATCAGGATGACGTTGCGCTCCTCTTCCACGGTGTGCTTGAGGTGGTGGAGGATGCGGCCCCCTTCGCACATTCCGGACGCCGATATGATGAGGACCGGCCCGGGCATCGCGTTGAGCTTCTTGGAGTCCTGCACGTCCGTCACGTAGGTCAGCCCGGGGAAGCCGAACGGGTCGTCTCCCTGTCGCAGCCTATCCATCGTCTCTTCGTCGTAGCACTCCGGGTGCTTCCTGTGCACCTCGGTGGCCTTGATGGAGAGCGGGCTGTCCACGTAGGCCGTCAGGCCGTCGATCGCGCCTTCCGCGAACAGTTCGTTGAGGAAGTAGACGATCTGCTGCGTGCGCCCGACGCTGAAGGCGGGGATGAGGAGCCTCGCCTGGTCCCGCAGCACCTGCCGGCAGAGGGCGGTCAGCATCGCCTTGACGTCCTGCTTGGCAGGATGCGTGCGGTTGCCGTACGTGCTCTCGGTTATCAGCACGTCCACGTCGCGGACGACCTCCGGATCGCCCAGGATCGGCATGTCCTTACGTCCCATGTCGCCGGTGAAGAAGAGGCGACGCCGGCGGCCGTTCTCGCTGATGTCGAGTTGGACGAACGCAGAGCCGAGTATGTGTCCGGCGTCGTGGAAGGTGAGGATGACGTCCGGCGTCACCTGCATGGGTTCGTGGTAAGGCAGCGGGCGGAAGGCGCGCAGCGTCGGCGGAACGTCGTCGGGCTCATACAGGGGCTCGAACGGATTCTTGCCCTGCCGGATGCGCTTCCTGTTCACGTAGGCCACGTCCTGGGCCTGCAGGTGAGCGGAGTCGGCCAGCATGATCTCGCACAGGTCCCTCGTGGCGGGCGTGGCCACGATGGGACCGTCGTAGCCCTGCTTGACCAGCAGCGGCAGGTTGCCGCTGTGGTCGATGTGCGCGTGGGACAGAATGCAGGTGTCCAGCGACCGGACGTCTATCGGGAAGTTGCGGTTGCGCTCGAAGGCCTGCTTGCGTCTGCCCTGGAACAGGCCGCACTCCAGCAGGATGCGCTTGCCGCCGACCTCTAGCATGTGCATGGAACCCGTCGTGTTGCGGACGGCGCCGAAGAACTGAAGCCGCATGTTCTTGCCTCCATGATCTATCAGGCGAAAGGCCCACTCCGGGCTCTTTCTGAGAACCCCGATCTGGCTTCGTGCGGCTGTGGCCGGCGCGGCGCGTTGTCGTCCTGCATCGGCGATGCTAGCCTTTGCATCGCCTGCTTCGGGCTTCTAGCGCCGCTTGGCCTCGCTCGCCCTCGGGCCGACGACGGGGTTCTCGGACAGAGCCTACTCCGTGCGCAACGCCTCCGTCAAACCCTGGCGCCCGCTCCTCTGCTTGAACCTTCGCGCGCGCGGGCGTATACCGGTGTGTGCTGGCGCAGGCGATGTGCCTGTCTGTCCCTGTCCTGCGCGGGCCGTTCTCCTCGGAGGTCCGACCATGAGGTGGGTCCCTGTCTTGGCGGCGCTGTGCTGTCTGATCGCTGCAAGTCCCCTGTCCGCGGCTGTAAGACGAGAGGGACAGGCGTGGGTCTTGGAGAACGGCTCTTTGAAGGTAACGGTCGAGCAGGAGGCCGCCAGGATGGCCGTTCTGCACAAGGCCACGGGCGTGCTCTGGCAGCAGGAGGCGCCGCTTCGCGGCGGCGACGCCGAGCAGCAGATCGAGGTGCGCCGAGTCGGGGCGCCTCCCGAGATCGACGGCGACGGCAAGGACTGGACCCGGGACGGCGTCATCTGGCTGCCGTGGGTCGGCGAGGACGGCGAGAGCAACCTGTCCGGCGGCGCCTACGTGCGCTGGGATCGGGCGAACCTCTACCTCTACGTGCGCGTGCGCGACCAGGCGGTGGCCTTCGGGCGCGAGGAGCCGCAGCAGTGGTGGGAGGCGGACTCGGTCGAGTTCTGGGTGGACGGTGTGCAGGTCGGCCTGCACCTGTGTCCCGGCGCGCTGGCAGCCGTCGACGCGGGCGGACGGCCCTATGAAGGCGCCCGGCTCGCCGTCTGGCTCATCGAGGGCGGCTCCCTGCCGGGCTATGGCGTGGAGCTGGCCATGCCCGTCGAGCATTTCCCCGCGCTGAAGGACCCGGAGGCCGGCGTGCGGTTCTACTTCGCGGTCGGCCTGAACGACGCAGACCCCGAACCCGGCCAGCCCGTCCGCCGCGTCGCGCAGGGATACTACCCGCGAACGTGGGTGCACTTGCAGCCCACCACCTTCGCCGTGGCCGTCCTGACGGACGAGGAGGGCCACGCGCCGCCCCTGACGAAACAGAACGACCGCACCGGTGTCCTGTCCGCCGGCGGCGCGAGCGAAGTGACAGGGGACGCCGATGCGAACGTCGTCCGCTACCGGCTGAACGCCCTGCGCGGGCAGGCGGAGCCGCTGCCGCTCGAAGTGGCGCTTGCCCTGGTCGGCGACGAGCCGGCCCTCGACATCACGCTCTCATGCGAGAAGGGCGGCGGGGCGCCCATGAGCCGGCTGGAACACCCCGAACGCGTCTTTCCTCCCGATCCGGAAAGGTACTTCCTGGCGCTGGCCGATTACAGCGACGGCCACTACGTGCCGGTCGGCGACGAGCGATACCGCGCCGGCTGGTTCAGTTGCTACGGCAGCCTGGACATGCCGTGGGTGGCGGTGACGGATGGCAAGCAGGGAATGATGGTCATCGCCATGACGCCGGCGGACGCCGTGATCCGCATGGGGTCACGCCGAGGGGACGACGCGAAGCTCGGCTTCCCGGGCCTTCTGTGGGAGCCCAGCAAGGGAACCTGGGGAGGGGATCGGAAGATCCGGCTGGCTTTCTTCGAGCGGGGCGGGCACGTGGCGGCCTGCAAGATCTACCGCAAGCTGGCGCAAGAGGCGGGCTACTTCCGGACGCTGGCCGACAAGGCAGCGGACAACCCCGACGTGCCCAAGCTCATGGGCGCCGTCGACTGGTGGGGCGCCGACGGGTTGCGTTTCGTCAAGGAGGCCATTGCCGCCGGGATGGACCACGGCCTGGTCAACGGCCGATGGGCGCCCGACGACATGGCCGAGATGGTGCGCCTCGGATGGCTCGTTGGCGAGTACGACAACTACGTGGACATCGACGACGCTCCCGAGATCGCCCCCCACAAGGCGCCCGTGGCCGAGCATGCCATCGTGAAGGCCGACGGCGAGCTGATGACGGCGTGGGTGAGCCGCGACGCGGACATGAACCCGACTCACACCTTCATGAAACACTGCACGGCGAAGCAGCTCGAATGCGCCAGGGCCATCATCCCGGGCGTCCTGGAGAAGTATCCCTACAACACGCGCTTCCTGGACGTTACGTCGGCCGAATGGCTCCTCGAGTGTTACTCGCCGGACCATCCCACCACGCGCAGCAGCGACATGGCCAACCGGCAGCGGCTCCAGCGCTACGTCAGCGAGGAGCTGGGCCTGGTCGCGGGCGGAGAGCACGGCCGGTTCTGGAGCGTCCCCCAACTCCATTACCACGAAGGGATGATGGGCGGGGGCAGGTATAGCTGGCCGGCCGGTTACCTGCGGGATGTCAAGGACCGCAGCGAGCTGAGCGAGGACTACCTGAAGTACGGCATTGGTCCCGCTTATCGCGCGCCCCTGTTCGAGCTGGCCTACCACGATTGCGTGGTGGACTACTGGTACTGGGGCGCGTGCAGCGACTACCTGCACCAGGTGGCGCCCGAGATCACCGAGCGCAAGACGGCG
>CAZSET010000283.1:0-4912 GCA_964605915.1 uncultured candidatus Brocadiaceae bacterium | reverse complement strand
CGGAGGAGCCGACCGTCCCCCCGGAAGCTCGCACTGCCGCGCCCACTGTCCAAGCGGCAGCGCTGCCGGTGGCGGCGCAAAACGTCCAGGCCAAGCTGCTCGGCATACTGTCGCTTCTGGCGTGTACGTTTCTCCTTGTGTGTCTTTATCAGCTCCTGCTCGGCATTGCGGGCCTTCCCGTGGCGCTGTCCGTATTGGTCGTCCTGGTAGGGACCTGGGTTGTGTGGGGCTATGCACTCCGGCGTGGGGGCAGCTTCTCTCCGCCGGAAGCAGATTCAGACCCGGCGCTCAAGCACGTCCTCGACGCGCTGGCGGGCCTGTGCGACCGCCTTTCGCTGCCGCCTCTGCGCGTCCGCGCGACGGACTGTGAGGAGGACGTGTGGTCCGCCTACAGCTTCTTCTCGCGCCGTGCCTCGCTTCATGTGCCCCTCGGATGGCTGCGAGAGGCCGGTCTGAACGAGAAGGAGATAGAAGCGTATCTCGCGCAGGCTCTGGGAAGCGTATTCTCCGGAGATTCCGACTTGCGGACGTTGTTGGCCGCCCCCGCCGGCCTGCTGGCAGGCGGCAGATGGCTGGGCGAGCGGGCACTGAAGGTGCTTAGCCCTGCGGACTCGCGCGTCCGGTTGCGCTTTGCCCAGTTGTTTGCCTTGGCCGCCTTGGTGGGTGCGTGCGCCGTTGCGGCCGCGCTCTTCTTCGTTTCCTTCTGGGCGGGGGCCTCGGCCCTGGTCTTCTTCGGGTTGCTGGTGCTCGTCAGCGGGTTCGAACGTTATTGCCGGTGTGCGGGCGATGCATTTGCGGCCAGGGCGATGGGCAGCCGTGCTGTTGCTGCTTCGGTGATTGTCACGTCGGGGCTTTCAGGCGTGGAACGTTACGGACTGGTTCGCGAGTGCGTGGGCGAATTCGAGGCCGACAGGTGGTCAGGTGAGATGCCGCCGCCGGACGTGCGCCGCGGTTGGCTGGGCAGCATTGCGGCCCACTACGCGGAAATCGAGTATATGCCCAGCACGCTGGAAACCGCTCGAAAGCTCTTCCGGACGGTGCCGCTTGCGGCCGAGCGGCTGAACCGGCTGGCGGGCGTTCCTCGCGGCCGAGCCACGAGCGTCCGGATTGTGGACTTCGCCAGGGCAGTGTTCGGGCGACTGCTTGGCGTTCGGCGCGTGCGGGCCATGACGGTGGGGGAGCTCGGAGCCACCCGGCTTGCTCCCGGTCTCGGGGCGTTCGCCGGGCTCCTGGTCGTCGGCAGCACGGTGGCCCTGTTCTTGCAGGGGTCCGCCTACTATCCCTTCTTCCTCGTGGTGACGGTAGTGCTGGGAGCGGCTCTGGGCGTAGTCCTGTCCTGGCAGGCCAGGATAGAAGGGCTCTTGGCGGCCAAGGTCGGATGGAAGGTCACGGTTGCGGGCGTCTTCCTTGTGTGTGTCAGCATGCTGGCGTTCTGCCTGGTCGGGCTGCGTGAAGTGGCGCCCTTCGCGCTTCAGGTTCCCGTCTATCTGCCTCTCGTCGTGCTTGCAGCCGGCGGCGCGGCAGCCGCGTTCGCCCGCCTGTCGGGCGTCGCCGGTCCCGGCCCCGCACCTGAGGCGGCTCAGGCGGAGGGCGAGGCCACAGCGCCGGTCGAACCCGCCGCTGCGCAACCGGCAGCCGGGGCGGCCGTCGGGGACGAAGCCCCGCGAGGGCAGGCGCCGCCGGAACCAGCGGCTATGCAGCTCGAGTTCGCGGGCGCGGAGCCGGCTGAGGAAGAAGCGCCGGCCGGAGAGGCGCCGCCAGCCGTGCGTCCTGAAGACCTGCCCCAGCCCGCCCCTGTCTCAGCCGCGGCCGGGGCACCTGAGCCGGCGGTCGAGGAGCAGGCGCCGGGCGAGGAGGTGCCCGCGGAGGAAAAGGCGGGCGTAGAGTCCGAGAGCGAGACAGTCCTCGATTTGGGTCCGGAGGAAGCCGCCGGGGCCCGGCCTCAGACCGAGCAGCGCGAAGGGCCTGCGGCAGAGGCCCCCGAGTCGGCAAAGGCGACCGAATACGTAGACACGGAGTACGGGCTGGACAAGTGGCCGCCCAGGCAGCCCGAGGACGCCGAGGCCCCCGCGGCGGAGGAACCCGTGGGGGGACCCGAAGCCGGCGAGGAGTCCGAGCAGACGGACGAACCCTCCGAATCCCCGCAGCACGAAGAGCCGTCCGACGAGGAGGCAGGGCGCGGACAGGTTGGGCAGAAGGACTCGGGGGGCCAGGCGGGTCCACCTTCCGAAAGCGCCCAGCAGGAGGAGAGTGCCGACAGGGAGTCTGAGCCCGGGGAAGCTTGAGGGCCGTCGGCCGAGCCTGCCCCTTCACACCGCCGCCCGAATCACCCTCGTTGTTGAGCGAGAGGGATCCCCGCGCGGCCATCTTCGCCAGCCGAAAGAGATGCGTGCGCTCGTAGGCATCCGCGCCGACGTGCGGCGCCAGCACGCCGCCGCACTCCGCGATCCTCTCGATCACCGACAGGCTCCACGCTTCGTCGTCGACGATCACGGCCCGGTTCCTCCATGCTGTGGCTGTGCGGCAACGGCCGCAGAGCGTAGGAGAGGCCGAGGGGGTGTGCAAGTCCTGAGCGAAGCGGCCTTTGCGGGCGCGGACGGCGATTGAACAACATGGGCTCGACCGCTAGAATGGGAGGTAGGAGAGTCGTTAGCGTCTCGGCGAAAGGCGGAGCATGAAGGCCCAGGAACATAAGGGCAGAGTGATCGAGGTGGAGAGCGATCAGGCGGTCGTTCAACTCGAAACGGACGAGCAGTGCGGCTTTCACCTCAAGTGCGCGTGCTGTGGCTGGTCGGCCCGAGAACCGCGGCTGATCCGCGTGTCGCGCGATGATCTTGCCCCGGGGGATGCCGTTCGCGTGCTCATCCCCGCCTACGCCGGCTACCTCAGCATTCTGCTGGTATTTGTGCTGCCCGTCATGCTTTTCGTTGCCGGGCTGCTGGTGGGTGGCCGGTTCGAGGACGGGTCAGGTGCCCACGGCATGCCCACCGTCGTGGGCGGCGCGGCGGGCTTTGCGCTGGCGGTGCTGGTGGCCGCGTTCGTGAACCGCAGGCTGATGGGAGCCGGCAGCTTCCAGGTGGTCCGCCTCGGCCCTGATGGCCCGGGCCGGGAAGGGCCCGGAGGCGCCTGACCTTGCCCCATGTCGGACCTGGCCGCCGGCGATGTCCGCAACTCTTTTGACATCTTCTGCAGAGCGGGTTAACATCCTCGCGCATGGCCCTGGATGCCCGATCGTCTCATGTGGTCCATGCGCATCTTCTAGAGAAGCGAATTCCGACCGTGGAAGTCCTGCCGGTGTTCCATCTGGCTGACGGGAGCGTTTTGCTGAGCGGCAGCCCGAGTTTCGCGCTTGCGTCGCACGCGATGCTGGGCCAGGTGCCTTTCCGCCTGCTTTGGGCCATGGCGGTCCTGGGCTTTGGCGTCGTCCTGGTGATCTCGGTTCTGGTGCTCCTGGCGCGAGAGTCCGGTTCGGAGACGCGGTGGGTGGCCGAGCGGGAGCAGGAGTCCGGACGGCACCTGCAACGACTGAGCCGGCTGCTCCGAGCCATTCGGTCCATCAACACCCTGGTGGTCGCCGAGCGCGACACCAAGCAGCTGCTGGAGAAGGCGTGCAGTTCGCTGGTTGCGACGCGCGGCTACAGGCTGGGCTGGATAGGTCTGACTGAGGAGGGGACGAAGCGCGTCCGGCCGGTCACGCAGGCCGGCTTCGAGCAGGGGTATCTGAAACAGATCGAAGTGACCTGGGACGACTCGCCGACCGGTGGGGGGCCGACGGGGACGGCCATGAAGACGGGCGAGCCCAGCGTGATGCGCGACATCGAGACCGCGCCGGAATTCCACCCCTGGCGCGCACAGGCCCTGAAGCGCGGCTACCGTTCCTCGGCCGCCTTGCCTCTGCGGTTCGAGGGGCGCGTGCTGGGCGCCCTGAACGTCTACTCGGAAATGCCCGATGCGTTCGACATCGAGGAGATCGGGCTTCTTCAGGAGGTGGCCGACCACCTGGCCTACGCTCTGGGTTCCATCCGACTGGAGGAGCAGATGGCTCAGGCCGAGCGCAGAGCGCAGGAGGCAGAACGGGTCCGGTTAGCATTCATGCACGCGCCGCTGGGCATGCTGGTCACCGACGGGGAGGGCACCGTTACGGGCATCAACAGCCGGATGCTGGCGTTCCTCAACGGATTTCAGACGGCCGGTCAGGTCGTCGGCCGCATCAAGCTCCCGAAGCTGGACGTGTTCAGCGGCCCCGCAGGTCGGGCCGCACTCCGGAGGGTGTTGAGCGAAGGGCAGGCGGCCGAGTTCGAGTGCCGCGTGGTCGGCCGGGACGGCGTTCGGCACATCCTCTCCTGCCAGGGCATGCCTGTCCGCGGCGAAGATGAGGGGCTGACCGAGACCCTCTGGTTCGTGCAGGACGTGGGGGACTGAGGGAGCCTTCCGGCTCCGGCTTCAGGCGCACTTGCGCTGCGCTGTATCCATGTTGTGGACCCCTCCTCTTCCGCGCTCAACCCCGCCGTCCGCTCCACAGACGCAGAGCGATGCAGCCGATTGCCCCCCCGGCCACGAAAGTGCCGAGCAAGAGAAGGGATACAGGGACCTGGGGGCTCCAGAACAGGACCTCCACCGTCGCGGGCTGCCTGTTCTGGAAGAAGAGGATGAGCAAGAGCACGACCACGATCAAGACGAGGATGAGTTTCAGCCGTTTGAACCATCCTCCCTTTTTCGTGTTGGCCTGCGCTGTCTCAGGGTTTCCCTCGGTGTTCATGCGCCGCGCCTCCGTCACTGCGATTCGGGGAGAGCAGTCTTCCCGGCCGGGCCCTCAGCCGCGTCGTCCGGCGGCAGGTCGAGTATGTGGCCCATTTTTTCCTTCTTGGTGCGCAGGTAGGCCATGTTCTCCTTGCGCGGCGGCGCCTCGATC
>CAZSET010000282.1:4615-4917 GCA_964605915.1 uncultured candidatus Brocadiaceae bacterium | reverse complement strand
GCACCGTCAGGCAGGTCCTCACCCTAAGGCGTTTGAGCCCTGCTGAGAGGGCCGTCCAGGAATCCAGACAGTTGCGGTATAGGGTGAAGCTGCAGGGCCGGTCGCAGCTCTTCATCTTTCACTCCGCAACGTCGAGCAGGGCGCCGGCCTGGCTCTGGACGGCGGACAGTCAGGCGGACTCGCCCCTTGAGCGCTGCCGAGCCTGGAACTGCTTGGCCGTCTTCTCGTAGTCCTCCCTGGCGTTGAAGTGGTCGACCAGGGAGAAGATGCCTTGCCCCAGGGATTTGGCCAGCCTATCCCAG
>CAZSET010000282.1:0-4605 GCA_964605915.1 uncultured candidatus Brocadiaceae bacterium | reverse complement strand
CCGCACAGGAAGTGGCCCCCGCAGATGAGGTCCGCGCCGAGCTTCCGCACCTTCTCCACCGACGCAACCATCTGCCGGTAGTCGGACCCCCTTTCCGGGAAGAACCATCCCGTCAGGTCACCCGCGAAGAGCACGCGAGAGTCCGCTATCTCGAGTAGGAAGCAACTGCTGTCCGGCGTATGGCCCGGAGTGTGGTAAGCCTGGAGCTTGAGGCCGGCCGCTTCAAGGACGTCGCCGTCTCGGAAGAACCGGTCGGCCTCGACGGGCGAGCGTCCCCAGTCGCCTGCGTTGCGAGCCGCCTCGTGGATCGCCGTGGTCGCGCCCTGCTGGCGCCAGTACTCGCAGCTCTCCGCATGGTCGCCGTGGCCGTGCGTGTAGGCGACCATCTTCACGTCAGAGGCCGCTACGCCCATCTGGTCCAACAGGGCCACGATGGCGTCCGTGAACCGCCGGAACCCGGAGTCCACCAGGATGCATTCCTTCCCTCGGCCGCGGACCAGGTATACGGACGCGCCGGAGTAGTCGGGAACCGGCCGAGGATCACAGGGGTAGCCGATGACCAGATAGAGGCCGTCCATAAGCTCCATGACGCCTTCCGGGATGCGCTTTGACATTTCCTTCCTCCCAGCAGCATTCGTGGGGATTATTGCCCGCCATCCTACTTCTCACCTGAAACGACCGCACGTCTCCACGTGCCCAATGCGCAGCCGCTGCCCCCCGTACGCCTTCTTCGGAGGCGCGTGAGACTCGCACGTAACGCCGTCCATGTCAAGGTCGGGTATCCGGCAGGCTCAGTGAGCCGTCAGTTGGCCGCCCAACGACAGTGCGGGCAGCGCCTCCATTGCTCCCGCCACATCGAGCAGGCTCAGGGCAGTTGGGGCGTTCTGGCAGTCCTAAGGCGGTGGGAGTTGAGTCTGGGCCGGTCAAGCGAGATGAGCGCCCTCAACTGTTGAACGGGAGTGGCCGTTGGCGTAGACTCCACCGGTAGGTACTGACATGTTGCGGAGTCGATGCCGGCACCAGCGATGGTGTCCGGAGGATGAGGCGTTTACGTCGAGGCGGCCAAGTCCGCTGGCGGAGGTGCTTTCATGGGTCAGGAGTCAGGGAAGTGCGGTTTGGCCGTGTGCGTGCTCGTAGCTCTTGCCTGCGGCATGATGAGCGAGGCGGCTGCTCAGGTAGATGTGCCGCCGGAGGGACAAGTCATGTGGAACCTTAAAGGGGCGCTTCGCGAGGCGACCCCGACGCGCGAGCGCATCTCCATGAGCGGGCTGTGGCGGTGGCAGCCGGCCGGCGAATCGATTGACAGCCTGCCGGCCGACGGCTGGGGCTACGTCGAGGTGCCCGGCCCATGGCCGGGAGGACGCCGCAGGGAAGGGGAGCCGTCGTTCTACCCGAATCCGGCGTGGAACGCAGAACAGCTGCGGGACGTCACCGCCGCCTGGTATCAGGTCGAGGTGGTCGTCCCCGCCGAGTGGGCGGGCCGGCGCGTCGCCCTCACAACGGAGTTCCTGAACTCCTTCGCCACCGTCTACGTTGACGGCCGGAAAGTGGCCGACATGCGGTTCCCGGCGGGCGAGGTGGACCTTACCGCGCAGTGCCCTCCTGGCGAGAAGCACGTACTGAGCATGCTCGTGGTTGCCATGCCGCTCCGGGCGGTCATGATGTCCTTCAACGACAGCGATGCGGCCAAGGAGGTGCGGGGGCAGGTGGGACGGCGCGGCCTTTGCGGCGACGTCTACCTCGTGGGGACCCCTCGGGAGGCGCGCATCAGCAACGTGAGGATCGTAACGTCCACGCGCAAGTGGCAGATCACGTTCGACACGGCCCTGGACGGCGTCGATCCGCGGGCGACGTACGCCTTCCGCGCGCAGGTCAAGGATGGGGACGAGACGGTCAAGGAGTTCACGAGCAAACCCTTCCGGGGCGCCGACGTCTCGAACGGTCGCATTGCGGTCACTGAAGACTGGCGGCCCGACAAGCTCTGGGACATCCACACGCCCGAGAACCAGCATGACGTGACGCTTTCGCTCCTGGACGGGGCCGGCAATCTGCTGGATCAGGCGCTGCCCGAGCGGTTCGGGTTCCGCGAGCTCTGGATCGACGGGCGGGACTTCTACCTGAACGGCACGCGCGTTTTCCTTTCCTTCACCCCCACTCAGCCGGGGTGGGAGTACGAAGGCTCCCGCCAGGCTCTGGAGCGCCACAAGGCCGTCGGCATCAACTTCGTCACCGCCGGCGGCTTCGGCTGTCAGCCAGGGTCCCACGTGAGCTTCGAAGGGGTCCTCCGGGCGGCCGACGACGTGGGCACGCTCGTTGCGGTGACTCAGCCCCACATGGGCCATTACGAATGGGACGCGCCCGACGCGGACCAGACGAACGGATACGCCCAGCACGCCGAGTTCTACACGCGCGTCGCCGGCAACCACCCGTCCGTCGTCTTCTACGCGACCAGCCACAACGCGTGCGGCTATGTCGGTGACATGAACCCGGATCTGATCGACGGCCTGGTGGACAGGGCAGCGCAGACGCGCGGACGCAACGTGGACAACGCCCTGCGGGCGGAAGCCATCGTCAAACGCTTCGACCCGGACCGCATCCTCTACCACCATGCGTCGGGCAACCTGAGTGCGATGCACACCAGCAACTTCTACGCGAACTGGACCCCGATCCAGGAGATGTGCGACTGGTTCGAGCACTGGGCGACCGTCGGCGTCAAGCCCCTGCATCTGAACGAGTACGGCGTTCCGTACCCGTGGGACTGGACCATGTACCGCGGGTGGTACAAGGGGAAGCGGGAGTTCGGCAGGGCCCTCGTTCCGTGGGAGTACTGCCTGGCTGAATGGAAGGCCCAGTTCTGCGGGGCCTCCGCGTACCAGATCGGAGAGCCGGAGGCCGTCAACCTACGCTGGGAGGCCGAGAAGTTCCGCAACGGCGAACTGTGGCACCACTGGGACCTCCCCTACACGCCACACCACGCCCTCCCGGAGCGCGAGGTTGTCTACTCGATGTACTTCACCGACAACTGGCGTGCGTTCCGAACCTGGGGCCTGTCGGTGAACGAACCGGCGGACTTCCTGAACCATGCGCCGGAAGCCGTCCTCCGCAACAACATGCCGCTGCTGGCCTACGTCGGCGGCAAGCCGGCCGCGTTCACGAGCAAGGACCACAATTTCCTGCCCGGCGAGACCGTCGAGAAGCAGCTCATCGTCATCAACAACTCGCGCGAGACGGTCACGGCTGACTGCGGCTGGTCGTTCCAGCTGCCCCGCCCCGTCAGCGGCGCACAGACGATCACGCTGCCCACGGGACAGCAGGAGCGGATACCGCTGGCGTTCGCCCTCCCGGCGAACCTGGCCGCAGGACAGTACTCGATCAAGGCGACGGTCAAGTTCAGCAACGGCGAGGTGCAGGAGGATTCCTTCGCCGTCGACGTGCTGCCGCAGCCGCAGTCGGTCCGCGTGGCCGGGCGGGTGGCCCTGTTCGACCCGGTGGGCGACACGGCCGCCATGCTCAGGGAGCTGGGCACTGCCTTTGATGCGGTGGGCCCGGACGCGAGCCTGACCGGCTACGATGTCTTCATTGTCGGCAAGGGCGCTCTGACGCTGGCCGGGCCGGCGCCCGACATCTCGCGTGTGCGCGAGGGCCTGAAGGTCGTCATCTTCGAGCAGACGGACGACGTGCTCGAGAAGCGCTTCGGATTTCGCATCGCGAGGTACGGCATGCGCTGGGTCTTCAGGCGCGTGCCGGACCATCCGCTGCTGGCGGGCATCGCCGACGAGCACCTCTGGAACTGGCGCGGGGACTCGACCCTTCTGCCGCCGCGTGGCACCTACGACTACACCTACCACTCGCCGATGGCGAAGTGGTGTGACATCACCATCACGGAGCGCTGGCGCTGCGGGAACCGGGGCAACGTGGCCTCAGTGCTGATCGAGAAGCCAGCCGCTGGCGATTTCCTCCCCATCCTCGACTGCGGCTACGCCCTGCAGTACTCCTCCCTGATGGAGTACCGTGAGGGCGAGGGCATGGTGCTCTTCTGCCAGACGGACGTGAGTGGCCGCACCGAGGACGACCCGGCGGCCGAGGCCCTTGCGCGCAACATCCTGCGCTACGTCTCCGAGTGGCAGCCGGCGCCGCGCCGCGAGGTCGTCTACGCGGGCGAGGAGGCCGGACGTCAGCACCTGGAGGCGATGGGTCTCTCCCCTGCGGCCTGTGGCGGGAGCCTGTCCGCTGACGACGTGCTTGTCGTCGGCCCCGGCGGCGGTCAGCAGCTTGGCCGGAGCGCGGCGGCCGTGAAGGATTGGGTGCGGGCCGGCGGCCACGTGCTGGCGGTTGGCCTGACGGGCGAGGAGGCGAGCACGTTCCTGCCCATGAGCGTTCGCACGACCCCGACGGAGCACATCGCCGCCTACTTCGAGCCGTTCGGCGTGGCCTCGCCGCTTGCCGGCGTCTCGCCGGCGGACGTGCACAACCGCGACCCGCGGGACCTGCCGCTCGTCTCGGGCGGCGCGACGCCCGTCGGCAACGGCGTGCTGGGGCAGGCGGAAGGTGCGAACGTCGTCTTCTGCCAGCTTGCGCCCTGGCACCTGGACTACTCGGGCGAGA
>CAZSET010000281.1:0-4932 GCA_964605915.1 uncultured candidatus Brocadiaceae bacterium | reverse complement strand
ACTGCACGCGCCGCCGTTCTATAATCCGTCAAGGCAGCTTGCGCTTCCACGGCTTTGACATCGGGGAAAAGGAACATGGACATCGAAAGCCTGGCCCAGGCCAACATGCAGTCGCTCAGGGAGAACGTCTATCCCGGCAGGGGGATCGCGATCGGGCTGACGCCCGACTCGCGGCACTACGTGCAGGTCTACTGGATCATGGGACGCAGCGAGAACAGCCGTAACCGCATCTTCATTCGGGATGGGGACACGGTGCGCACCGCCGCCCACGACGAGTCGAAGGTCGAGGACCCGTCGCGCATCATCTACAACTGCGTTCGGGTGCTCGCCAGGCGGCACATCGTCTCGAACGGAGACCAGGCGGACACGATCTTCGACGCACTCAGGGCGGGGGAAACGTTCGAGCAGGCGCTGTTCACGCGGACGTTTGAGCCGGACGGGCCGAACTTCACGCCCCGCATCGCCGGTCTGGTGGACCTGGACGACCCCGTGCACGCCTACAGGCTAGCGATCCTGAAGGCCGTCCGGAACGACGGCAGGTACGCCGTCCGACACTTCTTCAACTACGAGACGGCCATTCCAGGCGTGGGGCACTGCGTGACGACGTATGCCGGCGACGGCTCCCCCCTGCCCGCCTTCGAAGGCGAGCCCTATGCGGTTGAGCTGCTCGACGACGCCGGCCAGGTAGCCGAGCTCTACTGGGACGCGTTGAACGAGGCCAACAAGGTCTCGCTTCTGGCCAAGTTCATCGACGTCGAGACGGGCGCCGTCGACGTCAAGGTCATCAACAAACTTGCCTCCCCTGCGTCTGCACAGTGAATCGAATGAGTCCCGAACCGGACACCGGTCTTCTGGAGACGGCGGCGGGGGTCCTGCCGGCGCAGCAGGTTGAGTTGCTCGCCGCGCTGCATCGGTTCACGGAGGAGCGGCTGGGGGCCGCCGACGCCTGCCGCGAAGCCCTGTTGAAGCGCATCCGCGAGGGGGGCCGCCCGGAACCGGAATTGCACGCCTTCCTGCGCGAATGCTGGGAAGCCCTGGACGGGCTGGCCCGGGAGGTCAACGTCTGCATGCATCATCTGTTCCCGGAGGCCGGCCTCCCCCCGCCGATGGAGATGACGCGCCAGTGCACGTTCTATGTGATCCGCAAGGCCTTGCACGAATCACCCCAGGCGACCGCCCATCCGGTCAGCCGCCTGCTTTGGGAGCGCACGCGCGAGCAAGGCGGCGAGCCCTATGAGCGGCTGAGCTTCCTCTATAACCTGAGCCTTTTCCTGCCGCTGTGGCTACCCGAGGCCCAGTTGCCGGGCACGACGGACGTGCCGGAGTTCGCCCGCTTCCTGCTCAGACCGGCCGCCGTGGATCGATGTGACGCCGACGAGGGGACGCGGGAGATCCTCCGCTGGCTGCGTGGGTTCGCTGCCGAGACCTACGGGTCGCTGGCCGCCGCCCTCGACGCGACCCCCGCCGAAGGCTGACCCAAGCACGCTGACGGCCGACCACTACGACACGACGAACACAACGCAAGTCTATGGTTTCTGGCGTCCTGCTCGTTGTGACGTCGTGGTTGCGCCTTTGCCGTTCTCCGTGGTGGGCCGTACAGCGGGGTGGCGGCGGGGAGGTACCTACTCGATGATGCGGGGCACTCTGAAGCAGCCGTCGGCGCTGTCGGGCGCGTTCTGGAGGGCTTCCTTACGGGGGAGGGACTCGCCGACCACGTCCTGGCGCACGGGCTCCTGCCCCTCAATGCCGTGCACCATCGGCTCGACGCCCTCGGTGTCCAGCTCGTTGAGCTTCGCCACGTAGGCCAGGATGGCGTCGAGCTGGGAAGCGAACTTCGCCAGCTCCTCTTCCGACAGGGCGAGCCGTGACAGATGAGCCACGTGCTCCACTTCCTGGCGCGTAATGGGCATTCTGCCGGTCCGAAGAAGCGGGGTTACTTGATGGCCTTGGTGACCTTGCCGTCCCGGATGCACTTGGCGCAGACGAGCATCCTTTTCGAGGCCCCGTTCACCAGCACGCGGACGCGCTGCAGGTTGGGCTTGAACGTCCGCTTGCTGACGCCTGTCGTCTTGATGCCGACGCCGCCGAGGCGCTTGGCACGGCCACGCCGGGCGATGCTGCGTCCGGCACTGGTCCCCTTGCCGCATATGGCGCAGACTCTGGCCACTTCAGGATTCCTCAGGTAAGCGGTGGGTTTGCTCTCAAAACCTGCATTATACCGGTTGGGGACCCCTTCTTCAAACACCGCTGCCAGGAACAGGACGGAGAGAGCGCGGCTTGCGGAGGCGGAGGCGTGCACTTGTCAGTTTCGGCGCCCCTCAAGTAAGCTGATGCGGATCGCCTTCGCCACCCGAACCCGCTGAGGGCCGCATCCGCACATGGAAGACGAAGCCCCAGGCCGCCCCGGCCGCCGCGCCGGGCACATGCCCTTCCTCAGCTACGACCCCATCTTCATCGGCCTGCGCTACCTGCTCAGGAAGAAGCTCTCGTACCTGGCCATGGTGGGCGTGGCGCTCAGCGTGGGCGTCCTGATCGTCGTGATGAGCGTCTTCACGGGGTTCGACCTTCGGCTCAGGGAAACCATCCGGGGTTATCTGAGCGACATGACGATCCGCCCCTTCACAGGGCGCATCTACGGCCTGGAGGACTGGCAGATCTGGCGGGACCAGATCCTGTCCGTAGAGCACGTGCAAGGCGCTGCGCCCTATGTCCAGGGCTTCGGCCTGGTTCGCCTGCCGGGAGTGGAGTCCATGGAACACGTCTTCTTCCGCGGCATCCATCCCGAGTATGAGGGCACCGTCTCAGACATGCCCGATTACATGCGCGTCGGCATGCTGGAAGACCTGCGCAAGACATACCCCAATCCAGAGGGCGGCCGGCTGAGAGCCTGTTTCGTGGGAAAGGTGTTCCCGGGGTTCACCCCCGAGTGGCCCATCTTCGACGCCGACCGGCTGGACGTCGATCCCGGTCGGATCATACTCATCACCGCCACACCCAGCCTGGAGAAACGCCTGTTTCCTTACGCGGTCAACGGCCTGTTCGAGACCAAGTACGTCGATTACGACAGCAAGTACGTGATCATGGCCCTCGACACGGCAACGGAGCTGGTCGACTCTGGCGGAGCGGTCACCGGGCTGAACGTCCGGCTGGACGATTACGCCAACGCGCCGGCGGTCAGGGCGGCGCTGCGGCAGAAGCTGGCGCCGGGGCTGGTGCTCCGCGAGTTCGGGACGCCCGGCCCGGCAGAGCGGCGGATGGCCTTCAGCCGCGACGGTTCCCGGTTCGCAATGCTCTCCGGGGACGGACACCTGGTCGTATGGGACGTCAGCACGGGCCAGCAGAGGGACGCGCTGCCCGCTCAACCCGGGGCGACGGCCGTAGCCCTCGGGCCCGACGGAGAGTTGCTGGCAATGGGACACGCCGAGGGCTCTGTCCGTGTGCGGAACCTGGCGACGGAGGCGGAGGTATTTGGAACACCACCCGGCGCAGGGGCGGTTACGGCGCTCGACTTTTCGCCCGATGGCTTCTGGCTGGCCGCAGGGCACCGGGGCGGGAGCGTGGGCGTATGGGACGCGGAGTACGGCGAGTGCACCGCGAGGCTGACGGGGCACACGGGCAGGATCAATGCCGTCGTCTTCGATCCCGGCAGCGAACACCTGCTTACGGCCGCCGAAGACGGCACAGCGCGCATCTGGGATCCCGAACGCGAAGCGCCACTCGCCACGTTGGGGGGGGCGGGTGCGTCGCCCCCGCAGTGCGCCTGCTACAGCCGGGACGGCCAGATCATCGCGATCGGTCATGCCGACGGCACCGTGTCCCTCTGGGGAGCTCAGAGCGGCAGGCGTCTTGGCGCGTGGAAGGCTCAGGAGGGGCCGGTGATCGGCGTGGGCTTCCGCGGCCGGTCGGGCCTGTTGATGACCGGCGTAGCGGAGGGCGTCCTGCTCTGGCAGGTCCAGGCCCTGGGCGCCCTGACCGAGGCCACGCAGCACCTGGGTTTCGGGGGAGAGTCAGGTCCGCTTGAGGACGTTCTATTCAGCCCCGATGGCGAACGCGCCGTCGCTCTCGGCGCGGACGGGCTCGCGCGCGTGCACTACGCGGGGCCGGGCTTCTCCATGATGACGTGGGAGGAGCAGCAGAAGACGTTCCTGGAGGCCGTCGCCATGGAGCGGTTCCTTCAGGCGCTGATCCTGAGCCTGATGCTCGTGCTGGAGGGCTTCTTCATATTCGCCATCGTCACGACGATGGTATACGAGCGACGGCGCGACATCGGCATCATGAAAGCGATCGGGTTCCGGCCGGGGCAGATCTGCCAGGCCTTCGTCATCGCAGGGCTGGCGATCGGCGTCATCGGGGCGCTGGTGGGCGTGGCGGGCGGGCTGATCTTCGCGGACAACATCAACGCCGTTCGCGAGTTCGTCAAGGCCACCATTCACTTCGACCCGTTCCCGCCGGAAGTCTATTACTTCACGGAGGTCCCGGCGCACGTCGGCGTGCTGACGCCGCTCGTGACGGCGGGCGGGGCGATCCTGTGCAGCCTGCTGTTCAGCATCATTCCGGCCCTCCGCGCCGCCCGCATGGACCCCATCGAGACGCTGCACCACGAGTGAAGCTCTCGGCCGCACCACAAGTCCGCCGCAGCAACCTCAGAGGAGATCGGGCCATGCCTGAGAACCTGAAACACTCCGTCATGGTGGGGCTGATGGGCCGCCAGGCCGACAGGTTCCACGAGTACCAGCCGGCCCGCGACCTGGCCGAAAGGCTCGAGATGGCCGCCAGCGTGCGCGGCATCGAGGGAATCGAGGTCGTCTACCCCGCGGATTTTGCCGACGTGGAGGCTGGCCTTGAGCAGATCAAGCAGAGCGGCCTGCCCGTCTCAGCGGTGAACCTGAACGTGTATGCGGCCAGGAAGTGGCAGGCCGGCTCCTTCACGGC
>CAZSET010000280.1:0-4935 GCA_964605915.1 uncultured candidatus Brocadiaceae bacterium | reverse complement strand
CCTGAGCTGCGCCAGGCGGCGGAGACACACTATCCTGCAACTTATAACCCAACGCATATCCGAACTCAACCCGCACGGTCTGACACGGCGTCCGCGCGCCGTACTTCCAAATCGCCGGCCGATCTGGTAGATTGGCCAAACACCGGTTTGTGCGTTCGTGCCGCTGCTTTGGTGCGGTGGTTCGACTCTCATCTTCTCAGGGCAATATGGCAACCGAATCCGGGCAAATCGCGTGGCGGAAGGTGTTGGCCGTCGTGCTGGCAGCGGCGTTGCTGCTGGTTCTGGCCGGCCCGTTCCTTCTTCGGCGGGAGGAGGCGGGCGCGGGCGGCAAGCTCACCATCATCTCGCCGCACTCGGAGACAATCGAGGACGAGTTCGAGCGCGCTTTCTCGGATTGGATGATCGAGACCGACGGGCGGTCCGTCGGCATCGAATGGCTCGACCTCGGCGGCACGACGCAGGCCATCAAGTTCGTTCAGGACCAGTTCGAGCGCAGTCCGGACGGCATTAAGGTGGACGTCTTCTTCGGCGGCGGTGCAGACCCCTTCCTTCAGTTCGGCAAGAAGGGGCTCCTGCATCGCTGCAACATACCGGAGGACATCCTGGCCCGGATCCCGCGCACGCACGCCGGGACCGAGCTCTACGACGAAGACCAGCGATGGTTCGGGGCGTGCATGTCCGGGTTCGGAATCCTCTATAACAAGCAGTTGCTCACAACGCTGAAGCTGCCCGAGCCGGCGACGTGGGCGGACCTCGGCCGGCCGGACTACTTCACCTGGGTGGCCTCTGCCGACCCGAGGCAGAGCGGCAGCATGCACATGCTCTACGAGATCATACTGCAGGCGTACGGCTGGGACGAGGGGTGGGGCCACATCGTGCGCATAGGCGCTAATTCCCGCTCGTTCAGCCGGGCGGCCAGCGACGTGCCCAAGGAGGTCGCCATCGGCGAAGCTGCGTGCGGTATGGCGATCGACTACTACGCGCTGCAGACCGTGGCCGAGACCGGCGCCGATAGGATGGGGTTCGTCCTGCCGCAGAAACTGACGGTCGTCAACCCGGACGGCATCGGCGTCCTCAAAGGCGCGCCGAACGCGGAGCTGGCGGAGCTGTTCGTGCAGTTTGTGCTCTCCGAGCGAGGTCAGCGCCTCTGGATGCTGCGAAAGGGAGCCCCCGGTGGTCCCAAGGAGCATCAGCTCTACCGCCTGCCCGTCATCCCCGGGATGGTGGAGAAGTACGGGCAGGATTCCGTCGTGCAGGTCGATCCCTTCAAGTTCGAGGGCGGCTTCGCGTTCGACCTGGAGAAGAAGAACAGCCGCTGGGGGATACTGAACGACCTGCTCGGCGCATGCATTATCGACGTGCACGACGAGCTGGCGAAGGCCTGGGAGGCCCTGCGCGCGTTGCCCGAGGACCGTCCGCGCACCCGCTTGCTGCTGGCCCCGCCCGTCTCGGAGAACGAACTGCTGGAGATGGCGCGCCAGAAGTGGGACGATCCGGGCTTCCGGGCGGACACAATCGCCGCCTGGTCCCGGAGGGCCAGCGAGACCTACCGCGAAGCGGCCGGGGGCAAGTAGTGGTGAGCATCTCGCTCAGAGGCGTCAGCAAGAGCTACGGCGACACGGTCGCTGTGGAAGACGTCTCCTTCGAGGTCGGCAAGGGGGAGCTCTTCTTTCTGCTGGGGCCTTCGGGCTGCGGCAAGACGACGATCCTGCGCCTGATAGCCGGCTTCCTCAGACCAGATGAAGGGGCCGTGCTGTTCGATGAGCGGCCTATCGACGACGTGCCGCCCCACCGCCGGAACACGGGCATGGTCTTCCAGAGCTATGCGCTGTGGCCCCACATGTCCGTGGCCGATAACGTGGCCTACGGGCTGAGAGAACGAAAGGTCACGGGCAAGGAACGCGAGGCGCGCGTGGCGGCGGCCCTGGAGACGGTGCGAATGGACGCTTACCGCGATCGGATGCCCAACCAGCTCTCGGGCGGCCAGCAACAGCGCGTGGCGCTTGCCCGCGCACTGGTGATCGAGCCGGATGCCGTTCTGCTCGACGAGCCGCTTTCCAACCTGGACGCCCGCCTGCGGCTGGAGATGCGGAGGGAGATCCGCCGCATTCACGAGGAAACGGGCATCACCATGCTCTACGTGACGCACGACCAGAAGGAAGCCCTATCGATGGCCGAGAGACTCGCCGTGATGGGGATGGGGCGGGTGGAACAGGTGGGGCCCCCAAGGACCCTCTACCGGCGGCCCCGGAACCGGTTCGTGGCCGAATTCATCGGCGAGGCCAACCTGATCGAGGGGACCTTGAGCCACAGTGACGGGAGCCGCGGTTCGCTCGACTCGGCGCTGGGACGGCTGGACGGCGTTCTGGCCGATGACGCGCTGAAGGCCGGGGACCGGGCCGTGTGCATGGTGCGGCCCGAATGCCTCAAGCTGGCGGCGGGCGAGCAGAATACGTTCCGGGCGCGGATCCACAGCATCGTTTATCTGGGCGAGGTCGAACAATCCGTGCTCTCGGCAGGTGGGATGGAGCTTCTGGCCGTGCAGTCCAATCCCGGGCCGGAACCCCCATCCACAGGGAACGAAATCGCGGTGCACTTCAGCGCAGAGGACGCCGTGATCCTCCCGCAGGAGGACTGAGGGACCGACCTTGAAGCGCACCCGCGCCATTCTGGTGCTGATCGTCGCCGCCTTCCTGCTGGCGTTCCTTTTCTATCCCCTCTACTACTCCTGCCGCCAGGCCTTCTTCGTGGAGGGCGCCTTCACGCTGAAGTTCTTCAAGTATCTCTACACGGACACGCTCACGCGCCGATCCATCATGAACAGCCTGGCCCTCGCGTGCATCGTGACCGTTGCCACCGCAGCCATCGCCCTCCCCTTGTCGCTCATCGTGGTGCGCTACAAGTTCAGAGGCAAGCAGATTCTGACGTCCCTCCTGCTGCTGCCGATGATTATGCCGCCCTTCGTCGGGGCCATCGGCATGCGGCAGATCCTGGCCCGGTTCGGTTCCATTAACCTGCTGCTGATGCGCGCCGGCTTGATGGAGTCGCCGATAGATTGGCTCGGCGGGGCGCGTTTCTGGGGCGTGGTCATCATGGAGGTGCTGCACCTCTATCCGATCATGTACCTGAACTTCGCCGCCGCGCTGGCCAACGTGGATCCTTCGCTGGAAGAGGCCGCCGTGAACCTTGGATCGAGCGGGCTGCGGCTCTTCCGCAAGATCACGCTGCCGCTGATGATGCCGGGCGTGTTCGCCGGCTCCGTCATCGTGTTCATCTGGGCATTCACGGACCTGGGCACGCCGCTTGTTTTCGGGTATCGCACCGTGGTGCCCGTTCAGATCTTCAATCAGCTCGCCGACCTGGAGAACAACCCCCGGGCCTACGCGCTGGTGGTCGGCGTGCTGGCCATGACGGTCCTGATCTTCATGACGTCGAAGAGGTTGTTCGGGCTGCGGGCCTATCAGTCGCTCACGCGCGGCCCGGTGCAGGGGTCCGAGAAGCGCGCCGGTCCGCTGGTGGGCGGGCTCATGGCCGGCTTCATGCTTGCGGTCGTCGCCCTCGCGTGCCTGCCGCACCTGGCGGTCATCCTGACCGCATTCAAGGACGAGTGGTTCATGACGGTGTTGCCGACCAGTTACACCACGCAGCACTTCACCGACGCCCTGGGCCACAAGCTGACGCTGCCGAGCGTCCGCAATAGCATCCTCTACAGCAGCCTGAGCACGGTGGTGGACCTGGGTCTGGGGATTGTGATCGCCTACCTGCTGGTGCGGCACAGCTTCCGCGGAGCCGCGCTGCTGGACGCCGTGGTCATGCTGCCGCTGGCCATTCCCGGCTTGGTGCTTGCCTTCGGCTACGTCGCCGCGTTCACGGGGACGCCCCTGGATCCCCGGGAGAACCCGGTGCCGCTGCTCGTGATCGCCTATGCGATACGGCGGCTCCCCTACATGGTGCGGGCGGCGTACGCCGGCTTCCAGCAGATAAACGTCCAGCTCGAGGAGGCGGCCATCAACCTGGGCTCCCCTCCCCTGCGCGCGATGCGGCGCATCACGGTCCCGCTGGTGAGCGCGAACCTCATCGCGGGCGGCATCCTGGTCTTCTCCTTCGCGATGCTGGAGGTGAGCGACAGCCTAATCCTGGCGATGAAACAGCAGTTCTACCCGATCACCAAGGCCATCTACGAGCTGATCCAGCGGATCGAGGACGGTCCCTACATCGCCAGCGCGCTCGGGGTGTGGGCGATGGCGTTCCTGGCCGTTTCGCTTGTGACGGCGAGCGTATTGCTGGGCCGACGGATGGGCCAGCTCTTCCGAGCTTGAATCTGGCCGCTGTGGCCGGGTATGCTCTGAGTCGTTCCTTCACGGAAGGAGAGCCAGGTGCTCGTCAACCCGTTTGAAGTCGAGGGCAAGTGGTACAAGGCCAACCTCCATACCCACACGACGGCCTCTGACGGGCAGTGCGACGTGGAGGAGCGCGTCCAGCAGTACCGTGAGCACGGCTACGGCGTTCTAGCCATCACGGACCACGGCATCGTCTCGGACGCAACCGAGTACGGCACGGATGACTTCCTCGTGTTGGACGGCGTCGAGCTGACCGTCACGCCCTTCGAGGATGGGCGGTTCTACCATATGCTGTGCGTGAATACGCCGTCGGACCTGTCCTTCCCGGGGGACCTCAGCCCGAACTTCCTCATTGTTCACTTGAGGACTCAGGGCGCCGAGTGCTTCGTAGCGCACCCGTACTGGAGCGGCAACACGCTCCCGGAGCTCCTCTACCTGGAGGGACACATCGGCATAGAGGTCTTCAACGCGACTTGCCAGAGCATCGGCAAGGGGTTCAGCTCCGTGCACTGGGACAACATGCTGGAGGCCGGCGTCGAAACGCCCGCCATTGCCGTGGACGACGTCCACAGCGCCGGCAATGCCATGGACCTGT
>CAZSET010000279.1:0-4976 GCA_964605915.1 uncultured candidatus Brocadiaceae bacterium | reverse complement strand
CTACTCGGCCAGCAAGGCGGGCGTGATAGGGCTGACGAAGACGGCCGCGCGCGAGCTGGCCAGGCGCAACGTGACCGTTAACGCCGTCGCTCCGGGCTTCATCGAGACTCCCATGACCGCCAAGCTCACCCAGGAGGCCCGGGAGGCCAGCCTGGGCGCCATTCCGACCGGCCGATTCGGTCAGCCCGCGGACGTGGCGGCAGTCGTCGCATTCCTTGCTTCGCCCGATGCGGGCTACATAACGGGCGAGGTCATCCGCGTCGACGGCGGCATGGCGATGTAGGGCTTTCTGGTCCTGCGGCTCTTGCAACGCCAACGAGGCTGTCGATAAAATGCGACGATGGTCAGCGGGGCGGCTCTATGCTGGCCCCGGCTCAAGGCAGGCAACTCAGGAGACACAGGACCCCATCACACGGAGGGAGTGAAGTGCCTGACGAGATAATGGACAGGATCGTCAATCTGGTGGCAGAGCGGATGGGCGTCGAGCCGGACCAACTGACGGTCGACACCCACTTCGTCAACGATCTTCAGTCTGACTCGCTGGACATGGCCGAGCTGGTCATTGATCTGGAAGAGGAGTTCGACCTGACCATCAGCGACGAGGAAGCGCAAAAGATCGAGACCATTGGTCAGGCGGCCGAATTCATTAGACAGAACCAGGAAGAATGAGCCGCAGACGCGTCGTCGTCACGGGTGTAGGGGTCGTCTCGCCGGTCGGCTCCAGCGAAGAGGTGGCCTGGCCCGCCATTCGCGATGGGCGAAGCGGGATCCGGCGCATCGAATCGTTCGACACCTCCGACTACGAGGTGCACATTGCCGGCGAGGTCAGGGACTTCGATCCCCTCCAATACTGCTCAAAGCGAGAGCTGAACCGGCTGGACCCGTTCGTCCAGTTCGCCATAGTGGCTGCTGAGCAGGCGATCGCGAGCGCCGGCCTTGATCTGGAGGCGGAGGACCGCAGCCGACTAGGCTCGTTCGTCGGGACCGGCATCGGCGGCCTGCAAGAGATCGAGGCCCAGCACCGGCGCCTGCTCCAGAGCGGCCGCAGGCGGACGAGCCCGCTCATGATCCCCAAGCTCATGACCAACGCCGCCGCCGGCCAGGTAGCCATGAGATATGGCCTCCGCGGCCCCAGCATGTCGGTCTCGAGCGCCTGTGCATCGGCCTCTCATGCCCTGGGCGAGGCGCTGCAATGCATCCGGGTCGGCATGGCGGACGTCATGATCTGCGGGGGCGCCGAAGCTGCCGTGACGCCCATCGGGCTGAGCGGGTTCCAGCAGGCCAAGGCGCTCTCGACCCGTAACGACGATCCCGAAGGCGCCAGCCGCCCCTTCGACCTGAACCGGGACGGTTTTGTCATGGCTGAGGGCGCCGCGATCCTGGTGCTGGAAGACCTGGAGCATGCCCGTAAGCGCAGGGCCGAGATACTGGCCGAGCTGGCCGGCTACGGGGCAAGCAGCGACGCACACCACATAACCCTGCCCGACCCCGAAGGCGGAGGCGCCGTCCTTGCCATGAGGAACTGCCTTCAGGACGCGGGCCTGGCACCCGAGGACGTCGACTACATCAACGCGCACGGCACCGGGACGCGCGCCGGCGACGACGTCGAGGCCAGGGCCGTCTGCGCCCTCTTCGGTGAACATGCCAGGAAGCTCGCGATCAGCTCCTCCAAGAGCGTTTTCGGCCACCTGCTCGGCGCATCCGGTGCGCTGGAGAGCGCCGCCTGCCTCTGGGCTATGCGCGACAACGTTTGTCCTCCGACCATCAACCTGGACGATCCCGATCCCGAGTGCTGTGGCCTGAACTTCGTGCCCAACCAACCTCAGGAACGCAAGATTGACGTCGTCTTGAACAACTCCTTCGGGTTTGGCGGCCACAACGTCTCGCTGGGGTTCCGCCGGTTCACCGGCTAAAGTCGCTCGGGTGCACCGAGTTCAGTCCCAGCGGCCCTATCTTGGATATGGCATGGGAACTGCGCCCGTCCGTGTCGCCCACGTCATCACCAGGATGATCCTGGGCGGAGCCCAGGAGAACACGCTCCACACCTGCGACATCCTGCACCGGCGGCCCGAATGGGAAGTGCTGCTCGTCACCGGTCCGCCCTTAGGCCCCGAGGGCGAACTCCTGATTGAGGCACGCCGGCGGGGCATCCCCTGCGTCGTGATTCCAGAGATGCGCCGCGCCATCCACCCCTGCCTCGACGCGGCTGCCCTCTTCAGGCTCATACACGTGCTGCGGCGGTTCCGCCCCGCCATCGTGCAGACGCACAGCTCCAAGGCCGGCATCCTGGGGCGTTTCGCCGCCAGGCTCCTGGGCGTGCCCATCATCATCCACACGGTCGAGGGTCTGCCCTTCCACCGCTACGCCCCGGCGCTCGTGAACGCCGCGTTCATCGCGGCCGAAAGAGCTGCTGCGCTCGTCACGGACCGCATCGTGTGCGTCGCGCAAGCGATGGTCGAGCAGGCCAGGCAGGCGGGAATCCGGCCTCGTGGAGGCTTCACCGTCATCTACAGCGGGATGGACGTGGACGCCTATCACGATGCCGACCGCCCCAGGCAGTCCGTACGGCGCCGGTTCGGGTTCGAGCAAGGTGACGTCGTCATCGGCAAGATCGCGCGCCTGTTCGAACTCAAGGGCCACCAGTTCGTTCTCAGGGCGGCGCCGAAGGTCGTGGCGCGGTGTGGGCGCGCCAAGTTCCTCTTCGTGGGCGACGGCGTCCTCAGGGAACGGCTGGCCGCCCAGGCTGCCGAACTCGGAATCGGGGACCGGGTGGTCTTCGCCGGACTCGTTCCTCCCCGGGACATCCCCGCTATGGTCGGCGCCATGGACGTGGTGGTGCACGCCTCTCTGCGAGAGGGCCTGGCGCGCGTGCTGGTCCAGGCCCTGCTGTGCGAGCGGCCCGTGGTCACCTATGATCTGGACGGAGCGCCGGAGGTCATACTCGACGGCGTAACCGGCCGCCTGGTGCCGCCGGAGTCGGTGGACGAACTGGCCGATGCCATCGCGTGGGCCATCGAGAACCGTCAAGAAGCGCGACGCATGGCCCGAGAGGGCCGTCGCCGGTTCACCGACCAGTTCCGGATCAAGACCATGGTCGACAAGACCGAGGCGCTCTACCGCGAACTGCTCGCGCAGAACGTGCCGTGACGGACACCGGGGACCGGGCTACCAGCCGTCCGCGCCGACCAGCTTCACGAAGACGCACTCGCAGCTTTCCTTCTCCCGGATCGTCCCGTCCCGCTCCTTGCGATAGTGAGTGAGCATCTGCCAGTGCTGCCCGCCGACGGGCGCGACCGCTTCCCCCAGGGGCGCAAGCTGCTCGAGCAACCTGTCCGGCCGGTGCGGCGCTCCTGCGGTTACGATGATCCGGTCAAAGGGCGCCTCCTCCGGCCAGCCCAGCGTGCCGTCCCCCACCTTGAATGATACGTTTGTATAGCCGAGCTCCTGGCAGAGCAGCGCCTGCGCGCGCTCGCTCAGTTCCGGGATCCGCTCGACCGTGTAGACGTGCGCGGCGAGCTCTGCAAGGATGGCCGCCTGATACCCTGAGCCCGAACCTACCTCCAGCACGCGCTCGGTGCCCGTCAGGTGAAGGGCCTCCGTCATCAAGGCAACCATGTACGGCTGCGAGATCGTCTGCCCCAGGCCGATGCCCATCGCCCCGTCGCAGTAGGCTCGGCAGCGGCTGTCCGGCGCCACAAACTTCTCGCGAGGGACCCGCCCCATCGCCCCCAGCACCCGCTGATCCCTGATGCCGCGGCGCCTCAGTTGCCGAACCACCATGGCTTCACGGGCACTCTCATAGTCCGCGCGATCGCCCAACATGGCCCCTGCTCAACAGCCCCCGGGAGGATTTTGGACTTCGCATTTTGCCTGCCGTACGGTATCATAGCGGAGTCGCTCGCGAATACAACCCGAAGCCGGAAGGTGCACAGCCAAGATGACCATCGAGACCAGGACATTCGTGTTCAGCACGGAAGCGGAGATGGACGTGGTGGACATCACCAAAGACGTGTCCGACATCGTGGCCGACTGCTCGGTCTCGGACGGTGTCGTAACCGTCTTCGTCCCCGGCTCGACCGGCGCCGTGACCACCATGGAGTTTGAGCCGGGGCTCGTCAAGGACATGGAGGAGCTCTTCGAGAAGCTGGCTCCCCGGGATCACTACTACCACCACGAAGAGCGATGGCACGACAAAAACGGCCACAGCCATGTCCGTGCGAGCCTGATTGGCCCGTCCGTGACGATACCCTTCCGCGATAACCGGCTGATGCTGGGGACGTGGCAGCAGATCGTCTTCTTCGACTTCGACGTGCGGGCGCGCGAGCGGGAGCTTTTCGTCCAGATCCTCGGTGAATGAGACGCGTTCCCCGGTGGCGGGCGGTGCGGGCGCGGGCTTGCGGCTTGACCTTGACCTGTGGGACAGATGGACTATAATGGCGGTGCCGGTCGGGGCGTGGCCCAGTCTGGCTTAGGGCGCTAGCATGGGGGGCTAGAGATCGCGGGTTCGAATCCCGCCGCCCCGACCACCCTATTCTCTTGTTCTGCAAGGCCTTTCGCGTCGGCGGCCATCGAGCCCACCGCTCATTCCGTGTTCGCCTCCCGCACGACTTCCCCCAGACCCTCCGCCAGTTCAGACAAATCCGCATCGTTTGTCCGAACGTACAGGTCCCACGTGGTCGCCGAGGCCGGGTGGCGCGCCAGGAGATCACGGCGGTGCACGGCACTTGGAGGAGACCTGGAGATGAGCGAGGCGGAGTCCGCCCCGCTGAAGCTTGCTTGATTTGGGGGCCGGGCTGCCGGACCATAGACGTGCTGCTGGGTGAGCTGTTCCATCGGCACAGTTTCGCCGCCGCAGGTCTCAGCAATGACGGTTCACGCTTCGCGCAGTTGGGACGGCATGCCCGTCAGCCACTTCAAAGGAGCTATTGCCCATGAGCCCACGCAAGGACGGCCCACGCCCGACAGTGATTGGCACT
>CAZSET010000278.1:0-5028 GCA_964605915.1 uncultured candidatus Brocadiaceae bacterium | reverse complement strand
CTGGAGCACGAGCTGCTGCCGCTGGACACGTCCGCGTTCCGGATCGTGGTCTGCAACACCATGGTCCATCACGAGCTGGGCAGCTCGGCCTACAACGAGCGCCGCGCCCGGTGCGAGGAGGCGGCGCGTCTTCTGAACGAACGCGTCGGCGGCGTCCAGCAACTGCGCGACGTGACGCCCGAGATCCTGGCGCAGGACGGCGACGCGCTGGATGGGGAGACGCTGAAGCGCGCCCGGCACGTGGTCAGCGAGAACGAGCGGACCGTGCAGGCTGCCGAGGCACTCAAGGCGGGGGAATACGCGCGCTTCGGGCGGCTGATGGATGAGTCTCACGAAAGCCTGCGCGATGACTATGAGGTGAGCTGCGAGGAGCTGGACCTGATGGTGGCTCTCGCGCGCAGCCAGCCCGGCATCCTGGGGGCGCGGATGGTCGGCGGCGGATTCGGGGGCTGCACCGTGAACCTGGTCGAGCGCGACCATGCAAACCGGCTTTCCGAGGCCGTCAGCGCGGCTTACAGGGCGGAGACAGGGATAGCCCCGGAGACCTACCAGTTCGTCGCGGTTGCCGGGGCGGGCGTCGAGAAGTGCTGACCGGGCGCCTCACTCGTGCGGCTTGCGGATCTCCTCGGCGGCTTCTTGAAGCACCGCCAGGATATTCGCGTACTGGCCGCTGAGCGTGTACTGAAGCGCCAGCCCCCGGGCCGCCTCAGAGGCAATTGCCAGGCGCTCTTCGTCCAGGAAATGCGCGATGAACTCCGCCAGCCCATTGGCGTCCGAAGCGTCCTCGACGTAGAAACCGTTCTCGCCCGGCGTGAGCAATTCGTATGCGCCGTTGTGGGCGGACGTGACCACCGGCAGCCCGCAGGCGAGCGCCTCCATGGTTACGTTGGCGCACGGGTCGTAAAAGCTCGGCAGAACCAGCAGGTCGGACGCGCCGTAGAAGGCGTCGGGCAGATGATCGCCCGTAAGGCGGACGAGTTCGGCAATGCCCTGCCTGCCGGCGAAGGCCCGCGCGCGCCGCGTGTTGCCGCGTCCCACCACCAGCGCGCAGACGGGCCTGGGCGTCGGCTTCCGGGCCAGCAGGCCCAGGGCCTCTAGATACGTGAAGAGTCCCTTGCGCCGCCAGTCGTGTCCGACGAACACGCCCACCAGCGCGTCGGGGGGGATGCGGAACTCCTCCCGGACGGCAGCGCGATGCTTCCGCTTCAGCTTGGGACTGAAGCGCTCCGGGTCGGCGCCGTTGTACACCACCCGGACCCGGCCTGCCACGCGGGGGAAATGTTGCTCGACCTCGCGCCGGACCATGTCCGAGTTCGCGATGACGCGGCGGAGGGCGGGATGGCGATACATCCTGCCTTCGATGCTCAGCCGCAGCCGCTCGCGGATGCTCGCCCAACGGAGGAGGTCGTTGACGGCTCGGCCGAGCGGGTTGCGGTAGCTCTTGCGCCGCTGCCTGACGAACTCGCGCTGGACGCCGCCGCCCAGCCGCACTACCTGGGCGCCCAGGCAGCGCTGGTCGCTGAAGGTAACGTCAGCGACTTCGGCGGTCAGGGCCTTCTCCGCGGCCCTGGCCAGGGCCAGGTCCTGGAACGCTCGTGGGACTGGCGCCACTCGGAGGCGGACGACCTCGACCCCCGCGACCCCTCCGTCCGTCTGCTGAGCCAGCGCCCTGACTTGATGGCCATTGCGGACCAGGTACCGGGCGAAGTTGATCAGGAAGGCCTCCGCGCCGCCACGCGGGCCGAACCGCTTGCAGCAGATGGTCACCCTCATGTGCACGCCCCGCAATGCGTTATAGTCGCCCGGCCATCGGTGCGTTCCGGCACACTATGCGCGAAATGGTCTGTCCGTCGCAAGGGAACGGCAGACGCCTGCTGCCTCCGAATCCGCGGAACACTGTAGCCCGCCGCTGGAGTTGAAAGGGCGCCACGGGGCGGTTATATTCTTTCCCGTGCACGGACGAGCGCAGCGGGCGTTTGGCTAGCGACACTTCGAGGTACTTGATGAGAAGAGCGCACTGGCTACTGGCGGTTGCCGTGGTCGTGTTCGCGACGGGTTGCCTGACGCGCAGGCAGGAGGCCGTCCTGAACCAGCGTCCCCGGAACCTGGTTTTCGATCCCGGAGAATCGGTGGCCAAGTTGCCCGCGGGACAGCTTTCGGCTTTCGCTGAGTACGAGCGCACGCGCGGGCAGAACGTGTGCGTCCTTCAGTTGGCGCCCAACGGCATGCTGAGCGAGCGCTACCACGCGCGCCATGACCTGGCGCTGTTCGTCGTCTCCGGAAAGGCGATCGTGGTCGTGGAGAAGATGCGGCACTTCGTTGGGCCCGGCTCGGCCGTCGTCATCCCCCGTTTCACGGCTTACACCGTGATGCCGCACGAGAGCAACGAGGAATTCAGGGCGCTGCTGATCTACTCGCCGCCTTTCAAAAACGAGGATGCCTTCCTGGAAGACTGAGCCTCACGGGGCCAGGCTCACCCTTAGCGTCTCGCCTGCAGGCACCCCGATCCCCTTGGGGAACTGCACGTCGAGCCATTTCCCTTGCCTCTGGACCGAGCAGGCGGCATCCCGGTCGGCGACCTGAGCGACGGCCCTGGGCGTCTCCCCGTCCACGATGTCCCCGGCCAGCCGGAGCGTCCGCAGCGGCTGCGCGCCGCCCAGCACTTCCAGCAGGATCTCCGCCGTGCCCTCCCCGAGCTTCTGCGAGAAAGTGCCCCAACCCGAGCCGCTGGACCAGAAGGTGCGGAAGTCTTCACGCCACAGCTTCGGGTGGAACCGCAGGAGTCCCACCGGGGCCCTGCAGTGGTAGCCGCTGAGCGCCAGAACCAGCCCCCAGCTTGACATGGCCCTCGCGTAATGGCTGCCGCATTCGAACTCGTCCCACGGGTTACGCCTCAGGCCGTCGTGCCGGTCGCGGGCTCCCTTCACGATAGCGAGACCTTCCCGGACGAATCCCTCCATGATGAGGTGGCTGGCGACCTGGTACTCGATGCCGGTCCACACCTCATCGCAGTACATCGTGGGGATAAGGGGCCGGTTCCCGTGCGGCCAGGAGCACATCAGGAGGCCCGCTTCGTCATTGATGGCGTAGATGCGCTGGGGATTGGCGTGGTCGGCCAGGCTCGGCCGCCAGTTGAAGCGGAACACGGACTCAAGCGCGCTGCGCACGTGGGCGGGATCGAACAGGTATCCCAGCTCGCAGATCGCCGCGATCCACTGCCCCAGCATCTGGTCTGAGAGGCATCCGTCGCCGAACTGCTGAGTTTGAACCTTGTCGGAATCGTACTTCTGGACGTAGTACTCGCCGTTGAAGAGCGTCTGGTCCATGGCGGCCGAGCCCTTCTCGAAGAGGTGGCGGTACTCGTTCGCCTGTTCGTCCTCGCCCAGGTAGCGGGCCATCTCTTCCGCTGCCCGCAGGGCGCCCATGTAGAAGGCCATGATGAGCGGGTTGGGCCCGTGGAGCTCGATGTCATATGTGTTGTGCTGGATGCCTTCGGCGACGCCGTCGCGGTCGGCGTCCCACTGCTCCCACGCGTAGGCGAGCGCCTTCTTGACGCGGGGCCAGAGCTGGCGCAGCCAGTCGTCGTCTCCGCAAAGCAGCCAGTCGCGGTAGGTCTTCATGACGCCGCCGAGCTGCCCGTCGGCGGCCGCATGGAAGCCCCAGCCGGACGTGCCGAGCGGCAGCCCGATGCGGAAGCACATCCGGCCGTCCTCCTCCCGCAGGTTGTAGCGGTAGTCGGCCGTCCGCATGGAGCGCTCCAGCGCAGGGAACAGGAACGGCAGGGCCTGCTGGTAGTTCCACACGTGGGTGCACGAACCTTCGCAGCAGCCCCAGGTCGAGCCGCAGCCCTCAAAGCCGTAGAACGTCCCGTCCTCCAGCCGCAGGCAGGTCGGGCTCTTGAGGGTGGACGTCTGCGAGCTGGCCGCGTCCAGGACACACGCGGGAAGCGTGGAGCCGAACAGCGCGTCGTGGTACTGCATGCTCTCCGCGCGCAGTCCTTCCAGGTTTTCGTTCACGTACCGTGCCACGGCCCATGCATCGTCGAAGTGCCCCGCGTAGTAGTTCCGCCACTGCGGTTTCTCCTCGCCGCGGTGCCAGTACTTGATGAAGTTGGGGAAGTGCCACGCGATCAGGAACGGGACTTCGATCGTCTCGCCGGCCGGCAGCGAGAACCTCGCCCCGAGCGCGCAGACGGCCGTCTGCCCTTCGGCCGTCGGCTCGGCAAGGTCTGCGTCATCGAAGCAGCCGGCGCGCGCCGCGAAGTCCCAGAATCGGTGGCCTATCCCGAATCCCTCGCCGCCGATGTCACCCGTGTACGTCACGTCCGGGCACGGCGTCGCAAGCACCATCGAGCCGTAGCGATGCGTGTCCGGGCCGTATCGGGTGGAGTCCAGGACCATGCCCTTCAGGCCGTCCTCGGCGCGGAACACGCTGCGGTTGCCGCCCAGGTCCCGCCGCTCAAGCCCCCCGGAGCCCTCGTAGCCGACAACGTTCTCCATCGTCCACACGAGCAGGCCGTCCACGGGCTCGTCGCCCACGTTCTCCAGGCTGTAGATCAGTATCGCCACGGGGAGACTGGATTCGAAGTCGTTAAGCGGGATAAAGGGATTGAACGCCTCGAGTCTCACCCTCAGCGGCAGGGCGTCGTCATCGAACTCGAGCCAGGCGAACGGGTACTCCCCGCGGAAAACGTTCGAGGCCATGTGCGGGAATCCCTCGCCGCAGAAGTGGCCGCTCCCGTGCGGGAATCCCTGCCCGCGGAAGTGGCCGCTCCCGTGTGTGCTCGAATAAGGCGGCAGCGGCGGCGATTCGACCACCTTGACGACCGGCTTGCCCGAAGAAGTCTGGGCCCGGAGCGTCGCGAAACTGAAGCCCGGCCGGAAGCGCTGGTTCGGCCGGTTGAATATCTCCCAGTCGCGCAGTTGGCCACGTCCGCCCAGCGATATGCAACCCGTGCCTATGCCCCCGAGCGGGAAGGCGATCTCCTTGAGGGACTGACCCGAGAAGGTGCGCTGCGGGCCCCGGGCC
>CAZSET010000277.1:0-5037 GCA_964605915.1 uncultured candidatus Brocadiaceae bacterium | reverse complement strand
GATGACCGCTGACAGCCAGAACAGTACGTAAAACAGCAAGTTGTCTTGGAGCCACTCCAAGGGCGACACCGAGATGATCAACCGCGTAATGAGCCCCACAACGACGGCCTGGGCCAGATTCGAAGCTGGCCCTGCCGCGCTCGTAACGAGGGAGCCCTTCACCGGGTCACGGAAATTCATGGGGTTGATCGGCACCGGCTTGGCCCACCCGAACCGCAGGAAGATGGGCAGGATGATCGTGCCGATCGGATCGATGTGCGCCAGCGGGTTGAGCGTCAGGCGTCCCATCATCCGCGGCGTCGGGTCGCCCATCTTGTCGGCGCTGTAGGCATGGGCGAACTCGTGCCACGTAAGCGCCGGCAGAATGATGATCAGCCGCATCACGATTTCCTGAAGGCTCGGGAGCATTGTCTCTCCTTGGTGCCGTCGTAAGCCGCGGCGGGCAGGTGCGGACGCTGTTTCAGTCGGAACCGTTGAACAGGCGCTGCTCGATCAGGCCGCACAGTATGTGGATTATGGTGCCGTGGGCCTCCTGGACGCGGGGCGTCTGGTCGGCGGGCACGATGATGGCCAGGTCACACTTCTGCGCCAGGGCGCCGCCCGTGCCGCCCGTCAGCCCGATGGTCAGCGCGCCGCGCGCCCTGGCCTCGTCGATGGCGACGTTGACGTTCTGCGAGTTCCCGCTCGTCGAGAGGCCGATGACGGCGTCGCCCTCCCGCACGAAGGCCGCCACCTGCCTGAGGAAGACCTCGTCCATTCCGAAGTCGTTGCCGATGGCCGTCAGGATGCTGGAGTCCGTGCTGAGGGCATGGCAGGGCAGGGGGGGGCGCCCCTCCTGCAGGAACCGGCCGACCAGCTCGCAGGCCATGTGCTGGCTGTCGGCGGCGCTGCCGCCGTTGCCCATCAGGTAGACCGAGCCGCCGGCTGCCAGCACGTCGGCCAGCCGCTCGCCGAGCTCCTCGATCAGGGGACTGAGCGCAATCAGTTCCTGGTGGACCCTGATGGTCTCACGCAGGATTGCCTCGATCTGCTCTCTCATGGTTTCTCGCGATCTTCTCGATCAGTTCCGTGGTGGAGACGCCCTCGGCCACGGGCGCCAGTTTCACCTCGCCGCCGTAGGACCGGACGAACTCGTGGCCGACCACGCCCTCGACGGTGTAGTCGCCGCCCTTGACCAGCACATCCGGACGCACGTCCTGGATCAGGGACAGCACGCTTTGCTCCTCGAACAGCACCACGTAGTCCACGTCGGCCAGCGAGGCCAGGATGCGGCTGCGCACGTCCTCGGAGTTGATCGGCCGTCCCGGGCCTTTCAGCGTGCGGGCGGATGCGTCGCTGTTGAGCCCGACGATCAGCACGTCGCCCTGCCGCCGGGAGTACTGAAGGAGCTGCACGTGTCCATAGTGGAGCAGGTCGAAACAGCCGTTGGTGAACGCGATTCGTCTGCCGGCCTCGCGCAGTTCGTCGACCAGTGCTTTGACTTCGTTGCGGGTCTTGATCTTGCGCGCCGTAGGCTCGGCCTCCGCGCGCAGGGCCTCGGCCAACCGGCGGCGCGAGATGGCTCTTGCGCCGTGGTAGCCGACCTCCAGGCCGGCGGCGAAGTTGGCCAGGTCGACTGCCGTGGCGTAGTCCGCACCGCAGGCACGCCCGAAGACGAACGCCGCCGTCACCATGTCGCCGGCGCCCGTTATGTCGGCCACGTCGCGGGCGCGCGTGGTCATGTGCCTGTCCTGACCGTCAGCCGTAGCGAAGTAGATCCCATCCCGGTCCAGTTTGATGACCACGCCTTTCAGTTCCAGCCGGTCGAGCAACGTGTGTGCGGCGCGGCGGTAGTCTTCCTCGCCGCGCAAGGCGACGCCGGTGGCCATCTGCGCCTCGAACCGGTTGGGCAGGATGCACGTCGCACCGGCGTAGGGCGAGTAGTCCTCGGTGAGTTCCGGGTCGACGATGAGGGGCTTGCCCTGGTCCCTGGCTTCCTGCACCAGGTGTGTGATGAGCTCGGCGTCGAGCAGGCCCTTGCCCATGTCCTGAAGGACCACCACGTCCGCATGCCCGACGGCCTGCACGGCGGCGGATCGGACGCGCCGTGACTCCTCGGCGGAAGGGGCGTCCGTTACTTCCTCATCCACTCGCACGATCTGCTGCATGGCGCGCCCGGCAGACTGGACGTAGCCGAGGTAGCGCGTCTTGGTCGCCGTGGGACGCTCCTGGGACGCGACCAGGCCCGCGTCGTCCAGTCCGGCGTCGGCCATTCGGGCCCGCGCCTGCTCCCCGGCGGGGTCGGCGCCCACCAGCCCCACCAGTTGCACCTGCGCCCCGAGCGCCTGGAGCATGACGGCGAGATTGCCGGCGCCGCCCATGCGCTGCTCCCGCCGCTCCACGCGCAGGACGGGTATCGGGCCTTCCTGCGAGATGCGGGACACGTCTCCCCAGACGTAGACGTCCAGCATGACGTCGCCGATGACGCAGACCCGGGGCCGTCCGGCCGCGTCGAGGAGCTGGCTGGCTTCGTCGAGCATTGGTCCTTTCCGGGGCGGATGGCTCGCCCTTCAGCGTGCCAGGGAATCCTGGACTTCCCGAAGCTTCTGCGCACTGCGACGGAGCTGTCCGGCCTCGTCTTCCGAAAGCTCGGGCTCAAGCTGTCGCACGATGCCCTCGCGCGCCACCACGCAGGGGATGCTCATGCACACGTCCTCTATGCCCAGGCAGCCGTCGACGAGCGTGGAGACGGTCAAGACGCTGTGTTCGTCCCGCACCACGGCCCCGACGATCCGCACGAGGGCCTGCGCGATGCCGTAGTTGGTGTATCCCTTCGCCTCGATCAGATGGTAGGCGGAGTCGCGCACTTGCTCGGCGATGCGTTGTCTCTCTTTGGCTGCATCGCATCTGCCGCACAGCTCACAGAACTGCGCCAGCCTGACCCCGCCGACGTTGGTCATGCTCCAGGCGGCCACCTCGCTGTCGCCGTGCTCGCCCAGGACGTAGGCGTGCACGTTCCTGGCGTCCACCTGGCAGTGATGGCTCAACAGGTAGCGAAGCCTGGCGCTGTCCAGCACCGTGCCCGATCCCAGCACTTGCTGCCAGGGCAGGCCGGTGTGGCTGATGGCATCGTAGGTGAGCACGTCCACCGGGTTGGTCACCATGACGATGATGGCGTCCGGGTTCTGCTCCAGCACCTGGTCGAGGATGGCGCGGCATATGCGGCTGTTGCGCGCGATGAGATCGAGCCGCGACTCTCCGGCTCTCTGGGCCGTGCCCGCGCAGATGACGACGATGGTGGCGTCCGCGCAGTCGGCATAGCCGCCCGCACTGATGCTCACGGGAGGGGCGAAGAACAGGCCGTGGTTCAGATCCATGGCCTCTGCCTCGGCACGCTCCTGATCCTGGTCGACCAGAACGATCTGCTCGGCCAGGCCGCTGTTCATCAGCGTGTAGGCAAACGTGGAGCCCACGGCGCCGGCGCCGACGATGACGACCTTCGTTTCCTGTCTGCCTGTGGCGGTCAAAGACCGTCTCCGCGCCAGAGGGCTCCCGACAGTTGAATATAGGGAAAAGGCGGAGGCGAAGTCAATCACGGGCGGCGCGCGTGGCTGTGTGCCGCTTCCCTCCGTGCAGCCCCGGCGCGGGCAAACGGGCTTCCACTTGAACGGCTGCGGCGCTTCCCGTAAAGTCGTGTCGGATAAGCTCTTCAGTGTGTTCCGTCTTCCCGCCTCAGGGATTCTCGTTCGGATGGCTTCTCAGGCTGCGCCCGATCTGGTCGAGCAGTTGGACAGCTTCGACGCCGAGGAGCGTCGCCAGGCGCTGGAGCGTCTGGCCGAGCTGTCCGCCCAGGGCCCGTCTGCTTCGAAACGTGCCGAGGTGAACCTGCACTATCACACGTTCCTGTCTTACAACGCCTACGGTTACTCGCCGTCGCGCATCGCGTGGGAGGCCCACCGATACGGCATGGAGGTGGCCGGGATCGTGGACTTCGACGTGCTGGACGGCCTGGAGGAGTTCCTTGGGGCCGGCAGGCTGCTGGGGCTCAAGACCGCCGTGGGCTTCGAGACCAGGGTGTTCGTCAAGGAGTACAGCGACAAGGTGACGAACTCCCCGCACGAGCCCGGCGTGGCGTACTTCATCACCACGGGCTTCACCTCTCGGCCCGAGCCTGGCACGCCCCAGGGCGAGACGCTGGCCGCAATGCGCGAGCGCGCCCAACGCCGCAACCGGAAGATGCTGGACCGCGTGAACGAGCACCTGGAACCGGTCGCGGTGGACTACGAGAGGGACGTTCTGCCTTTGACGCCCGCCGGCAACGCCACCGAGAGGCACATGCTGGTGGCCTACGAGCGGCGGGCGCGCGAACTGTTCCCCGACGAGACGGAGCTGGCCCGGTTCTGGAGCCGGAAGCTCGATGAGCCCGAGCAGAACGTGCGCGGACTGCTCCAGGACGTCGTCGCGCTGAAGGGCCTGATCCGGGCCAGGCTGATGAAGTACGGCGGCGTCGGCTACGCCGCCCCCCAGGAGGGCAGCTTCCCGACCCTCGATGACGTGCTCGACATGACGCTGAGCTGTGGCGCCGTGCCGAGCGGCGGATGGCTGGACGGCACCAATGACGGGGAGGAGGACCCGGTCTGGCTCTTCGGGCTGTGGCGAGAAAAGGGAATACCGACGGTGACGATCATCCCGGACCGGAACTGGAACCTGGAGGACGCCGACGAGAAGGCGCTGAAGGTCCGGAAACTCCACGAAGCCATTCAGGCGGCCGTGCGGCTGCACATGCCGATCCTCGTCGGCACGGAGATGAACGCGTACGGGCAGAAGTTCGTGGATACGTTTTCCGTGCCGGAACTCGCGCCATACCGCCAGGTGTTCCTGGACGGAGCGCACTTCGCCTGGGGCCATACGTTGCTGAAGGCCACGGCCGGCGTCGGCTGCACCGGCCCCTGGGCGGAGGCGCGGTTTGGCGGCGACGCCGTGCGGCGCAATGAATTCTTTCAGCGCGTCGGGCGCCATCCCTATCCGGACGAGGGCGCCCTGCGCAGGCTGACCGAC
>CAZSET010000276.1:0-5048 GCA_964605915.1 uncultured candidatus Brocadiaceae bacterium | reverse complement strand
CACCCCGCCGGCAGTTCGCGTGCGTCCAGCACTTCGCCGGCGTACAGCTCGAAGGACACGCAGCCAGACTCGCTCTGGTGCGCGTCGGATGCCAGCGCCTTCCAGGACGGCCCGGCCGCCAGGCTCACCTCGTTGCCGGCAGCATCCGTAACGCCGCCCCAGGCAATCAGGCCGCCGATGCTCCTCTGCGAATGGAAGCTGTCGGTCCCGTAGCTGTTCACCGTGACGGCCACGACATTGGCCCCGGACTGGAGGAACGGCAGCAGGTCATAAGTATCGTACTCCGGCCGGTGCACGAAGAACCGCGCGGGCCCGTGCCCGAGCACGACGCCGTTGACGACGAGCCGGTAACGGGTGTCGGCGAAGACACGGAGCTCGCCCGATCGGGGAGCGCCCCCCAACCGGAAGCCGCGCCGGAAGAACACATAGCGGTTCCGCCCGGCGCCCTCGGAGTCGCTCCAGATGTACCTTGCGTCCTGTGGATTCATTCGCCGCGTCCCTCCTCAGAGATGCTCGCCGGCCCGTCAGGCAAGCAGGTGCCCCAGCAACTCCTCCATGTCCGCCGTGGCCAGGCCGCAGGCCCTGTCAGCCGCGCCATAGTAGACCAGCAATTCGCGTCCCGCCTCCCAGACGGCAGCCGTGGGGAAAACCACGTTCGGGATGACGCCGACCCTCTCGTAGTCCTCCTCGGGCTCGAGCAGGGGCTCCTCCGTCCTGGCGATCACCTTCGTGACGTCGTGGAGGTCCAGCAGCGCGGCCCCGACGCGGTAAACGTACCTGTGGTCCACGCCGTGGTAGATGAGGAGCCACCCGGCGTCGGTCCGCACGGGCGGCGCACCGGCGCCGAGCTTTGCCTCTTCCCATGGTTGCTCGGACCGCATGAGCAGGTGCTCGCCCCTTTCGCCGTAGTCCCACGTTCGCAGGTCGTCCGAGTAGGCAAGCCAGATAGCCGGCGTGTCGGTTCCGTACTCCGCCCCGACCCACGCCGCCGGCCGGTGCAGCATGACGTAGCGCCCGTCGATCTTCTCCGGGAACAGCACGCCGTCGCGATCGTCGATCCCCGGAGGCGTGATCAGGCCCTCCTGACGGAAATCGACCAGGTCCGCAGAGCGCAGCAAGCCGGTGTAGCTCGGGCCGAGGGGCGGAATGCCCGGCCGCGGGCAGTGGGGATCGTCGCGGCTGACGCGGAAGAAGTCCATGTCCGCGTATGCCGGGCCCGGCTCCTTGGAAACGGCCGCATAGGTAACGAGGAACCCGTCGGCGTCGCGCGTGATCCGTGCGTCCTCGACGCCGCCCACCTCGTAGTCCTGCTGCGGCTCGAAGACCGGCTTGTCCGATGCGCGCTCGAAGGAGTAGCCGTCTTCGCTGATCGCCAACCCGAACCGCGAGACGTACCGCCCCAGATCGCTGACGGCGCGGTAGAGCATGTAGACCCGGCCGTCCTTCAGGATGGCACCGGGGTTGAACACGCTGACGCAGTCCCATGCGCCGGGCACGGGCTCCAGCACGGGGTTGCCCCCGAAGCGCTTCAGTATGTGCATGATGGCAGGCATCCTCCTGCCAAGAGGAACAGGAGACAAATACTACGGAGTTCGTCCGGCCGAGGCAAGAACATGGCGGGACGCAGGCGCCGCGGCGCTTCAATCCGGCCGGCCACGGAACGTTGCAAACGTGCCCGTGGCTGGCTACCATACGCGGCTTGAGATGGAGCATCGGGGGCCCACGGACGGGCCCGCAGGATTACGCGAGGAGGGAAGCATGGCTGACGAGGTGAAGCTCGGGATCATAGGCACGGGACAGATCGGCAAGAGGCACCTGCATAGGTACCAGCAGGTGCCGGGCGCCAGGATGGTGGCGGCCTGCGACATCGACGAGAAGGAGGTCCAGCGAGTTGCGGCTGAATACGGCATCCCCCACGTGTTCACCGACTTCCGCGAGTTGCTCGCCATGGACGAGATCGTCGCGGTGGACGTCTGCCTGCACAACAACCTCCACGCCCCCATGAGCATAGCCGCGATGCAGGCCGGCAAGCACGTCTACTGTGAGAAGCCGCTGGCCGGCTCCTACGTGGACGCCGAACGCATGCTAGACCAGTCCCGGGAGCTGGACCGAATGCTGTCCATGCAGCTCGGCAGCCTGTTCAGCAAGGAGACGTTCGCTGCCAAGCGGCTCATCGAGGACGGGCATCTGGGCAGGCCCTACTACGCTAAGAGCAGCTACTACCGCCGCCGGGGCCGCCCCTTCGTGGACGGATACGGCACCAGCTCCTTCGTCCAGAAGGCGACCGCTGCCGGCGGCGCGCTGTTCGACATGGGCGTCTACCACATCGGTCAGATGCTCTACCTGCTGGGCAATCCGGACGTGCTGACCATCAGCGGCACAACCCACCAGGAAACCGACATGTACGAAGAGCGGCGCCGCGAGAGCAAGTACGACGTGGAGGAGCTGGCCATCGCACTAGTCCGCCTGGAGGGAGGCATCACGTTCGCCATCGAGGAGGCCTGGGCCGTCCATCTGGGCGGCACGGACGGCAGCAAGCTCGCCGGCTCGAAGGGCGGCCTCACGCTCAGCCCGTTTGCGTTGCACACGACGATTGGCGACATGGAGATGGACGGCACGTTCGACCTCGGCTCGGCCATGACTAGGTGGCTGCGCGTCTTCCCCGAAACCGCAGCCTATCAGGGCTCCCAGGATCACTGGGCGGCCGCGCTGCTCGGAAAGGTAGACCTGCTGCCCACCGCCGCCGTCGGCCTGAACACCATGCTCATCAGCGAAGGCATATACCTGTCCATGGAGCTCGGGCGCGAGGTCACCCCCGACGAGGTCAAGGAGCATTCCGTTTCGACGGCCCTGGATCTGTAACGCGCCAAGCCAATCGCTTGCCATGGCAGGAGGGAAACGACCATGCTGATATCGATCAGCTCATGGAGCTACCGTGCGTGGTTCGACGAAGGCAAGTGCGACCTGATGTCCTTCCTGGACGAAGTCAAGCGCCAGGAGGCGGACGGCCTGGAGATCTTCCCCCGGCACGTCAACGAAGATGACCCCGGCGGACACCTCAAGCAGGTCGCCCGCAGAGCCGGCGAGCTCGGGCTCTCGATCGCCTCGGTCATCGCCGGCAACGACTTCGCCCGCGTCCTGGCAAGGGAGCGTGCAGACCAGGTCGAGCGCATGAAGGAATGGATCGTCCACACGGCCGCGGCCGGCGTCCACAGGATGAACACATTCACCGGCTACCACACCTCCGGGGAGGATCCGTTCATGGAGGCCTGCCGGGTCATCGATTCCTACCGGGAGGTGATGCCCGTCGCGGAGGAGCACAACGTTCTGCTGTGCATCGAGAACCACAGCACCGTCTGTCGGGACGCGGATAGCATACTGAGGATCATCCAGGCGGTCGGCAGCCCCAACCTTCGCACGAACCCCGACCCCACCAATTTCGTGCCGGGATTCCGAACCCAGGACGAGCGCGCCCGCGAGCAGGTCTACGCGGAGACCGAGAAGTTCGCCCAGCTCATGTCCAACGCCCACCTGAAGTTCGGCGACTTCACGGAGACCGGCGGCTTCGCCTACGTGGACGCCAGAAGGCTCCTCGAGATCTTCGAGGGCGTCGGCTACGACGGTCACATCGTGCTGGAGTACTACGGACGCGACGATCCGGCCGAGCCGACCGCCAGGGCGCTAAAGGCGCTCCGCAAGCTGCTGGAGTAGGGCCTTGCCGGCATGACGCCACCCCCCGGCGTCGCGCGGCGCCCGGCCCTCTAACCACCGCAGGCCCGACCCGCCTGCAACGCCTGCCGGGGCCCCCGGCCGCCAGAAAAGGAAACGCAGGGACGCCTTCTCGGCGCGTCCCTGCGCGAAGACTCCAGAGAACCGGGCATTAAGCCACTTCAGCCGGTCACGCGGCTACTTGCCCTTGGCGGGCGATACATCGCCCCTCTCCAACCAGAGCTCGACTTTCTCGGTCTCCGCATGCCACTCCCAATCCGCCATGCGGCCGACGTACCTCACGTACTCCCCCGCAGAAGGCGCCTCGCCGGTGTACTTTTTGGCCTCCACGTCGACCCTCACCTCGACCTGGCCGTCGGGAGGATCGGCGTCCACTTCAAAGGCCAGCAACCCTGGTTCGGGCTGACCCACGCTCAGGACCGTGCCATAGCCGACCACGCCGGCGGTTCTCTGCATCCGCTCAAGCCGCGCGCGTTCGCTGGTCTGCCGGGACAGGACGAGGCAGATGCCGTCGTACGTCCTCTGCCCGAACTTGAGATCGCTCTCGTCGATTTGCATCATCCCTGAAACAGCACCGCTGTCGTCGCCCTCCTCCCCGCCCCGCGTGGCAAAGAAGGCCACAATGCCAGCGACGATGACAAGAACAACCAACCACACCCACGCCTTGTTCATGTCCTTTACCTCCCTGGCGAATTGCTCCGGAGCGACTGCACACCACGGGCCCCCCTCCGGCGGCCCCGCGGGCACGGCCCAAACTCGCAACGATTGTAAGCCGGGCTTGGCGGCATGTCAAGCAATCACGCCCGGTGAAGCCGCGCGTGCCGAGGACAGGTTGCCCCCCGACGGGGCAGCACGAACGGAGCAATCGCAAAGCGCGGGACGGCAGCCGCACCCCAAAGGCCGGCGCCGTCCGTTGGAGAGAAAGAAAGGGCGAAGCGACGCGGTGCGCCGCTCCGCCCTTGTTCTCAACTACCGGCCGCGGGGACCGACGCGGTCCCCTCACACTGCCTGACTAGAACGGCGTGTAGCCGACCAGCTCATCCGGCCAGCCCCACGGGGAGTTCCCCTCGAACTGGGGATAGGTGCCGTAGATGCCGGCGCCGCCGCCACGCCAATCGTAGATGTGGCCGCCGCACAGCGAGCAGTCCGTCTTGCTCAGGTCGGCGCCCGTCCGGCAGCGAGCGCCGCGAGATTTGCACATGAATCCCCACGCGGCGGAAGCGCCGAAGCCGGCGAGGTCGGGGAAATCACCACCACCGACGCCTTCGCTGTCACAGTCGACGTAGTAGATGTCGTCCACATCGTAAGAGTACCAGTCG
>CAZSET010000275.1:0-5061 GCA_964605915.1 uncultured candidatus Brocadiaceae bacterium | reverse complement strand
CTCGTCTACCACGATTGCGTGGTCGATTACTGGTACTGGGGCGCCTGCAGCGACTACCTGCACCAGGTGGCGCCCGAGATCACCGAGCGCAAGACGGCGATGAACGTGCTCTACGGCACGCCGCCCATGATGTGGGTGCATTCGCACGGCCTGCGCTGGCGCGTGCCACAAGAGCGCGAGCAGATGCTGGCCATCTACCGCAACGTCTGTAAGCTGCACGAGGTCATCGGCATGCAGGAGATGGTCTCGCACGAGTTCCTGACCCCTGACCGGATGGTGCAGCGCACCGAGTTCGCCGACGGGACGACCTGCACGGTGAACTTCGGGAAGGCGCCACATGCGGTCCGCACAAGGGCCGGGGGAATCCTGGACCTCGGCGAGAACGACTTCTACGCCGCCGGACCCGAGATCGAGCAGTGGCGCGCGCCCATCGCGATGCCCGACCGCAGGGGCGCGACGACCCGCCAGACCGTGATCCGCAGAAGGGACTACCTCTTTGTGGATTCCGGCGAGGGCCGTTACGAAGATGAAGTCCTGAAGTGCACCGGCCAGGTGACGCTGCGGAGAGCCGCCGACCTCAGGGGGACGATCAGGCTCGGCGCGGGCGCCGCTCTGGTGCTCGACGTGCCCGCCTGGCAGCCGGCCTGGGGCGCCTTGCCGCGTGTGTTGCTGGCCCTGGATGATCTCGGGAACCCGGCGAGCCGGGTGGCGGGCGGGGACGGCAGCCCTCTGCGGATCGAGGGGGCGCCTGAGGCGGAGCACACTTACCTGCTCCTGGCGGGCGATGAAGCGCTGGTGGCCGACGCGACCATTGCCGACGTCACGCTGTCGGTCGCCGGACGCCCGGTCGAGCCGGAGACTGAACTGCGCCCGGGCGAGACGATGTCGGCGATGGTTCTCCTGCGCAACGACGGGCTGGCGGCGGCGCGGGACCTCGGGCTGACGCTCAACATCGACGGTCCTGAAGGGCTCGAGATCGGCGGGTTCGACGGGATCGGCCTGGCGGCCGGAGCCGAACGGTCCCTCGGCGTGCAGTTCCCCGTGGCCGTGGCGGACGGCCCCCGACAAGTCGTGGCGCGCCTGACCGGTTCCGGTGACCTTTCGCTGACGGGCCGCACGCTCGCGACGGCAGCCTTCACCGGCCCAGCCGATCCGGAGAGGTTCGCGTTCAAGCGGCGCTTCGTTCTGGAGGTCCCGGCCGGCGACGCGGCCGGCATGGCCGTGGAGCTGGCGCTGGAACTCACAGGTGGCAGCGGGCGGGCGCCGGATCCGAAGAACCTGCGCGTCCTGTTTGAGGACGGCACCGTCGTGCCCGCGCAGTTCGAGCCGGCGCGCGCGGGGGCGGGCGAGGGGACGCTGGTCCTCTGCCTGCCCTCAAGTCTGGCATCGGGCGGCGAGGCGCACTTCACGGTCCTGGGGGCGGCCGCTGGCCCTGACGCGCCGGCGCGGCACGTTGCCCGCTTCCAGGCCTCAGAGGACGGCTCCCGGATTCGCATGTCGGCCTACACGGCCGGCATAGGCGATGGCGTGCTGCACTCGATCGCGGTGCGCACGCCGGGCGGCGAGCAACCAGTGATCGAGAGAATCATTCTGTCCAGCGCCGAAACGGGCTGGAGCAGCGAGGAGGGCGACGTCGAGCACTTCGCCCGTGTGGCCTGCGGGCCGGTCAGGGCCGTCTACGAGTGCACGAAGGTGCTCAGGGATACGTATCGGCTGACGCGGCGCTGGGACTTCTACGCGGATCGCTTCGAGGTTCGCTCACGGATCGAGCCGCACCTCAACACCCTGACCCGGGCGCGCTACAGCAGTCCCGGCACCGCTACCAACGAGACGGGCCGGTCGGCCGCGATGGACGGCCAGGGAGATGCGGAGGGCTTCGGCTTCCAGGGCACGCCGGGCTGGTACGCCGTTTACAGTGACCGGTATCGAACCGCCTGCATCGCGCTGACGCCGCCGAGCGGCTTCACCTATTGGGACAACGGTGGGCTGGGCCAGATCAGCCTGAACCACGGCGGCGACGGCGCGGAGCGGCGGCTCTACCTGCTTGGTCCGGGAGGCGGGGACGACGGATTTGCCAGGGCTGCCGCGGAGGCCTACGCACAGGGCGTCCGCGTCCGCCCGGCGCCATGAGGCAGTCCGGTTGGAGATCAGCCAACGGAGGAGGAGCCGTCGAGCCAGACCACCACGGCAGCCAGCAGACAGACGGCCGCCGTTTCCACGCGCAGCACGTGAGGGGCGATCGAGACGGGCTGGAAGCCCGCGCCCTGCGCCATCTCCATCTCCCGTCGCGTGAACCCCCCGGCCGGCCCCACCACCGCGCAGGCCGACGCCCGTCCCGGATCGGCCTCGGACAGGACCTGCCATAAGGGGCGTGCCTCGCCGGTATGGCCGATGAGGAGCAGCCTCTCTTCCGTTTCTCTCAGGAAGTTCTCAAGCAGAATCGGCGCGCGGACCTCCGGCACGGTTGTCCGCCCCGACTGGCGGGCCGCGTCTTTGGCTTTGCGCTGCCAGCGCTCCGTCCGTCGGCCTGCCGTTGCGCCGCGGAAGCCCTGAAGTCTCTCACAGATGACGGGGTGCAGCGAGGAGACGCCGAGCTCGGTGGCCTTCTCGATCAGGAAGTCCGCGCGCTGGGCAGGTGGCGGCGCAAAGGCCAGAGCCAAGCGCCGCTGCGGTCTGCCGCTTTGCGCGAATCTCTCCATAATGCGGACCTGCGCGGCGGCAGCGTCGGCGACTTCCACGCGCGCGATGAACTCCTGCCCCCGTCCCGTGAACAGCGTAACGAGGTCGCCGATCCGGACGCGCAGCACCGTCGTCAGGTGATGGCTTTGTTCAGGTTCGAGCGTGACGACGTTGCCCACGCGGCAGTCCGCGCGGACGAGGAAGCGGCGCAGCTTTTCCGGCTCCGGCATGACGTCGCTCGACGGAAGGTGAAGGGCCTCAAAGGGCGCCGTTATTGTGGGAATCCGGCTCCGGCAAGTCAACCCGCCACGTCCCGCTCACCTGCCTCGGGCAGGCGTTCAGAAGCTCCGCGTTGACACGGCTGCACCGACCGATACAATATAGGCGTCCGCGAGGTCGGGCGCATTTCCGAGCTTTCGCGCGGGGCCAGCCCATGCCGTTCGACACGGAGGACAGCGAGGGCGGAGACTCCTCCAAGACTGCCCTGTACCTGGAAGATGTCTTGATCCTGTGGGCAGTTGCAGCGCTGTTCGTTCTCGCCGTATTCTTCCGGGAGAAGTGGTGGGGGCAGGCGGGGCTCGTTGCCGTTCTGGTCGTGATGGTGGCCGTCTTCATTCTCCGATTTCGCCGCACGCACAGGGCCTTTACGGGACGCCGGTAGCAGGATGCACGTCGGCGCCAGGGATCGCGTGGTATGCAGCAGTGGCAGGCCATAGTCCTGATCATCTTGGTCTTCGGCTCGCTGATCGTGTCGCTTTACTGCCTTTTCTTCATGGTGCCCGTCAAGAGGTTCTGGGAACGCGTCCGATCGCTGGGCGGGGGCATGAAGGGCATCGAGGCGCACGTCAGCGGCGTGCTCGACCAGCTCGGCCGCCGGCTAAACGAGCTGGAGAGCAGCGCCGCGCAGCAGATCCAGGAGAGCCGGGAAGCCGCCGAGGCGCCGCTGCAACGCCTGGCCAAGGATAGCCGGGGCATGCAGCGCGAACTGGAGGTGATGCGCAAGGAGCTGCAATCGCTTCAGGCGCAGCTCCGCGAGGCGGGCGCCGACAACAGGAAGGTGGCCCGCAGCAGCGAGTCGCTGACCAAGGAGCTTCGGCAACTGCGCAATGACTTCGACGCGCTGGACGTGGAACTGCGCGAATCGCTTCGGCGGCTGGTGGCGGATTCCTTCACCAGCGTGGAGAGCACGGTCCTGTCCGCCCTGGACGCCATTCAGGACGAGATAATCCATCCTACTCCCGGTCGGACGCCCGCCCAGCCGCGCGGCCGACCGGTCCAGCCCGCACCACGTCTTACCGGCCGTCCCGCCGCCCGAGGGCGAGACAACATCATCACGGTGCATCCGCTCTTCGCGGACCTCAACCAGGGGCAGCAGGAGAAAGACGACGAAGGCGACCAGGGGGAAGCCGAAGTGCCGCCGGAGGAGAGCGAAGCAGGCCAGCAGGCGGGCGGGACGGCGGACACGGAGCGGGAATAGGCACAGCAACCTGGCGAGGGGGGAACGCGCGGCGGCTGGCCCGGCACCGGGCGCGCCGCCCGTCAGTCCTCGAAGTAGCGGTAGATAGTCGCGAACGTAAGCGCCAGGATCGCGTACGTCACCGCCCGGAAGCTCTTGTAGAACTCCTCCTGTTCCGGGCTCTCCAGGGCGAAGATCACGGCGGTCAGCACGGCCGCGACTATGAGAACGACGATCACAATCTTACCGAAAGTCCGCGGGCGCATGATTCGGCTTCTCCTTGGCTGGTCTGGATGGGCAGCACTGACCCCCGAGTTTAGACATGCTTGCACGATGTGTCAAGCCCGCACGGGGCGCCAGGGCGGGCCGCCCTCTTCCTTTCGGCCGGTCACTGGTCGCCCTGGACCTCGACGTCCGAGGCCTGGAACTTGTGGCGCGCGCCGTCCGCCAGCTCCACCTCTACGGCCTGGTGCAAGATCTCGTAATCGACGACGATGCCCTCGCCTTTGGCGGTGACGACTTTCGTCCCCCGGCGGGGCAGTTTGTTCTTGAGCTCCTTGTAAAGCCCTTCCTCGAACTTCAGGCAGCACTTCAGCCGGCCGCACGTGCCGCTTATCTTTGCCGGGTCCAGCGTGGACTTCTGGTCCTTGGCCAGTTTCATGGGGACGGGTTTGAGCGCCTTCAGGAACGTGCGGCAGCATAGTTCCTTTCCGCACGGGCCGACCTGGCCCATGAGCCGGGCCTCGTCACGCACGCCTATCTGGCGCATCTCGATGCGGGTGCGGTATTCCTTGGCCAGGTCCTTGACCAACTGGCGGAAGTCCACGCGACCGTCCGACAGGAAGTAGAATATGACCTTGTTGCCGCCGAACAGGTGCTCCACGCCCACCAGCTTGTTGAACGGCGCAAGCCCCTCGGGCGTCAGC
>CAZSET010000274.1:0-5069 GCA_964605915.1 uncultured candidatus Brocadiaceae bacterium | reverse complement strand
GGCCTGCGGGGTACTGGCCTTCGCCGGGTGGTTGCTTTTCTTGGGAATGCCCTCGCCGGAACGCGCCGTCCCAGAGGGCTAGACCATCGTGTTTTGACTCCCTCAACGGACGGTGCTAGAATCCGCTGCGTGCCCGCGGGAGGCAGGCGGAACCGGGCCTCGGCCGACGCGGCCGGATGAATGGAAAGGACTCTCCGAGGATGAATACAGACGAGCGCGCCGCGATGCTCGATAGGTGCAAGGGCATCCGGGTCACGGACTGGCATGACGCGATGGACACGCTGGGGCTGTTCGACCGCGGGCTGATGGCCCCGGAGATCCGCCCCCTCTGGCGCGACGTGGAGCAGTTCTCTCATTGCATAGTCGGCTTCGCATTCACGCTCCGCTACGTGCCCTCCACCCGGACGATCGTCGCGCACGGTGTGGAGGATTTCCAGAAGCAGGAGGGCCGGTGGTACGGCGAGGAGCCGAAGTGGGCTCATGAGATAGAGGCCGGCGACGTGCTCGTCATCGATGGCACGAACACCAAAGACACGGGCTACGTCGGCTCGATGAACTCGATGACGTGGCTGGCACGGGGCGCCGTGGGGATCGTGACCAACAACGGCGTGCGCGACACAGACGAGCTGATCAAGCAGAAGGTGCCCGTCTATTGCCACGGCTTCTCACGGGGCATCATCCCCGGGCGCGTAGAGGTAGATGCATACGGCCAGCCCGTCGAGTGCGGCGGCGTCTACGTGCGGCCCGCCGATCTGGTCGTCGCAGACGGCGACGGCGTCATGGTGATCCCCGCCGACCGGATCGAGGACGCCCTGGCCATCGCGAAGAGGATACAGCAGGGAGACCAGAAGAGCCGGGCCAGGCTGTATGAGAAGCTGGGCATTCCCTTCGACGTCACGCTCGGGGATGCAGGCGGGGCCGGGGACTGAGGGAGCAGCCGCCTGCGACCCGCGACAGCGCCTGTCCTGGATGATCCGGGACGACCATGAACGCGTGGCGGCAAGCCCCATCCGCTCTCGTAGGGGCACGGCGGCCTACTCCGCCGAAGCGGCCTCGGCTGCGAAGGCCGGACGCCGCGCCCCTACTTCACGCAGCCGAAAGGGGCCTACCCAGAAGTTCGGTGTTGAAGCTCCACTACGGCTGCCTGCGCGCGGCCCGTTAGTCGGCGAGAAACCCCTTCGCAACCGCGTTTCCTATCAAGGCACTGGCGAACTGCCAGAGCGCTTCCGAGCCGTCGGCGATGTGGGCATTGTGCGCGATCACCTGCTCGCTGGTGATGCCGTGCTCTTGCCAGGCCCTGCCTTGCGTCTCGTAGTTGTGCAGCAACGGCATCAGCCTGTCGAGGGCCCGCGCGAGCTTCGCCTCGGGCGACGGACCGGTCTCGAATTCCTCCCAGATCGCCCGCAGTCCTGCGGCCTGTTCGGGCGGCAACAGGCCGAATATCCTCTGCGCTGCCTTGCCTTCGCGCTCTGCCTTGTCCAGGGCACCGACCTCGTCGTAGCAGAAAGTGTCGCCCGCGTCTACCTCCACGATGTCGTGGAGCAGAAGCATCCTCGCGACCTGAAGCGGATCGACCGGCTCGTTCGCGTGCTCCGCCAGGACGAGGGCCATCACGGCGACTTGCCAGCTATGCTCGGCCGAGTTCTCGAGTCTTTCCCCATTGGCCAGATACGTGCGCCGCAGGACGGATTTCAGGCGGTCTATCTCGATGATGAACTCGACCTGCTGTCTCAGGCGTTCAGCGGTCACGGCGCAATCCTCCGGCTCGATCTCCAGCGGCCGACGTGAGCCGCGCGACGAGGGTGACCATGAGTGCGCTCCTTTTCTGCGCTTCCTTTTTGCGCGTTGTCTTCAAGGCATTCCTTGCCCATGCGGGGGGCGCAGAATACCGCATCGGCGCCCGTGCGGCAAGCCTCTCGGGCCGGGCTCGCGATGGCGACTCGGTGGCAGGGCGCCAACCTCCTGATTCGCGCCGCCCCGATGACGTATGATTCGTACGTTGACGCGCAGGATCGTCAAGGCAAACTCGGGGTGCCGCCATGTCCCGCAAGAGCAAGAACGCTAAGCGCACGATCGGCACGCTCAACGAGGGCCCCCTGCACGCCGCGCTTAAGGACTGGTACGCGCGGCCGGGCGACCGCTTTGAAGTGCCCGTGGACGGCTACCTTGTGGACATCGTGCGGAAAGGGCTCCTTATCGAAGTGCAGACGAGCAACTTCACTGCCATCAGGCCGAAGCTGCGCGCGCTTACGCGGGAGCATCGCGTGCGGCTGGTCTATCCGATCGCGGAGCGCAAGTGGATCGTGCGGCTGGCCGAAGACGGCGAGGGCCAGCTTGGACGCCGCAGGTCGCCCAAGCACGGGAGCATGGAACACGTGTTCGGCGAGCTCGTTCGCATCCCGGACCTTCTGGCGGAGCGCAACTTCTCGCTCGAAGTGCTCTTCATCCACGAGGAGGAAGTGCGCCGGCACGATCCGGCGCGTGGCTGGCGCAAGCGTCACTGGGTGACGGTCGAACGCAGGCTCCTGGACGTGGTGGGGCAGCGGCTGTTCAAGGGCCCTGCGGACGTGGCCGAAATCATCCCTGGAGGGGTGCCGGATCGGTTCACGACGGCCGATCTGGCCCATGCTCTCGAACGGCCACGATGGCTGGCCCAGCAGATGGCCTATTGCCTGCGCAAGATGGGGGCCATCGAGCAGGTCGGCCGCGAGCGGAACGCCATCCTCTACGTGCGCGCGGCCGCGTGACGCCGCGGCAGTCGGCCCTTTCCCGACGAACCGCCGTCAGGCGTCCTCGGGCAGGGGGCACAGGTTCAGGCCGTGCTTCTCCACGTAGCGCTGGTGATATTCCTCCGCACGCCAGAACGTCGAGGCTGGCTCGACGGCCGTCGCAATCGGCTGGTCGTACTTGCCGGAGTCCTGGAGCTTGCTCAGGGATTCCTGGGCCGCCGCCTGCTGCTCCGGCGTGTAGAAGAAGATGACGGAGCGGTACTGCGGGCCCACGTCCCATCCCTGCCCATCGCGCTGCGTCGGGTTGTGGATGCGCCAGAAGACGTCGAGCAACTCCCCGTACGTGACGACCGAGGGGTCGTAGCTCACGTGGACGACCTCCGCGTGGCCGGTCCTGCCCGTGCAGACCTGCCTGTACGAAGGGTCCGGCAGCGTGCCGCCCATGAAGCCGACTTCCGTCTCGACCACCCCTTCCACCTTGCCGAAGGCGGCCTCCACGCCCCAGAAACACCCGGCCCCGAACGTGGCTTCTTCCATTGGTTTCCCACTCCTGTTCGCTGCGGATCGGCGTGGCGCGGCCGACTGCGCGCCCGGCTCGCACCCGATGCCGGCCAGCGCGAGACCCGCCATCACGGCCCACAGAACGTAACGGATCGGTGTATTCATGATATACCTCCTGCACTCCATCTTCCCATAATCGGCCTGGGGGGGCAACGAAGCCTCCGCCGGGACTCAGAAAAACGGAAGGACGATCTCGGAAAAACGCCAATTGCGCCCCTTCGTGGGCTCTCAAGATTGAGCTTCGGGGAGGCGAGGCGGCTTCGGTCCGGTTATGTCGCCCGTCCCGTCCAGCAGGCGGGGGACAGGACGGGCTCTGCGGGGAAGGGCCAACTGGCGTTCCGGGGGCTGGCGCCGCCCGGCTACCGATATGCCGTCCCTATCGGGACTGACGACATGGTGTGGCGCTCCGAGGGGCGGGCCTCAAGCCCCGCCAGGGGCGGCATATCCATAGCCCTGGCCGTAAGGCCAGGGAAGACGCAATCGACTCCTCCCTGAGGCCGTCCCGCTGCTCAGACGGCTGGCACATAGCCAGGCGCGCCGCCGAGCGTCATCGCGGCCAGGCCATGGGCGCGTTGCGACGGGCAAGGTCCAAGTACAAGTCTCAAAGGCGACTGGAGGGCCCCGCCTATCGCCCTTACGGCAAGCCCGTGCCGGTGAGCCACTTGAGAACGTCGCAGCGGCGCTCGGCGGTGCACTGAACGGTGAAGTCGTCCGCCCGCTGAACGTTCGGCCTCTGGGCGGCCTCCTCGGCATCCGCTGCCTCGACAAAGCGGATCGCTACAGTCATGGGCAACCGGGGCTTGAACGGGCGGCACCCCTCCGCGCGCAGTGCCTCGATCGCCTCGGCCACCTTCCGGGCGGTCAGCTTGCGGGCCTCTTCCGGGTCGGGCCCGGAAGAGGCATCGCGGCCAGTGGCCCGCTTGACACACGCCGTGACGATGCCCGGGAACATCGCTTCGGCCTCGCGGCAGGCCGCTTCATCGCCCTGGGCGAGGCAGACCGGCACGTCCCAGTGGCCGGCGAAGCATGCCTCGAGGCCCATCTCGCCCATGCTCTGGCCGTTGATCTGGAAGTCCGCCCACCTGCCCGTCTCGGTGTGGGGCAGGAAGGCGCCCTCCGTGCCGGCCTTCGCATGGTGGCCCATCAGCATGAACCCGTCGACCGTCTCGTTGAGCCCGGGCATCCAGCGGACTTCACCGTCTTCTTCGCCTTTCGAACGCGGCAGCCACGTGATCCGCGGATCCTGGAGCATCCGTTCCAGTATGAAGTTGCCGCCGCCGGCATGGGTGTCGCAGACGATCAACCGGTCCACACCGGCCTCCAGAGCCGCCGCGGCAGCGGAATTGACGTCCGCGATCAGGAGATCGCGCCCCTCCGCGCACCTGGTCTGCTCGCGCGAGTAGATGCCGCTCGCGCCCTCCATGTCGCAGTGCATGAAAACCTTCATCGTTCTTCTCCTGTGTCCAGGTCAGGATAAGCTTGTTGTTCTCGAACGCACTACCGGGCGGGCAAGATGCTACTGCACTTGGCGGCGTGGGATCAATGCGCGCCACAGCGGGCCGCTGGACGCGGCGCCATCTGTAGCTTGACAGGCCGTCACGAAGTGGGCATCCTGGCTTCTACGGGCAAGGCCGTGGCCTCGATCAGCACCGAACGTACGGCGTTGGCCACAGATTTTCACTGATTGATACAGATAAGGGATGCGCTACTGTCACTGGCAAGGCCGGTGTCTGAATCAGTGCTGATCTGTGCAGATCAGTGGCTTGGCGCCGCTTCTGG
>CAZSET010000273.1:2126-5083 GCA_964605915.1 uncultured candidatus Brocadiaceae bacterium | reverse complement strand
CCCGTGTTGAAGTACGCCGTCACCTCACCCCAGCAGGCCGTACCCGTGCCGAACGGCTTCTCGCGCAGGCGATGGTCCACGTGGTGCACGTCCGTGCCGCCGAGGGGCTGAGTGTAGTAGTCGACCTCGACCCTTTTGACGGTTGCGATGTTGCGCTCGAGGTCCAGCTTCAGGACTTCGTATGTGTCGCCCAGGTGCATATAGATGGCGCCCGGGTGCAGTATCGGCGGCGCGTCGAACTTGTTGACCTGGCCCAGGACCTCGCCGGTGTCCACGTCCTCGATCAGAACGTCGGCGTCGGCGTAGTTCCGAAGGGAGACCTCGTGCTGCGGCGTCTCGGCGGCGGCGTGATACCACCGGTCCCCCACGCGCTTCACCTTCAGATTGTCTTCGAGCACGCGGAGAACCATCGCCGCATGCGGCCCAAAGGGTGGCAGTTCGTCTTTGCCCAGGGGAAGCTCGTGCGTCGCACAGCGCAGGTGGCCGGTCAGGACGAAGGGGTTGTCGGCGTCCAGCACGCCCTCCTCGACGGGGCGGCCGAACAGGTACTCCGGGTTGCTCATCACGTACTGGTTGATGCTCGTGTCCAGGCCGACCAGCACCACGAGTGCGTCGCGTTCCTGCCGCCCTGCCCTGCCCGACTGCTGAAAGAACGAGGCGAGCGTCCCCGGGTATCCCACGAGGATGCTGGCGTCCAGGCCGCCCACGTCGATGCCGAGCTCGAGTGCGCGCGTGGCGCTCACTCCCAGCAGCTCTCCGGTGAAAAGGCGCCGCTCGATCTCCCGCCGCTCTGCCGGACGATAGCCTCCGCGGTACGGCGCGACCTTCCCGGCCAGATGCGGCGCCGCGTGCTGGAGCGTCTCGCAGACATAGCGGTGGATCATCTCGGCCGTCATCTTGGCCTTGGAGAACGTGATGGTCGGCACGCCGCGTTGGATGAGCATCGCCATCAACTCGTGCGCCTCGACGTTGGCGCTGCGGCGGGACCGCCAGATGGTGCCCCGCACGCGGGGCGGATTCCAGAAGACGAACGTGCGCTTGCCTCGAGGGCTCCCGTCCTCCTCGACCAGGGCCATCTCCTTGCCGATGACGCCCTCGGCCAGTTCGCGTGGATTCCCTATCGTGGCCGAGCACGCCACGACCTGCGGGTCGGAGCCGTAGTGGCGGCAGACCCGCAGGAAGCGCCGGAACAGGTTCACCGCGTTCGAGCCGAATATGCCGCTGTAGACGTGGATCTCGTCCACGATCAGCAGCCTCAGTTTGGAGAGGAAGTCCGCCCAGCGCGCGTGCTGCGGCAACACGGCCGCGTGCAGCATGTCCGGATTGGAGAGCACAACCGAGGCGTGGTCCCGCAGCTTCCGCCTCATCGCGGAGGGCGTGTCGCCGTCGTAGACTCCGGCCAGCGCATCGTCGAGGCCGGCTGCGTCGAGCGCGGCGCTGAACGCCTTGAACTGATCCTGACTGAGCGCCTTGGTGGGGAAAAGTAGCAGGGCCCGCGCCTCGGGATCATCCAACAGCGTTTCTATGATGGGAATGACATAGCAAAGCGATTTCCCTGAGGCCGTGCCCGTCACGACCAGCACGTTCTTCCCCTGGCGGACCAGATCGAGGGCCTGCGCCTGGTGCGTGTAGAGCCGCTCGATCCCGCGGCTTCGAAGAACGGCTTGAGCGGGCGCCGACAGCGGCTGCCCGGACTCGGCGAAGCGTACCTGGCGGGCTTCCACTTCGCGCACGTAGACAACCTGATCCCGGTAGGCGGGCGAACGGCGAATCTCTTCCAGGAATCCGTCAACGTCCAATTGGCGCGTAACCCTCGGCAACCCGGTCGTGGCGGGCGTATCTGTCGGTCACATAGCAGTGTCAGCGCGCGACTTGTGCCCCGGCAGGCGGAGCAGCAGATCGGCCAGTGTCAGCAGGTCAAGCACGTTGTGTTCGAGTATCTCCACCATCTCCGCGGCGTTGCTCGTCCGCACGAAGGCATGGTAGGCGTCCGGTATCTCGCACCCGGGAATGTCACTCTGACGCGCGCGGCCGCAGATGTGCCTTTCCAGCGTCTGTAGCTTGCAGTCCGGCAGGGCGTGCCGCCACGCGCGCCGGCATTCGTGAAGCAGGTCCAGGTGGGGCAGATCCGTTTCGAACGGCATCCCGTTCGCCACGGCGCGGACGCGCACGTACGGCAGGTCGAAGCTCTTGCCGTTGAACGAAACCAGCAACCTCTTTCCGGAGAGCGCGTCCAGGAAAAGCGATATGACGGCGCGTTCCTCCGAGTAATCCCGAGCGAGATACTGCCGCACGAGCAGGCCGCCGTCCTCCACCGTCATCGTGCCGATCAGGAACAGAGGCGTACCGGCGAGCCCCGTGGTCTCAAGGTCCACGAAGATCAGGTCGCCGGCCGAGAAGTCGGGCGCACAATAGAACTCGGCCAGCCGGCGCCTTACGCCCGACTCGGCGCGCCTCAGGGATTCGCAGAACTTCTCGCAAAGCTCGGTCCAGTCCTCGCCCCTGTGCGACGGCCGCTCCGCGATGACGTAGGCCGGCCCCCCGTCGGGCGCCAGGACCTCCTCTCCCTGCACGCCTTCCGTCAGGCCGATGTGTTCATGGACGAGGCGCGCGCGTCGAGCGACCGGCTCCTCGCGGGGGATGTCGCGGCGATACTGGATGGGCTGAGTGGACGGCTCGGGCACCTCACGTTGCGTCTTCCGCAGTTTCCGGCGCACTTCCTCAACGTCCGCTGCGTGCCGGGTTTGGGGCGGCAGCGGGCGGCGGTTCAGCGCATCGAGCCTCTTTCGGAAGTCCCTGGACTCGCCCATCCTGGCTGCTCCTGCGCGGCCCTGCCCACGCGGCGTGCCACAAAGCATACATCTGACGGGCCTCAGTTCCGCATTGTACCGCGTGCCCGGCCTCGGTCGCAAGCGGCCGGCACCCCGCTCATGCAAGCGGACGGTCCGCCGTACGGT
>CAZSET010000273.1:0-2116 GCA_964605915.1 uncultured candidatus Brocadiaceae bacterium | reverse complement strand
TGGCCATCCCTATTCCGTGCCGAGGGAGCGGATGAGGTTCAGGTCGAGCACCCCCTTCTGCCCCCATCCGCGGCGGCCCTTCGCTATCTTGGGCCGAAACTCCTCGTAAAGCCCGTAGGCCACCTCCTCAAGCTCCTCGGGCACGAACGCTTCCGCCAGCTCCTCCATGGCCTCGCGCACGGCCGGCAGATCATCGCCGAACTTGCCCGCCAGGTACTTCTGCACCTTGGCGGGGTCGACGGGTTGGTCCTTGACGCAGCCCCGTATGCCGTCCTGCGTGTTTTGCGCGGGCACGCCCCTGCCGCAGAGCTCGATCCAGAAGTCCTCCCCCAGCCCCACCTTCTTCGGCGTCAGCCCTCCGCTGCCCTTGGGCGGTCCGTAGATGCCCAGCATGCGGCCTTTCGACTGCGCGTTCAGCCCGGCGAGCACCTTGCCGAGGGTGAGCGCAGTGTCGGGCTCGTAGCCCATTCGCTCCGCCACGACGGCCGCCCAGAGCGTGAGCACGGGCGCGCGGTTGACCGTCACGGTGTTCGTTGCCATTCGCCCATCCTCCCTTGGAGAGGTCCCCTGCGACCAAGCTACGCGTAGACTACCATCCTTCGGCCAATGTGCAGTTCACTCCCTGACCTGCAGGGCAATCAGACGCACCTGTTCGGGCCCCAGCGGACAGGAGACGTGCAGCCGTCCGTCCTGCGAGCGGACGGCCAGGGAGTCGCCCGTCACAAGGTCGGTCAGAGTCGGGGGCGCATCGAGTTTCAGCAGCGCGGCGTCAACGGACAGCGTCGCGTCCTGGCTCTCCTCAGTGTCGTTCAGGAGCGTGAAGTAGACCACGCCCTCCCCCGACGGGCCGAACCGCTCGACGTAGAGCCCCCCGCTTTCCGTATGCGCGTGCGTGATCGGTTCCCAACCTGCTTCGGCTGCCAGGCGGACGAGCGGAATGTAGCGCTTGAACAGATGGCGGTCGCGATTGTACCACTGCGAGTTCTTCCAGTAGGGATCGTCGGAAGCGTTGTGGCTGAACATGCTGGGCCAGATGCCGTAGAACAGGCAGCGCTGGAAGTACTTCTCCACCAGGTCGGGCGTGAGGTCGCCGAACCTAGTGTTCATGAGGATCAGATAGGGCTTGTGATGGCACATTGCGCGCTTGAGGTTCATCACCTGATGGGACGGCGGCTGCCAGCCGCCCCCGGCGTCCAGCCAGTCCATCTCGCAGCCCATGATGTCCAGCCACGGGCAGAGGAAGCTGAAGCGGGACGGCACCGAATTGGCGAACATGAGCTTGCCCATGCCATGGACGTCCTCTGCGATCCAGCGCGTGAACTCGTAGATTGACAGGGCCTTGTAGATGACGGGCCGCCCGGACTCGTGGGCGAAGGTGAGCGGCACGGTCACATAGGAGAAATGCTCGCGCCGGAAGTTCTCGCCAGCAGTCACGTAGGCCTCCAGCGAGTCCAGGTACTCGCCGTCCTGCCCGCCGGCGGCCTCAGGCCCGTATAGGCGCTGCTTCACCTCTTCGTTCCAGTTCATCCGGGCCTCCGACTCGCCGGGAATGAAGGGGTTGGGATTCAGGCTGAAGACCACGCCGTTCGTCCAGGGCGCATCACGCACGAGGTACTGGATCCGCCCCTCTGCATCGTGGGAGCCGGAGACGAGCGCCGCCTGTGCGTTACGTCGCCTCCAGGCGTTGTCGGACTCGGCCGTCTCGCGCAGCAGCCGCACCACGTTCTCGCGCGTCCGCGGCACTTCGGGATCGATGGGGAACCACCACGTCGACGGTTCGGTGTAGCGGAAGCTCAGGATGTCCGCCTCGTCGTCGAAGGGCACGTTGTTGTTCCCTTCGTGATAGCGGAAGCCGAAGTCCTGCCACCCCTTCACGGTGCTCACGTCCGTGAACGGCATCCAGATGCCCTGCTTTCGGGACCGGCAGGCAAAGTAGTCCGGGAAGATGTCGTATAGCCTCTCCAGCGCGCTGCGGAAGCCCCACGCGGGGTCGGTGCGGTAGATGACGAAGCGGAAAGGAGCGCCGGACGGGAAGTTCGCCGTGTCCGCAACGAGCCCGAAGTCATAGGCGATGAAGAAGGTGCGAACGGCGCTGCTGTAGCCGATTCGATACTGC
>CAZSET010000272.1:0-5114 GCA_964605915.1 uncultured candidatus Brocadiaceae bacterium | reverse complement strand
TTTTGCCGGTGCGCGGAGCAGTGTTCCAGGCCAGCCTGGATGTTGTCGAAACCCAGACGCCGAAGCACCGTCAGCGCCGCGTTGCGTGGTGCCGCAAGAGCCTGCGCAGCAGCCGGGGCGCGCACCCGGCAGGTATCCTCCCGTAGCGTCTGGTCGCGCACGCAGTGCAGGCGGTTCTCGACCCCCCAGTGGGGAGGCGGTATCTGAACCAGCCGCGCCGGACCCACACGTTCGTGCGGGAGGCCGGTGATAGCATAGAGGGTCTCGCTGCTGCTTTCACCCCCCACCGTCCGCTCCCGCCCAATCCGGCACACCTGCCCCAGCCCCGGCCAGTCCAGGTAGCCGGCCAGCCGCTCGGTGGCCTCAAGATGGCGCGCCTCCGACCCGCCCGTGCCCGTTCTCCAGGCTGCAGGCCGCGTGCACCTCCTGCTGCACGATGCGGGGCGGTGTCGGTGCCTCTCCCATGGCCCAGCAGCATACGCCAAGGCGAAGGGCAAAGGCACCAGGTTGCCAGAGAATCCGTGAACGGTTACTGACCGGCATTGCGGCGTCCCATGCTTTGCCTGAACGCTTGAGAGTTGATCTTGACGGCCGATACATGGCCGTGTACATTGAGTCCATCAGGCGACGGATTCGACCGACGCGGCGAAGTCGTCCGATCGCCGTGCTTCTCGTGGAGTGAGGGGAGGGAAGGACAGAATGCCCGAACTGATTGATGGCTTGAGAGAGTGGGCGCTGGAAAGCGGCCCCGGAGTTTTGTGGTCGGTCGTCAGCGCCCTGCTGATCTTTCTCGTAGGCCGCATCATAGCACAGATAATCCGAGGCGTCGTGAGGAGGGTGATGACCAGGGCCAAGGCGGCCTCCATCCTCGTTTCCTTCGTGGGCCAGTTGACTTACGTGGCCCTGATGATCTTTGTGCTCCTGGCCGCCCTCAGCCGACTGGGCGTTAACCTCACCTCGGCAGTGGCTGTGCTCGGCGCCGGGGCGCTGGCCATCGGCTTCGCCCTGCAGGGCTCCCTTGCGAATTTCGCTGCCGGCATACTTCTGGTCATCTTCCGGCCCTTCAAGATCGGGGACTTCGTCCAAGGCGCTGGCGAGAGCGGAACGGTCGAGGAGATCACCCTTTTCACGACCCAGATCGTGACCCCGGATAACAGGACGGTTATCGTCCCGAACGCCCACATCACAGGCGGCAACATAGTCAACTACTCAGCAAAGGGCACGCGGCGGGTCGACCTCGTTGTGGGCATTGCCTATGAGTCCGACGTGGCGAAAGCCAAGGAGGTCATCCAGGACGAGCTGGCCAGGGATCAGCGTATCCTGGCCGACCCGGCGCCCACGGTAGCGGTGGTCGACCTGGCTGACAGCAGTGTCAACCTGGTCGTAAGGCCGTGGACGAACGCACAGGACTACTGGGCTGTGTACTTCGACACGCTGGAATCGGTGAAGCGGCGCCTCGACCTCGAGGGCATCACGATCCCGTTCCCGCAGCAAGACGTGCACGTCTACCGGCATGGCGAAGCAGCTTCTTCGGCTACCGAAGGGGACCTGACATGAAGAGAAAACTCCTCATCGCGGGCGGTGTTGTGGTGGTTCTGCTCGTAGTCGGGGTGATTATGGTGGCGTCCAACCTGGACAAGATCATCAAGCTCGGCGTGGAGAAGGGCGGCACGCTGATCCTCGGCGTCCCCACCCAGCTCGACGGCGTGACAGTGGCCGTGCGCAAGGGCACGGTGGGCCTGGATGAGCTGGTCCTGGGCAGCCCCGAAGGCTTCAGCGAACCGAGCATGTTCGAGCTGGCCCACGCGCACACGACCGTTGACATCGGCTCGCTGCGCGGCGACGAGATCGTTGTGCACGAAGTCGTGATCGACGGCCCCAAGATCACCCTCGAGTTCGCGGGCGGCACGACCAACTGGGGCACGGTGCTCAACAGGCTTGAAGGCGAGCCCAAGGAGGAAGAGGCCAAACAGAAGAGCCAGAAGAAGATCCGCGTCGAGCGCATCCTGTTCTCCAACGGCAAGATCAGAATCGCGGGCATCCCGCTGGCAGGCTCGGCGACCGTGCCGCTTCCGACGCTGGAGATCACCGACCTGGCGCCCGCGGACGGGACGCCGCAGACCGTGGGGAATGTGTTGGCCGACGTCATCCGCTCCCTCTACAAGGCGATCCTTACGGCTGCAAAGGACGTGGTGCCGACCGAGCAGATAGAGAAGCTGGGGAAGGAAGTATGGTCGGCAGCAGGCGACGCGGGCGCAGCGGCCAAGGAGGCCGGCGCGGCGGTCGGCGAGGCAGCTTCTGGAGCAGCGAAGGGCGCGGCCGAGGAGGCAAAGGGCCTGCTGCGCGGCGTGCTGCCCGGGCGCAGGAAGGACGAGGAGTAGGCCCGCAGGCACACGGCTGCATCGGCCCCTTGACCACTGCCGCCGCTGGCATCGTCGTGCTGCGGTTCATCCCGGGGAAGCTGAAGGAATATTGAAACAGGCGTCGGCGGCCAGATAGCAGGCGCAACGCCTACGGCCTTCGTCGCTGGCCCTTGGAGAGTTCGGAATGCTGCGGGACAGGGTACATAGCGTTCTGAGGTTCCTCAGGGACGACGTCTGGCGCATCCGCTCGCGCGATCTGCCTCGGTCGCGCTCCTTTCTGCTCAGGCAGCTCAGGGTTCTGCTACTGGCCGTCAGGGGCTTCGCGGCCGACCGCTGCAACCTGCGCGCGTCGGCCCTGACGTTCTTCACGATCCTCTCCATAGTGCCCGCAATCGCCATGACGTTCGGCGTAGCCAAGGGCTTCGGGCTGGAATCGGTGCTCGAACAGCGCATCAGGGGCGCCTTAGCGGCTCAGGAGGAAGTGGCAGACCGGTTGATCGAGTTCTCCCGGTCCATGCTGGAGCGTGCGAGGGGCGGAGTCATGGCCGGCGTGGGCATCGCCGTGCTGTTCTGGACGGTCATAAAGGTGCTGTCGAACGTCGAGAAGTCGTTCAATGCCATCTGGGGCATCACGCAGCACCGGAGCATGGGGCGGCGATTTGCCGACTACCTGGCAATGATGTTCGTCTGTCCGGTGCTCCTCGTCATTTCCGGTGGCGTGACCGTCCTGGTGACCAGCAAGGTGCAGGCGCTCGTGCAGAGCGTCGCCCTGCTGGGACTCCTGGCGCCCCTCGTGTCCCTGATTCTGAGGCTCATACCCTACTGCATCGGTTGGGGGCTCTTTGCCTTTGTGTACGCCTTCCTGCCCAATACGAAGGTGAAGATCACATCGGCGATCGTTGGAGGAGTGGTGGCGGGCACGCTCTACCAGATCATGCAGTGGCTCTACGTTGCGTGTCAGATCAGCGTGGCGAAGTACAACGCCATCTACGGCAGCTTCGCCGCACTGCCTCTGTTCCTCATCTGGCTTCAGATCAGCTGGTTGATCGTGCTCTTCGGGGCGGAGCTTTCCTTCGCGTCCCAGAACGTCGAGACCTACGAGTTCGAGCCCGACTGTGTGAACGCAAGCCATTCGCTCAGGAGGCTGCTGGCGCTCAGGATCACGCAGATGCTTGTTCGAGGGTTCACGAAGGGGAGCAGCCCTGCAACTGCGGCTAGGGTCTCTCACGAGCTTGGCGTGCCCGTCCGGCTTGTGAACGCAATCCTTGGTGACCTGGTCGCGTCGAGAATCCTTTCGGAGACCAGCGCGGACGGCGGGAAAGAAGTGGCTTACCAGCCCGCCCGCTCTGTCGATGCCCTGACGGCCGCCTTTGTGCTTGAGGCCCTCGATGACCGGGGTACAGATGCAATGCCCCTGGTCGACTCCCCCGAACTCGACAGACTGGCAGGAAGCCTGCGTGCGTTTCGCGACGCAATCCGGTCGTCGCCTGCCAACGTAGCGCTCAAGGACATCTGAAGACGTATACCCCGCCCCGCGCGCCCCCGGCAGCCACTGGGAGCAGCGCACTCCCGTCACAACGTGACTCTGGTAGCGGACATTCCGAGCATGTGACGGTGAGTCGCCGCGGGACGATTACAGGGGTCAGCGAGGTCAAGCCGCAGGCCGACCAGTTCCAGGTGGGCTGTCGGCCGGCCAGCCCGGGCAACGCTCGACGGGGCCGTGATCACCCGGGCCAATGCGCAGGACGGCGTTTTCGCCATCGTCAACGTCAACAACCACTACGAAGGCAGCGCGCCGCCGACCATCGAGCGATTCCTGGATGAGCTTGGGGAGAGGGGTGAGGACGAATCGGCCTGATAGCGATGATGGCTGGACGTCGCCGGCTTGAGTCCGGTCGTCCGCTCCATTCGTGTGTACGGCTGGATATCGCCGCCCGCCAAAAGGCCCGTCGGCCAAGGTTCGAATTCCATCCGCCCGACGGCGGGCCGGCCGCGTGCTCCGGCCTCCTGTGCGCGGCCCGACAGTGCTGTCAAGAGGCTCCGTGGGTGGAAGCGAACAGGTACGTCTTGGTGGGGGAGATGATGGGCCCCGCATTGCTTGCGATCGACCTGCAGCGCCGGTTTCTGGAATAGGGACGCCCTGAGCGCACAGATGATGGAAACAGTATCGGGCTAGGCCGGCTCCTGACGGCGGTACGCAAGCCCGGCCCTGCTCTGAGGCGGTTTCCCGGTCTCCGGGTAGCCAGAAGGATATCCTACGGGATGTGACCGAATGAGGCCGGGGGGCTGGTTGCGTGTTTCCGCATCGTGGGAACCCCCCGTCGAGCGCCGGATCATACAGCAAGGGAGCGCCGCAGTCTGGGCCTTGCCTGAGCCCGGTCTGGCCCCAATCTGGCCGCAAGCAGGGCAACCACGTCCCGGTGTCCGCCTTGTGCGGCCAGTTCGAGGGCGGTACAGCCCAGCCGGCTGCGGGCGTTGAGACGGACGCCGCTGGCCAGAAGGAGCCCGGCCGCTTCGGCCCTGCCCCAACGTGCAGCCGCGTGCAGGGCGGACTCCCCCGCTGCGTCCACCGCGTCAGGGTCGGCCCCGCTGTCCAGCAACAGCCGCAGCATCTGCGTCCGTCCGGCGGCTGCGGCCCCGTGCAGGGCGGTCCACCCGCCTTCGGTATGGGCGTTCACGTCGGCGCCGCAAGCCAGAAGCAGCGCCACCATTGCCGCCTTGCCCTGCTCGGGCGCAACGTGCAGCGGAGTT
>CAZSET010000271.1:0-5123 GCA_964605915.1 uncultured candidatus Brocadiaceae bacterium | reverse complement strand
GGGGTTGCAGGTAATGCACCACGGCGCGCCGGCCGTCGAGCAGCCCCAACTGCCTGTAGCCGCTCACGATCCCGTTCACGCTGAGCGGGTGGACGGAGGGTATGCCCTGTTCGGTGAAGCGGCCCCACTGCGACTGCCAGACGCTGACGAGTTCAAGCTCGAGCCCGAGCTTGCGGCACTCGCGGTCTACGACGGGGTTCGCCGTGAAGTAGAGGACCCCCATGTCGGCCAGAATCGGCCCGACGCGCGCGACCCACCGGGCAGTGCAGACGGCCGGCGAGCGCACGGCCTCCGGGCCCGGAACGCCCGCGTTGCTCGCGAGTGCGCCGAAGCAGTCGGCGCGGCAGGCGTCCAGGACGATCAGCACGTCCCAGGGGCAACTGCACAGAATGTCGAGCTGGTGCTTCATGGGCTGTCGCTCCGCTCCAGCAGTGACCGGTGACCAGTGATCAGTGACCGGTTGCCGGCCGCTGGCCACTGACCACTGACAACTGCCGTCATCCGTTGCTCGTTGTCCGTTGCTCGTTGCTGGCCACTGGCAACTGAGCACTGGCCACTGCCGTTAAGCGTGCCACCACCGGTAGAGCTTGCGCCCGGCGATCCCGAGCAGGACCGCCACCGCCGTGAAAACCGCCACCCAACCGACAACGTCCCATCCGCTGAGAGCTACCATGTCGCGCCTCCTTAACAGAAACGGAGTTTCACAGGGATCGACAGGATAGGCAGGATGACGACAACGGCCGCATCAGCCGGAACAACAAGGCACAGAGCCTTGCCCGTTATCCTGAACATCCTGACAGACCTCCTTTGCAGAAAGGAATCCTCACAGGGATCGACAGGCTAGACAGGATGACGACAACGGCTGCATCAGCCGGAACAACAAGGCACAGAGCCTTGGCCGTTATCCTGAACATCCTGACAGACCTCCTTTGCAGAAAGGAATCCTCACAGGGATCGACAGGATAGGCAGGATGACGGAGAAAACGGCTGTTGTTGTTATCCTGGACATCCTGGGAATCCCTGTTGAGTGCCGTGTCGTCAGAGGAAGAAGAGGGCCAGGACGATGGCCATTGCGCCGAGTCCCATGCCGATGAACCCGGCCAGCATGATGAGGGTCGCCCCGGCGACGCCGTGCCCGAACGCCACCAGGATCAATCCGAGCACGGCGACCACACCGCCGCCCACGATGGCGGCGTTCTTGCGGTTCTTTTCGATCTGTATCTCGGCATCCTCGGGCGAGGTGCCATACATGCGTTTCTCGACGTTCTGCACGAGCGACTGAACGCCCTCGATGCTGCCCGCGAGCTCGGTCACCTGCGATTGCTGCTGCTCGATGCGGGTGAGCGTGCGCTGGATCGACTCGAGCGTTTGCTGCACGTCGCCCGCCGCCTCGACCCGCGGCTCCATCGCCGCGGCGGGGGTGGTCACGGCAACGCCCCGCGTCGACCCGCAGCCCCACGCAATGGAGACGGCGAAGAGAACGAAGGACAGAAGGAAGATCTGCGGGTGCCTGAGAATCGAAACGTAATGTCTGGAACTCATGTCCTCTCCTTCAACCATTGCTTGATGAGCCTGACGGCGCGGTCTCGGCGGCGGTAGTGGCCCGGCTGGGCGGACGCGCTGGCGCCGCGCTGGGGCAGCTCCTTCCAGCGCTTGCCGAGCCGGGCGGGGATGCGGTGCCAATCCTTCCGGCCGCCGCTGATGCATAGGCTCAGGTACAGGTCGTCCTCGCGATGCGAGACGCCATCGAGGCCGGCGAGGGGCGGAATCTCCATCGGCACCCGTTCCAGCAACGCGCGGCGGAACAGCATGAACCGGCCCTTGACGACGTCGCACCGCGTGCCCGTCGTGGTCCCGTTGTGGTGGCGGCCGTGGCGATAGTCCTTGGCCTCGACCTCCGACCAGCCGAAGAACCCGACGATGCCGTCCGGGCACTCCTCGCGGCAGGCGGCCACGCCGTCCTCCAGCACTCGCGGGTCCTTGAACAGCAGGTCGTCGTCCATCGAGCAGACGAACTCCGTGTCGGCCAGGGCGGCGAGCGCCCAGCGCGGGAAGCAGCCCAGGTTCCGGCTCGACTCGACGTAGGCCTTGACGAGCGGGTGCTCTCGGACCGGCAACGGCTCGCCGTTGTTCCAGAGGCAGACCTGCGCGGGCACGGTCTGGGACGCGATGCTGTCGAGGACGGCGGCGATGTTCTGCGGTCGCTGCCAGTTCAGCAGAACGACGGTGACGGCGGGCGCCGGTGCGGCGCCCGTGGCAGATGGCAGATGGCCGGTGGCAGATGGGACGGCCTTGCTGTCCGCCACCTGCTCCCTGCTACCTGCCGCGCCGAGCGCTTCGCGCTCGCGCTTCAGCTCGGCGTCTTCGATCTGGTTGCGGTCGGCCGACGGATTGGCCACAATCCGGCCTCCTGGTTTGAGCAGCCGTTCGGCAGCGGCCGTGCACTCCTGCTGCATCTCGCCACCGGCCAGGATGAGGTCGAAAGGGCCGCCTTCGCTGGCGGCAGAGGGCTCGACGTACTGCGCGCCCAGGCGCGCTTTGACGAGCTCGACGCCGTGCGCCCGGCAGACGTCCCACCAGTTGTCGGCGCGGTGGCCCGGCATTTCGACCGCTACGATCTCGGCCTCGGGCAGCAGGCGGCGCACGAGCATGGTCGCCTCGCCGGGCCGCCACTGGAGGACCCTGGCGTTCGCCGTACGGCGAACGATGGCGTCGCACGCCCCACACACTTTCTTGAGCCAGTCATGCTCGGGGTGGGGCTTAGCGACGGGAGCCCGCTTGCCACAGAGGTGGGTGAACACGTCCTCGACCGGCCGCGTCCACTGCGCCCGCGTGCCGCGCTGGTCTGCGTCTCGGAACGCCTCTTCGGACAGCGCAGCCACAGTCCTCTCGCCCAGCCGCCTGACGCACCACGCCTTGAACCGTTTCTCCCACGCCTCGCGCCCGAACAGGAGCGCGGTGCAGCGGGTGGCGTTCTTCCACAGCTCGGTGCCTGCGTCGCGGACGGGGTTCGTGCCGCGGTAGAGATGGCGGAAGATGACGTCCCGCCCGAACAGCACGGGGATGCCGAGCAGGAAGGCTTTGACGGCAAGGGCCTGTTCGCTGAAGCCCCAGCGCCCGGCGGTGTCGTCCCAGAGCGTGCCCGTCGCGGCTTCCAGCCTCTCGGCCGTGGCGCGGCTCATCACATACCCGGCGCCCATCGGGGCAGGGGAACGCGTCCATTCCTCCGCCGGCGCCTTGCCGACGTAGAGCCACTTGGGCTGAAGGCCGTCCTTGCGGTTGTAGAACAGGTCGCAGCAGAACAGGCGGCTGCCCTTCTGGTGCTCCAGTCCGTTGCTTCCCGCGCAGACGAAGCACTCGCTCTGCAGCGCGCGGCCGGCGAGCACCTCCAGGCCTCCCCGCGGGAAGCGCATGTGGGCGTCGTGGAAGCTGACGATGTCGCCGCCGGTCCGCCGTACGGCGGACCATCCATCGTTCCGCGAACGTCCCACCCCCCGGGGCTCCTCGTGGCGCAGCACCCGAACCGACCGGCCCAGGGCGCCAGGATCGCAACTGCCGTCGCGCGAACCGTCGTCCACAAGGACCATCTCCAGGTCCGCCTCGTCGACTGATTCGGCCAGCGACTCGACGGTCCTGGCCACCTCCTGGCCCTCGTTGAAGGCGGTGATGACGGCGCTGATGCGGAGGCGCTCGACGCGCATGGGGCAGTTGGGCCCGCACTCGGTGCCCGACACGACGCGCACCACGTCGGCGAAACGCCGGCACTCGAACTTGCGCGCGCAGCACCGGGCGCGCCGGGCGAAGATGCACCACGCTTCGTGGCTCGTGGCTCGTGGCTCGTTGCTCGTTGCCTGGCCTGAGCCTGTCGAAGGGCCCGTTGCTCGTGAAGGCCCGGGTTGCACGGCGGGGCTACGGCGCGCTGCCCTGATCAGCCGCTCACGGAGCGTCAAGGTGCAGTCCCTCCTCGACGGCGACCTCCTGGGCCACCACGTGGTCGACGGAGCCGGCGGCCACGGCGTCGACCAGGAAGCTCTCCTTGTCTGCTTCGGCCGCGATGTAAGGCATGGCCGCCTGGAGGATCGGCTTGTAGAGCTGGCGGTTGCCCTCCAGGGCCTCCTCCTCCTGCGCCATGCGTTCGGCCTCCAGATCGACAGGCGCCAGGCCGAGCCAGTAGCCAGCGGGGCAGTTCGCGTCCGGCCCTTCCAGGAGCTCGTCGCTCAATTCAACATCGCCGCCGCCGCAGTCGCAGTGCGGCCACTGCCGGACATCGGCGTGCCGGGTGCTGCGGTGCGGGCACTGGTGGCAGCGCCGGATTCGGGCCATCTTGGTTCCATCCATCAGTCGCCTCCCCTTCGCTCACGGCAGGGCGCCGCCGGGCCGAAGCTCTCGTGCGGTCTTTCATGCCTGCTGTGTGGTTGTGGTCGTGGTCGTGGCGCCGCCTCCCGGGGGAGCGCCTCCGCCGTCCGTCGTGGGGCAGTACGATATCCGGCAGCTTGCGTCCGTCGTCTCCGTGCAGACGCAGCCATCCCCGGTGCACCAGCCGTCGTCATTGCAGTACCAGGAGTCGTACGTGCCGGTCGGATCGCACTCGGGGTCGGGCCAGGGCGGCAAGGTGAAGATGATGCGGCAGTGCCGCCAGCCGCCGAGCGGGATCGGGCAGGTGCACTGGGCCCAGACGACCCAGTGGTGAAAGTCGCCGCCGGGGCGCGAGTCCCACAGGATGATGGCGTAGCGTTCGCCGTTGGCGCCCCGCCACCTTCTGGCCCACGTGCAGTCGTGCTCCCAGTAGATCTCGCGCTGGCCGTTCAGAACGCTCATGTCGCCGACCGGATGCTCGGCGGCGGTCGTCGTGCCGGCCAGTCCGCAGCAGGCGCAGTTGCGCCCCTGGATGCCCGCGAGGTCGACGCACAGGACGTCCGGTATCGGCGGGTCGCAGGCGTTGCAGTTGTTCTGCGCGCCGCCGCCCGGGGTCGTGGTGCTGACGAACGGCCGGCACTGGATGACCAGGTGCCCCGCCGCGTTCTTCAGCAGGCGGCCGGTGGCCGCCGATTTCTTCAAGTGGGCCAAGTGCTCTACTCTTCTCCGCAAAGTGAGGGCACGGCGCGCCGTGCCCCTACCTCGAT
>CAZSET010000270.1:0-5165 GCA_964605915.1 uncultured candidatus Brocadiaceae bacterium | reverse complement strand
GATCGCGGACAGATTGTCTTCCACGTAGTCGAAACAGTCATCCACCTCCTCGTCCGCCACGTACAGGAGGTCGGTATCCGACTCCCGGAGCTTGTCCCAGGTGTCGGCGTAGACTGGTTCGCCTGCGACCTTGAAAGCTGTGAAGACCCCCGTCTCTTTCTGCCGCACGTAGACGTTGAAAGGCGGAGTCGTTGCCGGCTGCAGGATGTGCGGGTGCAGTCGGATGTAGGTGTAGCCGCCGGCGCCTGACATGTCGTCCGCTATCTAGGTTCAGGATAGTCCGATCTGCGGCAGCGGCGAGCCGCCCCCATGGGGCGCACAACCGCCCCCCGCCTGGGGGCAATTGTCCCAAGGACGGCCTGCCGGGCTCCGCCGCCAGCACGAAGTATGGCATTGTCTGCCTATTGCACCGTAGGCTTCAACAGGGAAAGGCGAGAAGCGCTCTGCGCGTCCTGGAAGGCCTCCTCAGGCTCTTGCGGAGCCCCAACTTATTGGGCAGGAATTGCGCAGCCGCGCCGAGGGAAAGGCCCGTCCTCCCGTCGGCAGCGCCGTTTGTGTGGCACGTCTGGCCCGTTCGCTTGCGGCGCAAGCGTGGGGCCGGTACTCTGCCTTGCCGTCCGGACGTTTCCTGGCGAGGGAGGGGAAGAATGAGGCTGGGTGGACCCATCTTTCGGGACTGGTCGGATCCGGCGGAATGGGCGGCGGCCGTGAAGGCCAGCGGCTACAGCGCTGCGTACTGCCCCGTCCAGGACGCACCGGACGAGACCGCCGTCGAAGCCTACCGGCAGGCTGCCGAGCGGCAGGACATCGTTATCGCGGAAGTCGGGGCATGGAGCAACCCCATCAGTCCGGACGAAGGCACGCGCCGCGCTGCGCTGGAACTCTGCCGAGAGCGGCTGGCGCTGGCCGATCGGATCGGGGCGCGCTGCTGCGTGAACATTGCCGGCTCGCGCGGCCGAAAGTGGGACGGCCCCGATCCGCGGAACCTGAGCCCCGACACGTTCGACCTGATCGTGGAGTCGGTCCGCGAAATCATCGACGGCGTCCGGCCGAGCCGCGCCTTCTACACGCTGGAGACCATGCCGTGGGCCTTCCCGGACTCGCCGGACAGCTACCTCGACATCATCAAGGCGGTCGACCGGCCGCAGTTCGCCGTGCACCTGGACCCCGTCAACCTCGTTTGCAGCCCGCAGCGCTACTACGCCACCGGCGCGCTCATACGCGAGTGCTTCCGGACGCTCGGCTCGTTCATCAAGAGCTGTCACGCCAAAGACATAATCCTGCGCGAGCAGCTCACCGTGCACCTCGACGAAGTGCGGCCCGGGTTGGGGGGTCTGGACTACCGCACGTTCCTCACCGAGCTGGAACGCCTTGACGCTGACACGCCCCTCATGCTGGAGCACCTCTCCTCCGCGGAGGAGTACGGCCTGGCGGCGGCTCATATCCGCTCCGTCGCGCAGGACGCGGGCGTGACGATCCTCTGAGGCCCGCACGGGAGTCGTGGGAGAAAGGGTCCGATGTATCCGTGGACAGCATGCGGGGGTCGCCTTCCGATCGTGCTGCCCCATGCCTGTCAGGATTGACGAACGCGCGTGCAGTGCGTATGATCGGGCGCGTGAGGCGGGGCGTTTGCCCGCGTGTCCTGCTGCCCGTATTCCTTCCGTCGAGGACGCGACGATGAGTGACGAACGTCCGGTCGTGAGCAAAGGGAGGGCAACGGTGGTCAGAAGAATCGTCGTGGTTCTGGTGGCGCTTGCGGCGCTGGCCATCGTCCTGCTCGTCCGTTACGCATCGGAAGAGGACTGGGCGTCGGACACGATGATCGCGGCCTACATAATGTCCAGCCTGGTGATCGCGGCCGAGATCGCCGTCATCATCCTTCTGAAGACAGCCAGGACGCGCTACTCGGTGGAACGAAGGATACGTGAGCACCGGGAGGTGCATGAGTACGTGATCCTGTGGAACAGGCCGCGCTGGATCCTTTACACGCCCACCATGGTGACGGCCGTGCTGTTCGGCATCTTCCTTTGCCTGCGGCAGTGGGGGCTGCTTCCCCAGGCGGTGACACCGCGGATACTCGGCGGGGTCTGGATCGTGCTCGGGTTCTTCAACGTGCTGGTCGAGCAGTTCCACATGAGCATCAAGGTAGTCTTCATCGTGGTTCCCACGGTGGGAGCTTTGCTCCTGGTGCTGCACCTGGTGGGATACGCGGACGAGGCGATCCGCCTGCTGCGTTGCACGGCGGTCGAGATACCGCCGAAGCTCTATTTCATCGCGGCTCTCGTGGTCGCGGTCGTCATCGGCATCGGGTGGACCCACGGGTTGTTTCACTACATGGCCATCACGCCGAACGTGGCGGACCTGCAGCGCGGCTTGACTGAAACCGGGCGGCAGATCAAGAACGCCGACTACGACGTGGATTTCGACGCGACGGACGTGGTCGAGCGGTGGCTGTTCGGCTTCGGCCGCATCATCATCAGCTTCCGGGACCCGAACCGGCCGCCGATGGTGTTCTTCGTGCCCCGTGCCTCGCTGGTGGACGAGAGGATCCGGCGGGTGCGCAGCGTAACGGCCATTGACATGCCGCCCAACGAGGAGCAGGCCTGAGCCGGTCGACGGCGGCTCAACTTCCGCCGCCGGGCGTTCAGGTCGGCAGGTTTCCTTCGAGTACGCTGCGGATGGCTTCGGTCATTCTGCGATCGCTGACGTCCCGCAGGGCCCCTTGTACGACCGGCTTGCCCTCGTGCTGGATCGAAAGCAGGCTCAGCTCTCCCCAATAGCGCCTGCCGTCCCGGCGGGCCATGACCATTTCCTCCCGATGCACCTGCCCGCTTGCGGCCAGGACTTTCTGGAAGAGCCCCGCGAGCTGCGCGTGCGAGTCCGACGCGGCCAGGTCCTGTACGACCATGCCGACCGCCTGGGCGTGCTCGTAACCCGTGATGCTGCCCGTGGCCGGGTTGCACCACGTGATATTGCCTTCGGCGTCGCTGATGAAGAGCATTTCGGGCACGGCCGCCGCCAGTCCGGCCAGGCCCTCCGCGCCGGCGTCTGAGGGGACCTCAACCACGACCCTTTCGGCCTCCGGGGCCGTTGCGGCCTCGATGACCGTCAGCACCAGGAGGGCCTCATCATCCTTGCCGAGCGGCGCGGCGCTGATCCCGACGGAGACGCCCGAGCCGTTTCGCTTTTCGAGGGCGAACTGCCCGGCGGCCGAACCCGTCCGGGCGGCTTCAAGAAGCCAGTCGCCGAACTCGTCCCTCCCCTTTGGCTGGACCAGGCTCTCGAAAGGTTGGCCGATCAGTGCTTCCTCGTCTTCGCCCACCATGTCGCACAGGGCGCCGTTGGCGTACTGCACCCCGCCCTCGGAGTCGACCATCGCCATGCCGGCGGCGGCTCCTTCGGTCAGGCTGCGGTAGAGCCACTCGCGGTCCTTCAGGTCCTGGGCTTCCGGGGCGTCTGCCCCGGCCTCGCCGAGCAGAGCGACTGCGCCCGAGACCTTGCCGGAGTAGGAAAGCACAGGCCATGCGCGCACGCTGAAGCTCGTGTTCAGTCCCTCGGGTTGCACCTGTCCCGCGACCGGTTCGGATGATTGGAGCACGCGCAGGAGCGGGCACTCATCCGGCGGCTCCTCTTCCCCGTAGAAGACCTCGGAGTACGACTTGCCGATCAGGTCCTCCTCGGCCTTGCGGAGGCCCTTCATGGCGGCAGGATTGGCCTGTATGACGGTGTAATCGGCGGCCACGTGCATCAGCATCGCGCCGAGGGCGCTGATGGGTTCGGGCCAGGCTTCGCTGACGGCCTTGCCTTCCCTGGCCTTCTCGCGCTGGGCCACCGCCCTGTCCCTGCGTGCCCATTGAGCGATGATAAGGGGGATGATGCTGGCGAAGTGCGGCTCCTTGAGGATGTGGTAGTCGCCGCCGGCTTCGAGTATCTGCACCGCCGTCTCCGGATCCCACTTCTCGGTCAAGCAGACGACCAGCAGCGCGGGCTCCTTGATCTTCAGTATCTGGATAAGCCCCGCGGCGGCGTCCGGAGCGGTGTCCCAGTCCAGAACGACGACTTCCGCCCGCACGCGGTTGCTCATCGTGTCCGAGGTGGACACGCCGTAGTCGGCCGTGGAGACCTCGACGTTCTTGAGGGTACCCTCGACGGCCTGCACCATGGCCTCCAGGTCGCTCTTGATGTTCTCGATGATCATCACGCGCACGAACCGGTCCAGATCGATTCTCTCTGCCTCCGCCCGAGCGGCGGCTCTGGGCGGTGCCTCTTCGAAGGCCGACGCGCGCTCTGAGGCGCGTTCCTCTGCTTCCGCTGCCGATATCGTGGCCTTGGCGCCCCGACCTTCGGCGTCGCGCTTCTCTTCGGCGGCCTTCACGCGGTCCAGCGCCTCCTGGGCCCGCGGGTAACCCATGTGATGCGCCCTCTCGAGGGCAATGGCGGCGACGTCCAGGTTCCCGACTCTGTACAGACAGACACCCAGGCCGAACCAGGCGCGGGAATCCCTCGGATCGACTTCCGTCGCCTGAAGGTAGGCCTCCACGGCGTCCTGGTACTTCCTCTGCCTGACCAGTTCGGCGGCTTTCCTCAGCAAATGCGTTGCTTTCGCCATTGTTCTCGCCTTTCGCTGGGCCAAGTCCCGGAAACGTCAGCACCTCCCAGGAACCGAGACCGGGAAATGGAGGCCTATATTCTAACCTACTTCTGCTGCGAGCGCACCGGGTTTTTGCCATTCCTGACCAGCCACCTGCGGGCCTCCGCAACGGGGAAATCGCTTTGCCGGACGGTTGCGATGCGCTAGAATAACGAGGGACTTCGGCACAGCGGAGTGCTCCAGAGCGTGAGGCGTCACAGGCCGTGAGCGACGCGAAAGAGCCAAAAAGGTACGGCAAGTGCGTGGTGGAGAGGGAGATAGGCCGGGGGGCCAAGGCCACCGTCTACCTCGCCGAACATGAGGGACTCCAGATCCCCGTCGCCCTGAAGGTCATGCGCAAGGACAGCGGGATCGAGGAGGAGCAGTTCGCCGAACGTTTCATGCGCGAGGCCCGCCTTACCGCCCAGCTCAACCACAGCAACATCGTGCGCGTCTACGACTGTGGCGAGAACGAAGATTCCTACTACCTGATCCTGGAGTACATTGAGGGCGACACCTGCAAGGATCGGCTGAG
>CAZSET010000269.1:0-5216 GCA_964605915.1 uncultured candidatus Brocadiaceae bacterium | reverse complement strand
CGGCTTCTGCGAGCTGAAATGGGAGGTCCAGCTCAACCGCTGGCTCAAGAACCAGGGCTATCTGGACTACGAGAACGATCCCGGCAAGCAGTACAAAGCCGTCAAGGACGGTTCCCGCGCCGTTGCGCTGGTGCCGGGCCGGATCCATATCCTCACCGAGGAGCGGTGGGAGCGCGGCGCCGTCACCCGCAAGGAGTACGAGCCCCTGCGCAAGGAGCTGATGAATAAGCTGCGGGAGATCAGGCATCCCGAGACGGGCGAAGTGGTCTGCAAACAGGTGATGAAGAAGGAGGAGGTCTTCAAGGGCCCGCACGTGGACGCCGCCCCGGACATCATCATCGATCCCTGCAACGGCTACGACCTGAAGGCCAAGCTCGGCGCGGGCCACCTGTTCGAGAAGGGCCCCCGAAGCGGGATGCACACCTACGACGACGCCATGCTGCTGGTCGGCAGGGACGTGAGCAGCATAGCGGCCGCCGACAGCATCGCCGAAGTCGGCCGCCTGACGGCGAAGCACGTCTTGTAGACCGGCGACGGCCGACGCCCAGGCCGGGATTCGAGCCACGGACCCATCCCCCACAAGAGGCACGCCATTGGCCCCGCAGGCGGAGTCGCAGGACGTCCTTGCCCCGGCCCCGCCCATGGGCTGGAACAGTTGGGATTGCTACGGGTCGGCCGTCACCGAGGACCAGGTCAAAGCCACGGCCGACTACATGGCCGAGCACCTGGCCGGCTACGGTTGGGAGTACGTCGTCGTCGACATCCAGTGGTACGAGCCCGAGCCGTCGGCCAGCTTCTATCCCGAGAGCGACGCCCTCGTGCTCGACGAGTACGGTCGCTTGCTGCCCGCGCCGAATCGGTTTCCTTCCTCGGCGGGCGGGCAGGGCTTTGCGCCGCTGGCTGACTACGTGCACCGAAGGGGCCTGAAGTTCGGCCTGCACATCGTCCGCGGCGTGCCGCGCCTGGCGGTCAAGCGGAACCTGCCCGTCCTCGGCACCTCCGCCCGCGCGGCCGACATCGCCGAGACGGAGCACCCCATCGTCTGGTGCGAGAACACCTGGGGCATCGACATGTCCAGGCCCGGCGCGCAGGCATACTACGACTCGATCGTCCGGCTCTACGCCGAATGGGGCGTGGACTTCATCAAGGCGGACGACATGTGCCGGCCCGAGCACGCGGGCGAGGTCGAGGCCCTGAGCAGCGCGATCAAAGCCTGCGGACGACCGATGGTGCTGAGCCTGTCGGGCGTTACGCCGCTGGACCATGCCGATTTCGTCAAACGGCACGCCCAGCTATGGCGCATCTCGAACGACCTTTGGGACATTTGGGAGGAGCACGATCCCGGCCAGGACTGGACGGCGACGCTGAAGAGCGAGTTCGAGCTGTGCGCCAGATGGGCGCCCCACATCGGCCCCGGCAACTGGCCGGACCCGGACATGCTGCCCCTGGGACGGATCGCCATGCAGAACCAGCAGGGCTCGGACCGCCGCACGCGCCTGACCGAAGATGAACAGATCGCGATGATGACCCTCTGGTGCATCAGCCGCGCGCCCCTCATGTTCGGGGGCGACCTGCTCAGCATGGACCCGTTCACGCTGTCCCTCATCACGAACGAGGAGGTGCTGGCCGTCAACCGGGAGAGCTGCAACAACCGCCAGCTCTACCGGCACGGCAACAAGATCGCATGGGTCGCCGACGTGCCCGGCGCAAGTGTGAAGTACGTGGCGGCATTCAACATCGGCGACGGCGCGGCGGAGGTCGAGGTGGCTTTCGACGAGGTCCGTGTCGGCGATTCGTGCACAGTGCGGGACTTGTGGAGGAAGGAAGACCTGGGCGACTTCGACGGCCGGTTCGCCCCGACCATTGCGCCGCACGGGGCCGGGCTCTACCGCCTCATCCCGTCCGGGAAGTAATAGGCCGTGCACTGCGTACCCGTGCCCGGCTCGATCTGAGATCGAGCACGATGGAGAGCTGCAGGGAACCGCGGAGGTCCTCAATGCTTAAGATGCGCGTTCGCACAGTGCACTTGGCCAGGAAGGAAGCCAGCCCATGAAGGCCAAGGACCGAGACACACTGCGCGAGCTGGCCAAGCGGGTCAGGGAGATCGCATCGCTCCCCGTTCAGGCCGAGCGCGCCCGCCTGTGGAAGGATTTCAACGCCCTTCATCCGCACCGTCCCATGGTGCTGGCCTTCCCTGAGGGGGGCTGGCGCGATCTGCTGACGGAGGCCGACGTCGAGTGTGAGGACGCGCTTGCCCGAAGCTGGGAGATGGCTCTGCGCAGGACGATCTATCGTCACCAGCACCTTCACGATGACTGGCCGGTCACCGACTGGTTCAACGTCCGCCCGGCCGTCGGCCTCGGCGACTACGGGCTGAAGGAAACACTCATCCGCACAGAGGCCCTCGGCGCGTACACGTGGGACGCTCCCGTGAAGGCACCGCAGGATTTTGAGAAGCTCCACTTCCGCAGCATCACGGTCGACCACGAGGCCACCGCCCGACACGTCGAGGCGGCTCGGGAGGTCCTGGGAGACATTCTGCGCGTACGAGCGCACGGGCCGCTATGGTGGACCTGCGGCATGACATGGACGCTCATTAATCTGCGCGGATTGCAGCAGGTGATGCTGGACATGTACGAGAACCCCGACCTGCTGCACCGGCTCATGGCCTTTCTGCGGGACGCCACCTTGCACGAGCTCGAAACGTATGAGCGGGAGGGCGTGCTGTCGCTGAACAACGGGCCGGACGACTACGTCGGATCGGGCGGCGTGGGCGCAACCGACGAGTTGCCCGCCGGGGGCTTCGACGGACACGTGCGCACGAAGGACACGTGGGTGCTGGGCGAGAGCCAGGAGTTCGTCGGCGTCGGCCCCGACCAGTTCTACGAGTTCGCACTCCAGTACCAACTGCCTGTGCTGAACCGGTTCGGCCTGGTCTGCTACGGCTGCTGCGAGCCGCTCGACCACAAGTTCGACCTCATCATCAAGCACATTCCCGGGCTGCGCCGCGTCTCCGTCTCGCCATGGTGTGACCGCAGGCTGGCGGCCGATAAGCTGGGTGATCGATACGTCTATTCGTGGAAGCCGAATCCGGCGATGATCTGCGGCGCCGGCCCGGATTACGATGCCGTCGAGAAGAGTATCCGAGAAACGATCGAGATCGCCGACGGCTGCTGCCTGGAGATCGTGATGAAGGATACGCACACCTTCCAGGGCGAGCCGGAGCGCATCGTGCGATGGACCGACATCGCATCCCGACTGGCCGCCGAAGCGGCCTGAACCGCCGAACGAGGGCATTGCGACAGCAGGAGGAGATGGCCACAATGGCACGCGAACGCGCCGTGGTTGTGGGGGCGGGCGGCATCTCGGGGGCCTGGTTTCCGGCGCTGGCCCACGAGAAGGTCCGCATACCCGCCGTCGTGGACCTGAACATCGAGGCAGCCAAGAGGCGGATCGAGGAGTTCGACCTGGAGGCCGAGGCGTCGACGGACCTGAGGGCCGCCCTCGCCGAGCACCAGCCTGACTTCGTGGTCGACCTGACCACGCCCGAGGCGCACTGCTCGGTCACCTGCACCGCGCTGCGGGCCGGGTGCCACGTGATCGGCGAGAAGCCGATGGCGACCAGTATGGCCGAGACCCGCCGGATGGTGCGCGCGTCTGAGGAAACGGGCAGGCTCTACATGGTCAGCCAGTCGCGGCGCTGGCATCGCTGGCACGAGGTAGTCGGCCGCATGGTCGGGGGGGGCAAGGTTGGCGCGCTGACTACGGTCAACTGCGACTTCTACATCGGCGCGCACTTCGGCGGCTTCCGCGACGAGATGGCGAGCCCCCTCATCCTGGACATGGCCATCCACCAATTCGACCTGGCCCGCTGCATGACGGGCACCGACCCGGTAGACGTCTATGCGCACGAGTTCAACCCGAAGGGCTCCTGGTACAGGGGCGACGCCGCGGCAAGCTGCATCTTCGACATGACTGACGGCGTGGTGTTCACGTACCGCGGGAGCTGGTGCGCCGAGGGCTGCCCTACGAGCTGGAACGGCGATTGGCGCTTCGTCGGCGAGAAGGGAACGCTGCTGCTGGAGCAGGACCAGCCGCCCCGCGGTCAGGTCGTGGCCGGCAGGAGCGGCTTCCACCGGCCGCTCAAAGACCTGAAGATTCTGAAGCCGCGGCTGAAGTACGGCGGCATGCACGGCGCGCTGCGCGAGATGCTGCGCTTCTTGCGCGACGGCAAGACGCCGCAGACCGAGTGCCACGACAACATCAAGTCCCTGGCGATGGTCTTCGCCGCCATGGAAAGCTCCCGGAAGGGTAAGCGCGTCAAGGTGCGCTCGTGACTGGCACCGGCTGCCTTCGTCCTCTTATTCTTGCTCTTACTCCTGCTCCTACTCCTGCTCGTCGTACATAGGCCGAGAACGAGGACGAGGACGACGACGAAGGGGCATGCCCCGCAGGTTGTCACTTTTACCCCGACCGGCTATAATCCCGTACGCCGTTCGGTGACACTTTTCCACGGGTACCTCACGGGGGATACGTCGCGCATGGACAGAGGGGAGCTCGGCCGGCGGCTCAAAGAGGTGGCCCTCCTGGAGGGGGAGTTCACGCTTCGCAGCGGCCGCAAGAGCTACTACTACTTCGACAAGTACAGGTTCGAGACCTGTCCCGATCTGCTGCGCGACGTCGCCGCCGAGCTGGCCCGCATGCTCCCGAAGGACGTGGGGAGGCTGGCAGGTGCGGAGCTGGGCGGCGTGCCTCTGGCCACCGCCGTGGCTCTGGAGACCGGCGTCTCCTTCGTTATCGTTCGCAAGGAGAGCAAGGGCTACGGCACCAACGAACGCATCGAGGGCGAGATGAAGCCCGGCGAGCACGTCGTGCTGCTCGAAGACGTGGCGACGACGGCCGGAGCGGCTCTGAAGGCCGTCCAGGCCCTTCGTGAGGCCGGCGCCGGGAAGGTGACCGTCCTGCTCGTCCTCGACCTATTCGGTTGGGACCCGAGCCACGCGCTCGCGCTGGATGACGACCTTGCCCAGCTCTTCGGTCTTGATCACGCCGCCCTCGATGAGTTGGTTGATCAGCCGACGATGCTCTTCTTCGTGCTCGATCGGGAGCATGTCCGAGTCGGACTCGTACTCGATGATCAGGTTCTTCTTGCCCGTCTCCGGGTCGATCAGCAGGCGGATGTTGAGCTCGGCCATGGGAAGGGCCGAAAGCATAAC
>CAZSET010000268.1:0-5228 GCA_964605915.1 uncultured candidatus Brocadiaceae bacterium | reverse complement strand
GAAGGAGTCCAACGACTTTCAGGCCGGCGTCCCGGCAATCGTGGAAGCCCTGCGCAAGGGCCAGATCGAGTGCCGCGTCTACACGAAGGAGAAGTTCCACGCCAAAGCCTACATCACCCACGGCAAGCACGCCGTCGTCGGGTCCGTCGCCCTGGTAGGGTCGAGCAACCTGACCTTGCCCGGCATCACCGAGAACGTGGAACTCAACATACAGGTCCGCACCGAGGTGGACACGCTCCAGGAGTGGTATGAGAAGCATTGGCAGGAAGCCGAAGACGTGACCCCGCAGGTGCTTCGGGTCATTGAGCGCCACGTCCGCGAGTACACGCCCTTCGAAGTCTACGCGAAGTCCCTCCAGGAGCTCTTCCGCGGCCACGCCATGACGGGACGCGAGTGGGAGCAGCGCGGCCCCGAGAACGGCGGCTCGCACGTCTACCCGATCCTCGACCAGTATCAGCGCGACGGCTACCACGACCTGCTCCAAATCGCCCGCCGCTTCCGCGCGGCTTTCCTATGCGATGGCGTGGGATTGGGCAAGACTTACGTCGGCTTGATGCTCATCGAGCGCCTCGTCATGTACGACCGCAAGCGCGTCGCCCTCTTTGTCCCAAAGTCCGCACGGGTGGACGTCTGGGAGCGCGAGATCCGCCGCCGCATGCCCTACGTAGGCGGCATAGCCGGAGGCGATTACAGCAATCTGGCCATCTACAACCACACCGACCTCGGCCGGGGTGGCGACTACCTGCAGAGGATGGAGAGGATCACGGAGCTGGCTGACGTCATCGTTGTTGACGAGGCCCACCACTTCCGCAACCCCGGCACGCGGGGCACTGAGAAACGTGGCCCCTCCCGTTACTGGCAGCTGTTCGACCTCATAGGAGGCCCGGACGGCAAGGAGCCGAAGGAGGTCTACTTCCTGACGGCAACGCCGATCAACAATACGCTCGACGACTTCCGCCACATGGCGGAGCTGTTCGCGCAGAGGGACGACGGCTACTTCCGCAGGACGCTCGGCATCAACTCCCTACTCGGCCACTTCGTCACCATGAAACGCGAACTGCGGGAGGCGACCGAGCTTCGGGAAGAGGATGCCCTCACCGCAGAAACGAACCTCGCCGAGGCCGAGGAGGTCTTGTCCGGCGACCGTTTCTTCAGGGCGCTCGTCGAGCAGCGCAGTCGGAGCTACGTGAAGAGGAGCCAGGTACAGCAAGGCGAGCCCCTGACGAGTTTCCCCACCCGTGAGCCACCCAAGGTCGCCGAGTACTCGGTCAAAAGGACCTACGGCCGCCTCCTGAACATGATGGACGAGGCGTTCAAACGCGAGAGACCGCTCTTCGCACTCAGCATCTACTACCCCCTGGCATACTACACGGGTCCCGACACGTCCGTTGATCCAATCACCGAGAACCGGCAGAAGCAGGTAGTCGGGCTCATCCGCACACAGTTCCTCAAGCGTTTCGAGAGTTCGGCACACGCCTTCGAGACCTCGTGCGACCGCCTCTTGATGAAGCTGCTCGCCTGGGCGACGAAACACAGCGAAACCGAGAGTGAAAGGCGCCGCCTGGAAACGTGGAAGCTCCAGAATGCCGCTTTGATTGACTACGTTCATCACCGCCAGATCGAACTCTGGGGCGACGGCGAGGAGGAAGCCGAGGAGGACTTGATCACCCCCGAGATGCTCGAGGACGTCAAGGAGCTTTCGCGAGATGAGTATGACGTCGGCGAGGTCCTGTCGGACATCTTCCTGGACCTTGATGCAATCGCTGCGTTTCTGGACGAGCTGCGGAAGTTCGACCCGCGACACGACGACAAGCTAAAGGCACTGGTCAAGCTCCTCACCTCGGACCCCGTGCTCAAGCGCGAGAAGGTCCTGGTCTTCACCGAGTTCGCCGACACCGCCCGCTACCTCAGACGCCAACTCAAAGCGGCCGGCATCGAGGGAGTCCACCAGATTGACGGCGACACAAAGCCGGGCCTGCGCAGCGACATCATCCGGCGCTTCTCGCCCTACTACAACGGCTCGTCGAGCGTCGAGCTGGCCGACGAAAACCAGGAGGAAATCCGCGCCCTCGTTTCCACCGACGTGCTTGCGGAAGGTCTGAACCTCCAGGACTGCACGCGGCTCATCAACTATGACCTGCACTGGAATCCCGTTCGCCTCATGCAGCGCATCGGCCGCGTGGACCGCCGGCTGGACACGGAAGTCGAGGCGCGGATTATCGCCGATCATCCGGAGCAGGAAGATCTGCGCGGCACCGTGGCATACTGGAACTTCCTGCCGCCCGACGAGCTGGAAGACCTACTGCGCCTCTACCGCCGGGTATCGCACAAGACGCTTCGTATCTCGAAGACGTTCGGCATTGAGGGCAGGAAGCTGCTCCGGCCCGACGACGACTACGAGGCGTTGCGCAACTTCAACCAGGCATACGAGGGCACCACCACGCCCATCGAGGAGATGCACCTGGAGCTCCAGAAGCTGCTCCAGGACTGCCCGGACCTGGAAGCGACGCTTGACGCTCTGCCAGGCCGCGTCTTCAGCGGCAAGCACCACCCGTCCGAGGGCGCCCGGGCCGTCTTCTTCTGCTATCGCCTGCCCGGCCTTGACCAGGAGGCGAAGGACGCCGAAGGCCATCCCCTCTGGACCGAAGAGGCGGGGCAGACCCAATGGTACCTTTACGATCTCGCCAGCCAGGCCATCCTCGAAGACCCCGCAGAGATCGCGAGCTTCATCCGTTGCGAGCCCGAGACACCACGCCGCTGCGTCATCGAGCAGGAGACCCTCGTTGAGATCCGCAAGAAGCTCGATAGGCACATCGTCAACACATACCTGAAGCACGTCCAGGCGCCCGCCGGCGTCAAGCCGACCCTCAAAGCCTGGATGGAACTCAGCTAGGAGGTGTCATCGCCCGTGTCCCTGGAGCAGGCCGTACGGCAGGTCAGCGACCTGGAGTCCCTCTTCCGACTCCTCCGGGACGAACTGGATTGGCCGGTCGAGCCGTCGGCGATCGCGGACGACGCCGACACGTTCGAGTGGACGGCTCCGGAACTTCGCCTCTCCGAGAGCGCGGCCGACCGTCTCGCTCACGGCGGCGTAAGGCAGATCCGCTACCCCACCCCCAGCCAGCCTTGGGGCATCTTCCTCGTCGAGTTCACCGACGGACACGTCTACCGCACCGCCCTCCGCCAGGTCCTGCGCGGCCTGGTGCCCAAGAAGCGCGGCCGCGACCCCAACCTGCCGTCCTGGCAGCACGAGAACCTGCTCTTCATCTGCGCCTCTGACAACTACACGCGGTTCACCTTCGGCCACTTCCGCGGCAGACGCGGAGAACGCGCCCGACTCGCCACCTTCGGCTGGGAGCAGAATGACCCCTACGTGCGCACGCTCTGCGAGTACAACCTGCCGGGCCTGAACTGGCCCGAGGACGACGGCCAGGACGCGCAGGCGTGGCAGAAGGACTGGGCGAAGGCGTTCGACAAGGAGCCCCTCACGCGGGAGTTCTTCAGGCGCTTCGACAGGGTGCTGGAGGCCGCGCAGGCCGATCTTCAGAAGCACCAGGGCCTCGACTCGGCCGGGGCCTACAGCCGCGCGCAGCTTCTGCTTTAACGCCTCATCTTCCTCTACTTCCTCCAGAACCGCGGCTGGCTCAACCAGAAAAGGGACTACCTGCCCGACGCCTTCCGGCCTTACCGCGACCGGCCCCGGGAGTTCACCTACTACGGCGAGTTCCTCGAGCGCCTGTTCTACACCCTCGCTACGCCGCACAGCGTGGCCGACAGGCTGCCCGGCGTTCCCTTCCTCAACGGCGGTCTGTTCGACGAGGATGAGTTCTCCCCCGCGCCTGCGCGCGTGGAGGAGAGCCCGCCCTTGCGGATCACCAACGCCACCTTCGCGCGCATCTTCGATGAACTGCTGGAGGCGTTCAACTTCACCGTCACGGAGGACACCCCGCTGGACCAGGACGTGGCCGTCGATCCCGAGATGCTGGGCAAGGTCTTCGAGTCCATCGTGCTCCACGCAGAGGCGGCCGACCCCACGGCCACCGCGCCCGACAAGCGCAAGGCCACCGGCTCCTACTACACCCCCCGCATCGTGGTCCACTTCATCTGCCGCGAGGCCCTCCGCCAGTACCTCATGAACCACCTGGGAGGGAAGGACTGGGGCGAGCGGCTCAAGGGAATCATGGACGTCGAGCCGACCGATGGCCTCGGCGCGGAGGAGATGGAGAAGCTCCGGCACCTGCTCCCCCCGGAGGAGGGCGTGGCCCTGGCCGAGACACTCAAGGACCTGAAGTGCTGCGACCCGGCCGTGGGGTCCGGCGCCTTCCCCGTTGGCTTGATGCACGAGCTGGTCAACCTCCGCCGCATCGCCGAGGCCGCGGCCGGCGGCTTCGTTGACCCCGTCCGTCGGCGCGGCACCGAGTGGATTCACGAGACCAAGGAGGACATCGTCGAGAACTGCCTCTACGGCGTCGACATCCAGCAGCAGGCCATCGAGATCTGCCGCCTGCGCCTGTGGCTGACCCTTGTCGTGGACTACGACCTGCACGTTGACCCGTTGGAGGCGCATCCAAGCGCCTTCCAGAAAGCGATTCAGGACATATCCCAGCTCCCCAACCTGGAGATGAACTTCCATCGCGGCGACAGCCTCCACGACCACATCTGCGGCGTGGCGTTGTACATTGAGCCCGGCGTGGTCACGCAACACCGTCAGGCCGTTAACGAGATCAAGCAGCTCGGGGCCAAACTGCACCATGCCAGGCGGTCCGATACGAAGAAGAGACTGCGGATCACCGTCTTACACTGCAAGCTGCGGCTCGCCAGGCAGTTGCTGAAGACCGAGCTTGACAGACTGGAACGTCGCCAGAGGCCGCTGTGGAAGCCTGATAGGGACGAATCAGGCCCCGCCAAGCTTCGACGGCGGGCTGAGGAGATAGCGGGGCTGCAGAAAGGCCTTCGCAAAGTGCAGGACGACCTCGAAGAAGCGTCTCGGTTGCGGGACAACCCCGACGCGCCGGACTTCTACCCCAGTCTGAGACGGCTGGAGGGGGCGGACTTCGACAGCCCGACGAACTTCGCGTGGCGGCTCGACTTCCCCGCTATCTTCGGTCGGGAGGAACCAGGCTTCGACATCGTCGTCGGCAACCCGCCGTTTGTGACCGCCCGCGACCCCGAGAAGAGGGCACTCTGGCGCAAGCGCTGGCCACGTGTGTGCTATGGTCACTACCACA
>CAZSET010000267.1:0-5267 GCA_964605915.1 uncultured candidatus Brocadiaceae bacterium | reverse complement strand
GGCCTTCTCGGTGCCCCACGTCTGGACGAGCCGGTAGCCCTGCCCGCCGAGTTGCCCTTGCAGCACCTCAAGATCTTCCGGCGTGTCCGTCACCACCAGGATGGTCTGCTGGTCGGATGTGGGAAGAGCCATGCCGTTCCTAGCCACGTCTTAGCAGATGCGTTTCCTGTGCCCGGCCTTGCACCTTATCTTATCCGGTTCCGCGCCGTCTTCACAAATCTGCCTGGTCGTTTGCCAATGTGCCTCTACGGCAGGTAGTCAAGGGGGTCCACCGGGCGTTCGTTGCGGAAGAGACGGAACGCCAGCACGGCGCGATCCGCGGCACCGGAGGAACCGACCGTGCCTATAACCTCGCCGCGCGCCACGCGGCGGCCTTTCGACGTGAGAATCCTGTCCAGGTGGGCGTACCAACTCACCATGTTGCCCGAATGGGCAACGGCCACGACGTTTCCCCACGCGGACGGCGCCGAGGAGTCCGCTTGCAGGCACGTTATCACGGTGCCGCCCGCCACTGCGCACACCTCCGTGCCGGCCGGCGCGGCCAGGGCTATGCCGGGTTCGGCCAGGCCGCGGACCTCATCGCCGTAGCGCCGCAGCAGCGTCCCCGCCGTCGGCCACCAGAAGCGCGCCGACGGACTGCCCCTATGCAGGTCCGCCGCCGAGACATGTCGCCGAGACGCCTCGGGACGGGTAGTCGGCTCGGACGAGGAAAGGGCGGATGGCTCCACTCCCGCCACGCGTGGCACCAGCAGCACCTTGCCCACTTTCAGGTCGGTCACGTCCCTTATGTCGTTGGCGGCCGCAATCTCCTGCCACGGCACGCCGAACCTCTGCCCCAGCCCGTACAGCGTATCGCCACGCTGCGCTTCGTAGAGGAGATAGCCCAGCGGGGCAACCTTTTCGACGGGCCCTGCGACGGGCGACGGTTCTGGTCGGGGCGCACCCGTGCTACATCCGGCCAGGCCGACCAGCAGCCAGACCAGCATCTGACCCCAGAGCGGCCTCGTTCGCTTCCCGGCACGTGTGCGGTTCTGTTTCCTCGGCATCCTTCCCTGGTCCGTGCGAGAGCCCGGGCCGCTCGCTTCCGCAGGGGCCGGATTATACCCGATGAGTGCCCCTGCCTTGGGGGTGCAGCACAGGGCGCCCCTTCGGCCGAGGCACGCACGGCGCTCGGCAGCGTAGTTCAGGCGTTCTCCGACGGCTTCCGGCTCCCTGCGGACGGGGGCGTCTCTTCGTTGCGCTGGGCTTCCATGAGGGATATGTACTCGTTGCGACGCGCGTACTTGCCGCCCTCGAAATCGGCGCCGAAGAAGGCGTCGAGGCGCTCGCGCACGTCCTCGAACTCCATCGTCCTGCCGCCGAACACGAGCACGTTCGCATCGTTATGGCGGCGGGCGTACTCGGCCGACTGCTCGTCATAGAGGAGTGCGGCCCGCACGCCCCGCACCTTGTTGGCCGTAATGCTCATAGCCAGACCGGTGCCGCACATCAGTATCCCGTAAGTTCCCTCCCGTTGGGCGACGGCCCTGGCGACGTGCTCGGCAACGGGTCCGAAGTCAATCGCCTCCTGGAACTCCTCGACGTAATCCTCGACCTCGTTCCCTTTCTCGGTGAGGTATTCCTTCACTTTCTCTTTCAGGTCATACCCGGCGTGGTCGCTCCCGATGATGAACTTGCGGCTGGTGGGCGGGCGTGGACGACTCCTGGCGGTCATTGTGTTTTCCCGGTGGTTTGTGAATCGCGCGAGTTCTAACGGCAATCAGTCTTGGCCGACGATGCGGGCGCGAAGATCCGCAATACGGGCGGCCAGAGGCTCCTCGGGCTCCTCTCCGGCGGACTCCTCCACCGAATCGAGAAGCTGGCCCGCAAGCCCGCCCTGGCCGGCTTCCAGCAGGACCTCGACGCCGTCAAGGGCCAGCTCGATCACGGCGGCCCTCTCCTCATTCCCGGCGACAGCCAGCCATTGCTGCGCTGCCGGCACTATGTGCTCGGGCTGCCCGGAGCGCAACCAGCATGCCACCAGCTCTGCTTTGACCTCCGCCGAGCCGCCCATCAGCTCGTCCAGGGCTTCATAGGTGTCTGCCGCCTCAGCGAAGTCGGTCTGCCTTTCCAGCACGTCAGCTAGTTTCCGGTACGCCTCGACCACCCGCCCCTTTGTTTCTTCCTCGTCCTTGAACCGCTCAATCATGCGCTCCAGGACCTGCCTGGCCGGCGCGAGCAGTTCACGCTGCTCGAAGGCATCCGCAATGAGGTCCATCCGCTCGTAGCTGTCCTTGGCGAGTGCCAGCAGAGCCGCGGTGGCCTTCTGCCGCACCCGTTCATTCTCGTCGTCCAGGGCTGCGCGCAGGGCCAAGACGCTGGCCGGCTGTCCGAGCTCACCCAGGGCGCTGGCGGCAATCTCCCGCACGCGGGCGCTGGGGTCTTTCTGTAGGCGCTCGGCAATACGCGGCGCCGCCTGCGTGGCGCCAAGCTTGCGCAGCCCCTCCACGGCAAACCAGCGCACGTTTTCCGCAGCGTCCTCCAGGGCCGCCGAAAGGGCGGGAATCGAGCTGGCCGAGCCGACCTTCCCGAGCGCATTGGCGGCCGCTTCCCGCACCTCGGCGCTGTCGGAACCGGCCAGCAGCTCCGCCACACGGCTGACGGCTCCCTCTCCGGCCGTGGCTTCCACCACGCCAATCGCGGTCCTCAGGACCTGTGGATCCGCGTCCCTTAACGCCCTCCGGACCAGTTCGTCCCTGACGCCGCCCTGCAGGTTCACCACGAAGGCGATGACATTGCGCCGGACCTCGACGGACGGATCCTCGAGAGCCTGGCGGAGCAGGGCAAGCTCCTCCTCGCTGATCTTCAGGCCGTTGAGCCTTTCCCTCGGCAGCGCCGCCAGCCGAAACGAGCCGTACTCCCTGACGACGCCGTGCGCGCTGGCTAGCGATTCGATCAGGAGCTTGGGCGTCTCGTCCCTGGCCGCCCTGACGAGCTTGATCAGTTCGTCGTGCTGCGCCTGCAAATCGTCGAGCTGGCGGGACTGGGCGCTCAGTTCCCTTGAGAGCGAACGCCGATGCTCCTCCAGCACATCCTCTCGTGTCCTGTGCGAGTTCGTGTTCCACCATTCCCGCCACTGCTCGGTGTCCAGGGGCAACTGGCGGCGCGAGATCTTGCGCAGCGCCTGCCACGCCGCCACGCGCGTTCGTTCGTCCTCGCTGTTCAGCCCCGCCAGCATTGCAGGCACGGCGCCGATGGCCAGTCCCTCCCCGAGCGCCCCGAGCAAGAGCTCCCGCTGCTGGCTCGTCGTCTCCTCGCCGGCGACCAACTCCGTCAGGGCCTGCGTCTCCTCCGGCAGCGTGAACCTGGCCAGTGCGACCGCCGCCTCCTGGCGCACTTCGGGATCGGGGTCCTCAATCCTGGACAGGATGGCGTCGAAGCATCGGTGGTCGACGCAGAAGGCCGCCGCCCGGATCATGCTGACGCGGACGGCCGGATCCTCCGCGCGCCGCATCCGCTCCAGCACGGCTTCGAGCGCCGGCTCGTAGTCCAGCGAGAGCAGCACGAGGGCCGCCCGCTCCCGGACGCTCGCCTCGGGCTCGCCCAGGCGCCCCTGCATCTGGGCGTGAAGCGCCACTTCCTGCGGCACTTCTCCGGCCCCCGCCGGCTCGGGTGCGGGGGGCGGAGGGACCGTCCGGCATCCTGCTGTCAGTGCAAAGCCCACCAGGACCACACACATAAGCGGCAGCCGTTCTCCAACGCCAAGCCGACACTTCGTATCCGGTTGCATCCTGCCTCCGCGGCATGCGGGCCCAGCTGGACGGGTAAGCGCCAATGTTACTGCATGGCCGCCGCAAGTTCAATCTGCCGTGCCGCGGCCGCGCGGATGGAAGGGCCGGAGAAGGCCCCATGCGGGGCCTCGGCTCGCCGCCCTACGAGACATCCGTTGATAACGCGCATCCCGGCAGCCTATAATGCGCAGCCGGAAGCCTGGCAGGCACGTGCCCGGCCCTTGCGCAGCCTTGAGAAGGGAGCAATCGATGGCCGTAAGGCAGAAGATGGCGTTTGCAGCGGGATTGGTGGCCGCCATTGTCGGTGCGGGAGCCGTCCTGCTGCGCCCTCCCGCCGCGCCGCCGGGCGCGGAGGCCGGCGCTAAGATGCCCGTCCTGCTAACCGAGCTGCAGCGCCGGCTTTTCGTGCAGGGCGAGGAGCTCCAGTACCGCATTGACGTCAACGGAGTGCAGGTCGGGTCGCTGCGGTCCGTGGTGCCTCCCGGTGACCAGGGAGCGGACCGGCCGCCTCTGGTGCTCGAGTACGAGGTCCAGCCCGTTCCCACGGTGGACAGTATATGGCGCTTCAGCGCGAGCGGTCGGAGCGTGATGAATCCTGCCACGTTGGTGCCGCACACGTCCGACTCGACCACGCGGAAAGGCGATCGCGAAAAGACGGTGTCCACCACGCTCGACCACAAGACGGGGATCGCCACCGTGACGAAATGGGACTCGGACACCGGCGAAACCGAACGCAAGGAGGTGCGGTTCGATCTGGGGCTCGACGTCCCGGCGGCGTTCCTGTTCTTGAGAATCTCGAAGATGCCGCCCGGAAGCCCGCGCAAGCTGACGGTGCTCAAAGGGGACGACCGGTACGAGGCGACTTTCACGGCCGTGGGCACGGGGCCGGTCGAGGTGAAGGCCGGGGCGTTCGACGCGATCGAAGTCGAGCTCTACCTGCACAAACTGCAGGACGAAGGGGAAGGCTCCGAGCAGGGAGAGGGCGACTATCGCGAAGTCCGCCTGTGGCTTTCGGAGCAGGGGCGGGTGCCGCTCAAGATCGAGAGCCCGATCCTGGGGGGCAAGCTTCGGGCGGAGCTGGTTGCCCGGAAATAACCAGGCTGAGCGCAGCGCCCGCTCTCCATCTCGCTGTGGCTTGACGGGACTCGCCGTTCAGGTACACTGCGACCGAGCAGAGCGCCGTCATCAGCTCGCTGTGGCTTGACGGGACTCGCCGTTCAGGTACACTCGGACACGGCACACACAAAGTACTCTACGAGCTGTGGCTTGACGGGACTCGCCGTTCAGGTACACTCGTTCGGCCAGCGTGGAGGGCGTAATCCGCGCTGTGGCTTGACGGGACTCGCCGTTCAGGTACACTACAACCGCAAGGATGGGCTTCAGCCGAAGTGCTGTGGCTTGACGGGACTCGCCGTTCAGGTACACTCAGACCTTACCGCCCCAGTCAAGTCCAGAAAGCTGTGTAATTTCACATCTCCAGGGACTCAGCGTGTGAGC
>CAZSET010000266.1:0-5280 GCA_964605915.1 uncultured candidatus Brocadiaceae bacterium | reverse complement strand
GTCCCGGCTGTTGAGAAGCACGTACTCGTTCATGAAAAGCACCATCGCGTCGATTCGGATCAGCTCGGTGTAGGTGCCCTGAAGGAGCAGCACGCTGAGTCGCTCCTCGACGTGCCACGGGCGTTGATGCAGCAGCTCGACGCAGACGTCGATGCCCTCCTGGCGCGCGCTGGCCTCGACGGCCACGGGCACCCCGTCCGGCCACATGCCCTTCACCACCGAGACGACGTCCTCCTCGCCGGCGTTGACGGTCCGCACCGCCCCGCCTGCGGCCGACCGCTCCAGCCGCCAGGGCAGCAGGTCGGCCGCGACCACCAGGCGCCCCAGGGCGGCCTGGATGCGGGCGTGGAGCTGGCCGATCAGGCCCTGCCCGATGACGACCACGGGGTCGCCGGGCAGCGACGCGCTCCGCCGCACGCCGTGCATGGCGATGGCCGCCACCTTCGCGAAGCCGTACTCCGCAGGCGACCGCCGATCGTCCAGCCGCACCAGCGTCGAGGCCGGCCTGACGCAGTGTCCCACCTGCGCGCCCCATACCTGACCGATGCCGACGAGTTTCTTCGGCGAGCCGGCGAAGACCAGGTCGCCTTCGCTCACGTCTCCCGTGTCTCCCACGACTTCCTCGACGATCCCCACCGAGCTGTAGCCCGGAACGAGGGGGTAGCCTTTGGCTTCCGGACCGCCGCGCAGCACGCGCGTGTCGGTGCCGGTGCTCACGACGGTCGCGACGGTGCGCACGACGGCGTCGCCCGGCTCGGGGTCTGCCACCTCGACGTCGCCGAACGTAACCGCCCCCGGCCCGGAGAAGATGATGGCCTGCGTCTTCATGGCTTCGGTCTCCTTGGCTTAATGCCAGTGGCAGGATCATAGCACACGGTTGGCGCGAATCAACCGGCGACGCGGACGAGCCACAGTCCTTGACTTCGCGCGGCACGGCCGCATAATGGGGCTGTCGCCCGTCCCGCCCTGCAAAGGGGAGAACAATGGCGGCCGAACAAGGAGAACGCCGCGCGCTCACGACCCCGCTGAGCGCAGAGGACGTGTTGTTTGTGCGCTGCGGGGATCGCGTGCTGCTCAGCGGCGTGGTCTACTCCGCGCGCGACTCCGCGCACAAGCGAATGGCGGCCGCCCTCGAGCGCGGCGACGCCCTGCCGTTCGACCCCGCCGGCCAGGTCATTTACTACATGGGGCCGTCGCCGGCTCCGCCGGGCAAAGTCATCGGCGCGGCGGGTCCCACCACGAGCTGCCGCATGGACGCCTTCGCGCCGGCCCTCTACAAGGCGGGGATCAAGGCCACCATCGGCAAGGGCCCGCGTTCCGACGAGGTCCGCCGGGCGATCGTGGAATGCCGGGCGCTCTATCTGGCCGCCGTCGGGGGCGCGGGGGCGCTTCTGGGGCGCTGCATCAGGCAGGCGGAGGTCATCGCCTATCCGGAACTCGGACCGGAGGCCGTGCGCCGGCTCGTCGTCGAGGACCTGCCCGTCATCGTTGTCAACGACGCCTACGGCGCCGACCTCTACGAGCAGGCGCAGGCGGAATGGGCCCGCGCCGACAATCCCGCTTATTGAGGGCAGCGTAAGTAATGTTGCGGCCAACCGAGCGCGGTCATTCCGAGGAGCGGCGAAGCCGGCGACGAGGAATCTCGCCGCTGGCGGCGTCGACGTCGCTGCGGGCGAGATTCTTCATTCGCCTTACGGCGAACTAAGAATGACATTATTACTTTGACCGGGGTCAATAGCCACGATACCCACCTCTGTTAGCCAGCTCCGCCGATCGCCCCGCGGAGCACCTCCACCACCTGGCGGTTGGCCGAGGGCATGGGGTATGCGTCCAGCTCGTCCAGTCGCACCCAGCGATGCGTCCGGTTCGTCGGCAGGCCGTCCGGCGGCGGGCACAGGAAGGCGTGGAGCCGCACGCGGAAGACGGTGTAGTAATGCGTCAGCTCGGTCAGCTTGCGCCCGGGCTCGCAGTCCACGCCGAGCTCTTCGCGGCACTCGCGCGCCAGCGCCTCGCGCGGCGCCTCATCGTCCCGCACCTTGCCGCCCGGGAACTCCCACATGCGCGCGAACAGGCCGCCCGGCGGCCGCTGCTGGACGTAGACTTCGCCGTCGCGGACGAACAGGGCGATGGTCGTCCGAATGCGCTTGAGGGACTTGCGCGCGGGCCGGGGGATGTCGTACTGCATCCCGCATCGGAACGCCTCGCACCGGCGCCGCAGAAAGCAGTCGCCGCAGAGCGGGCGCCGCGGGCGGCAGATCAGGCTGCCGAAGTCCATCAGTGCCTGATTGTATTGCGCCGACTGCCTGGGCGGCAGCGCAGTCTGGGCCGAGCGGCATACCTCGCGTTTGACCTGCGTCTCGCCCGGGCGTCCATCGATGGCCAGCAGGCGCATGAAGGCACGCACCACGTTCGCGTCCACGGCCACCTCGTCCTCGCCGAAGGCCAGGCTGCGGATGGCCCCGGCGATGTAGGGACCGACTCCGGGCAGCGCCAGCAGCTCCTCGCGCGATGAAGGCACGCGGCCGCCGTGCTCCCCCGCGATCTTCCGCGCGGCCCTGTGCAGGTTGAGCGCGCGGCGGTAGTAGCCCATGCCCTCCCAGGCGGAGAGCACCTCCCGCTCCGTCGCGCGCGCCAGCGCCCGCACGCCCGGCCACCTCTTCGTCCACCGCCGGAAGTACGGGATCACGGTGCTGACGGCGGTCTGCTGGAGCATGACCTCGCTGACCCAGACGCGATAGGGCGTCGGGTTGCGCCGCCAGGGCAGGTCCCTGGCGTTCTCCCCGTACCAGCGCACCAGCCGCCGGCCTATGGCCCTCGCCGCGTTCGCGTCCATGATCCTGCCCAGACTAGCAGCGCCGCGCGGCCCCTGCAAACCACCACTGCTGGCGGCAACCACCGAGAACTGCAACGATGAACCACAACGGCACAACGAGCACTACGTCATGGCCTGATGCCGTTCGTTGTGTTCGTCGTGTCGTAGTGGTTAAGCCCGGTCGTGTCGTTCTTGGTGTTCTTGGTGTCCCGCTGTGTGGCGACGCGTTGACGCGCGCTATGGGGGCAAATACAATGCCCGGCACTTCACGCCTGCGGGGACGCCACATGAGCGAAGTGCAGGAGGCAACGGGCGGCGCGCGCTTCCCCGACCTGGCCGGCAAGGTGGCCATCGTCACGGGCGCCAGCCGCGGCATAGGCCGCGGCATCGCCGACGTGCTCGGCGAGCAGGGCATGAAGCTGGTCCTGTGCGCGCGGTCGGAGGAGGCCGGCCTGGCGACTGCGGCGCAACTGGCCGAGGCCGGCGTCGAATGCCTGTGGGTCACCGCCGACCTGGCCACGGCCGAGGGCGCGCAGTCGGTCTTCGACGCGGCGATCGGCCGCTTCGGCCGCATCCACGTGCTGGTCAACAACGCCGCGCACCTGCGCTCGGCGCCCTTCCTCGAACTGACCGAGGAGCTGTACCGCCTGTCCTTCGAGGACAACGTGCGCATCGTCTACGGCCTGAGCCGGCACGTCGCCCGCCACATGGTCGAGGCCGGCGGTGGCAGCATCGTCCACATCTCGTCCGTGGCCGGGGTCCGGGCGCACCGGGGACTCGTCGGTTACGACGCCTCGAAGGGCGCGCTCGACGCCCTGACGCGCGCGATGGCCATCGAGCTGGCCGCGCACGGCGTCCGCGTCAACGCCGTCGCGCCGGGGGCGATCAAGTCCCATCCGCCGCGCCCGCGCAGTGCCAGGAGACTGAAGGACAGGGAGAAAGGCATCCCGCTCGGGCGGCTGGGCGAACCAAGGGAGGTGGGCATGGCGGTCGCGTTCCTGGCCTCCGAGGCGGCCTCCTACGTCACCGGGCAGATACTCTACGTGGACGGCGGGCTGACCGCGCAACTCAGTCCGCCCGGAATCTTCATATAGGCTGGATACATACCCCACTGCGAGCGGCAGCGCCATGAGCGACCTGAAGATCACCGACGTCCGGACGGTCATCACTCAGCCGGGGGCTTCGCGCCTGATCGTCGTCAAGGTGACTACGAATCAGGACGGCCTCTACGGCCTCGGCTGCGCGACGTTCACGCAGCGCCATCTGGCCGTGCAGGCGGCGCTCGATCACCACGTCGGGCCGTTCGTCATCGGCAAGGACCCGAGCGACATCCAGGATCTCTGGCAGAGCGGCATGGCCAACGGCTACTGGCGCAACGGGCCGGTGCTCAACAACGCCATAAGCGGAATCGACATGGCGCTGTGGGACATCAAGGGGAAGCAGGCGGGGATGCCGTGCTACCAGCTCTGGGGCGGCAGGTGTCGCCCAGGCGCGGCGGTCTACATGCATGCCAACGGCAGCGAGCCGGACGAAGTCGCCGCCCGCGCCAGCGCTCTGATGCAGGAGGGCTACAAACACATCCGCTGTCAGATGGGCGGCTACGCCGGACCTCACGAGGAGAACGTCGCCCGTCCCGAAGGCGGTGCGCCCGGAGCCTACTTCGATCCGCGCGAGAAGCTGCGCCGCATTCCCGACCTTTTCGAGTATCTGCGCAGCGAACTCGGCGACGAAGTCGAGCTGCTCTACGACGTGCACGAGCGGCTGGCGCCCATCGACGCGGTCTGGCTGGCGAAGGCGCTCGAACCCCATCGCCTGTTCTTTCTGGAGGACCCGCTCGCGCCCGAGGACGTCGAGTGGCTGGCCCACGTCCGGGCGGCGTGCGCGACGCCGATCGCGATGGGCGAGCTGTTCAACAACCCCCTCGAATGGACGCGCCCCGTGGCCGAGCGCTGGATCGACTTCATCCGCGTGCACGTCTCGCAGATCGGCGGCATCACGCCGGCGCTGAAGCTGGCTCGGCTGTGCGAGGCGTTCGGGGTGCGGACGGCGTGGCACGGGCCGGGCGACGTCTCGCCGGTCGGCATGGCGGCCAACGTGCACCTGGACGTGGTGTGCCCGAACTTCGGCATCCAGGAATGGGCGGGGCGCTGCCAGGCGGAGCAGGACATCTTCCCCGGCATGCCGCAGGTGAGGAACGGGACGGCGTATCCGAACGAGTCGCCGGGACTGGGGATCGATCTCGACGAGGAGCTGGCGGCCCGGTTCCCGGCCGACGACAAGAGCCCCGACTGGACCGTCAGCCGCCTGCCCGACGGCACCTTCCACCGGCCGTGAGGGGAGCACACTCGTTGAGGACCGTCGTTGCGGACATCAGAATGCCCACAGCCCCCGGCGCTTACTCATCCTCATCCCCGAAAGCCTCCGGGTGATCGGCCGGGATGAAGGGAATCAGGCCCTTTTCGTACGCG
>CAZSET010000265.1:2785-5292 GCA_964605915.1 uncultured candidatus Brocadiaceae bacterium | reverse complement strand
GTGCATCGAGAGAGCATCCGCCTGGCCATCTCCCGCTGGGACTTCTTCGTCTCCCCCGGCCGGCACCTGACCGGAAGCTGCTCCCGCTTGCACCGCACGACGAAGGCGGCGACCATACGGAAGTGTGGACGAACAGAAGCACCGGCAAGGCGGTCCGGATCGAATGGCTGGAGATCAATACGACTGAGCCGCCGGCTGACAGGCTGGACTGATTCACGCGGACAATGGGGGAGATGCTGCAGGAATGCCCCAGGTGCGGCGCGGAGCTCTTGGCTCTCTCCTATGGGTGATGCCGTTGTCATCGCGAGGGGTGTAACAAATCCGTCTTTCTCCGATACAGTCCTGTCCGTCTCGGCGCCCCAAAGAACCGGCGTCGTTGCCCGCCGTTCAGCAGACGGCGCACTGCCCCTTGTCAGAAGGACCCAGACGCTTCCCAGCACGACAAGAAGACCTGCTACCCCCAAAATACCCCTCCATGCCCGCGAGTTCCCACTGGAGCGCGTCTGGCGGCTCGTCCCTGACACATAGGCTTGTTGACTGAACCTCGGAACCAGCCGGCAGCCCGTTGCTCTGAACACGCGGCCACTACAGACTTGGTGCAGTTCTCCCGTATGGCGTCACGCAGAATCCTAGGTCTTCGGTCTGCCAGGTGTACCACATCTGGCTCGTGGGCCTCATGTGAAGACCGGACCATGGCCCGCACGCCGGGTGAACCTACAGGACTGCCAAACGGTGGTGCCGAGGTGTCCACTCTAAGTCTGCTCCACGCGAGCAAGGATGGGATCACAGAGCCGTGTCGGGGACTTCGGTTCAAACGGCATCCCGGCTGAGGCAGGGGCACTTCGTTGACAGGCGAGCCGGCAGCAAACGTCACCTTCTGACCGATGGCCAGGGCGTCCCGCTGGCAGTCAAGCTCGCCTCGGCTATACTATGGCGATGCGTGCGTTCGGCACGATCGGGCAGAATCGGGGAGCTTCGATGACAAGAACCATCTTCGCCCTGTGTGCCTTGCTGAGCTGGTGGAGCTGGATTCCGCTCCTGGCAGCGGAGGAGGGCGCACCACCGGAGGCCGTTCCCGTCCACGTGAGCGTCGACCCGCGCGTGGAACTGATGAGCGTCATCTTCCGCCTGGCCGGAAATCCGGAGTACGGCAAGGGATGCATCCGCTCGTACAACCGCGAGGTTGACGAGCATTTCGGCGCTCACAAGGAGCACCCCGTCATCGCGCTCGCCCGGGACCTGCGGCGCACGCGCGGCGTATCCTACGACGCGCCGATGAGCCTGGCCGTCCATCTGGCCAACGGTTTCTCGCTCGAGCCGGCTGCCCCCCTCGCCCCCCGGCCCGAACGGCTGGACGGCAGGTGGCATCCGGATGAACTGCGCGACTTCCTGGAGAAGGCGAGGGATTTCGCCCGGCAATCGGGCTTCCAGCAGTTCTTCGAATCGCATCAGGCCCTCTACGAAGGGGCAGCCGGCCGCATGAAGGCGTTGGCGCAGCACGCCCATCTGGACTGGTTCGGCCCGTACTTCGGCGTGAAGGAGAAGCCTGCCTTCCACGTGGTGATCGGTATGCTCAACGGACCGGGCAGCTATGGGCCCAGCTTCAGCGGCGCCGGCGGGCAGAAGCTGTACTGCATCCTCGGCGCGTGGCAACTGAACATGGCCGGCGAGCCGACGTTCAGCAAGGGCGTCCTGCCCACCGTCGTGCACGAATTCTGCCACTCCTTCGTCAACCCGGTCGTCTACGCGCACGCAAGCGAACTGAAGGAGGCCGGCGAGGCCATCTACTCGCGCGTCGAGGCGGGGATGAGGAAGATGGCCTACGGCAACTGGAAGACGATGATGCACGAATCCCTGGTGCGGGCCTGCGTGGTGCGCTACCGCACTGCGCACGAAGGCCGCCTGGCGGCGACCGGCGAGATGCTCCAGCAGTGGGCGCTAGGCTTCGCCTGGGTGCCGAAGCTGGCGCAGGTGCTCGAGGAATACGAAAACGACCGGAAGCGCTACCTTACGCTGGAGGACTTCTTCCCGCGGATCGTCGAGTTCTTCGACCAGTATGCCGAATCGCTCTCGCCACAGCCTGCGGAGGTCACAGCCCAGACAGCTCCGGGCTGACCAGCAGCGGGCGCACCAGCCCCGTCGCGAACAGCGCCACCAGCACGATCCTGACTAAGATCATTCTTGACGAACCACTTCTGTCTTGTTCCTCCCTCGTGGTGCCGGATCCGGAGACAGCCCCACCGTCATCGTCAACAGGACGGCTCTTCCTCACCCATCCTTCCGAAGCTCATCCAGGAATCGCTCGATGGTCAGCGGGGCGCTGCCTTCGTAGTGGTTGTTGGCGTTCACGATGGTCAGGATGCCTTCCTGCGCATTGGCCCGGGCGATCGCGGCCCCGGCGCGGATGCCCTTCGGCCGAGGCAGGATAATGCGGGACCAGTCCTTCCCCGTGCTGGCCTCGATTTCCTCCCTGTCAGCCCCATGAAGCCGGATCACTGTGAAATCGG
>CAZSET010000265.1:0-2685 GCA_964605915.1 uncultured candidatus Brocadiaceae bacterium | reverse complement strand
CCCTCCATGGGCGATAGCGTGTCCAGGAAGCGCTTGAGGAGTTCCGTGCTCAGGAAATGCTTGTTACGGCGGTTCGCGTATTCCCGATAGGCCTTCGGCTGCCTGGAGTAGAAGTGGGTGAGCATGATCGAGTTGGGGGCCTTCACGGTGAAGAGGAAGTCGTCTGGGACACCCTCGGCATAGGCCCTGACCGTGTCCTCGTCGGGCAGCTTCGCGCCGCGCGGGAACAGGCTCCAAAACCACTGATCGACCTCCACGGTGCTCAGGTACCGGGCGTAGTGCGGTAGGTAATCGTTCGGGCCGTAGTCCAGGTCCGAACGCTACATCAGGCCTTTCCAGGAGTCGCATTTCCACGAACAGGTGGCGACGCGAAGGCAATCCCGATAACGCTCCGGGATGGATAGGTTGAGGTGGTTCATCCTGTGTTTTCGCTAACTGTGTCGTTCTGGGGAGCGGAAATCGCATCGAGGCAGAAAAGCCACCTAGCATTCGCGGCACCGCATCAGCCGCCCTGGTGGCCTACTGGACGTTGCCATGGTTTGACGCCCTCTGTTTGTGGGAGCGAAAACAACGGGGGGCCACTTATTTGCGATGTCTCACCATATCGCAGATAACGAGGCGAGCTCCGGCCCCGGACTGCGTTCGGGCTACGCCGGCAAATCCCCTTGGACGCCCTTCAGGTTGCCAGACCGGAGTTGGTTTCCCCGCGCCAGGAAGCGAGCAACGCCTTGAGGCGGCGATAGCTCTCCTTGGGCCGCAGGTCTTCGGTGAGCATGCCGCCGTGGGGGAGGAAACAGGGGTCGGCGAAGTCCCACCAGGTTACCGCCTCCACCTCTGGTTTGGAGTAGCAGAGGGTGTAGAACGCCTCGATCCAGTCGGCCTGCTCCGTCTCGGACCACGGGCGGCCGTGCCACAGCATCTCGTTGGGCACGTAGATCCGGTCCTTGCGCACGATGGGCTCGGGCGAGGAACTGATGCCGAGTTCTGTGATGTGGACCTTCTTTCCCAGGCGGCAGAACATGTCGATGTGCCGGCTGATCTCGAACATGTCCCGGGGCGGTTCGTACATCTGCAGGCCGATCGCCTCAAAGGGCACGCCGGCGTCAAGCACGTCCCGGCAGTATTGCAGCGTGCTGCGCATCGGCGTGTCGAACTTGTAGTCCGAACCCCATCCGGTGGACACGTACTCGCTCCAGGTGAAGCAGCAGTTGACGACGCGCGTGGCGGCTGGGTTGGTCTCGCCGGTGAGTTCCGCTGCGCGGCGCGTGATGTCCACCAGTTGCTCGTACGGCCAGCAGTGGATGTTGTTCCAGCTATGGGCCTCGTTGATGATGTCCCAGTAGTCGATGCGGCCTTTGAAACGCCCGACGGCGTCCCGCACGTAGTCCAGGTGCGTCGCCAGCACTTCGTCGTGCGAGCGGCCCTTGAGCCAGTCGGGCGTGCCCGCTTCGTGCAGCCAGATCAGCGGATGGCCCTTCACACATAGCCCTTCCCGCGCGCCCCATTCGGCGATGGCTTCGGCATTGGAGAAGTCGCGCTTGCCTTCTTCCGGCTCGGTGCCGCGGCGGTAGAACGGTGCCGTGACGTAGTTGAACAATTCGGGGAACAGCCGCGCATATTCCGGCTCGCCCTTGGGGTAGCGGAAACCGTTGCAGCCGAACAGGAAGTCTTCCCGAACGGGCCGGGCGGCGATACGCGCCCGGGCGTGCTCCACCACGAGCATCTCTCCGGCGTGCATCGATTGACACAGGGACGCCATCGCCAGCCGCGCCTCGGCGACCGGCTCGTCCTTCTTCTCGCGCATCTGGGCGAGCAGGGAGGAAGCCCTGGCCATGCGGTCCTTGTAATCGGCGGACGGCACGGTGCCTTGCTTGGTGTAGTCGGCTTCGGCCCGGCGGACGGCGGCCAGCCGGCTCGTGGCGAACTCCACACTCAGGTTCAGCCGCTGACCGGCGACCTCGTCCGGCAGGTAGCCCTTGCCTTCGTTGTCCGCGTACAGATACACGTGCCCGAAGCCGTCCACTGCCAGCGGCATGCAGATGGCGAACGCGCCGTCCGGCGCGGGCAGACGCACGAGCCCGTACCCGCTCGTGATGATCATCGGCCGGTGCTCGAACGTGGGCATGAAGTCCATGTCCAGCACCATGATCAGGTTCTGCGGCGCCCAGGGCGCCGGCTTGCCGTCGCTTGCGAACACCACCACTTCGAAATACCGTCCGGACGGTTTCATCGCCCACTCCTTCCTTGCCAGGACGCGCCGATTGTCCCCCCGCCGACCCGGGAAATCAAGGCGTCAGGCCAGCATTCGGCACGGACCCACACGGACGGCGATGGACGGACTCGGCTACGACGGCAGCGTCGGTATCGCCTGATCCGGGCGGGAAGCAGGTCTTCTTCCATAGGAGGGAGCTGCTCTTCGACTGTGATTCTGGGGTCCAGCCGGGTCTGCGCGTGGGTTTCCGCTATGGCACTGACAAGAAGGGCAGAAAGTGCGCACGGGATGTCCGGCGAATGGAGTGATGGCTGACGACGCAGCTGTTTGAAGCGGCCCGTATGTGGATTTGGCCGCCGATGGAGGTCGAACGGCGGAGCCTTTGCTGGAATACCCGAAGTGCGGGACCGAGCCCTCCCTCATGGGGAGTCTCGCAGCCATCGCGAGGGGTGTAACAAATCCGTCTCTCTCCG
>CAZSET010000264.1:0-5316 GCA_964605915.1 uncultured candidatus Brocadiaceae bacterium | reverse complement strand
CCAGCCCGAGGCAATGCCGCCGGCCGAGATCAAGCGGCAGTTCGGCGACCGGCTGACATTGTGGGGATGCTGCAGCACGCAGAGCGTCTACGCGCATGGCACGCGGCAGGACGTGGTGGCGGAGCTGCAGATGCTGATGCGCGAGGTGGCGCCCGGGGGCGGACTGGTCGTTTCCTTCATCAACGTGCTGATCACACCGCGCGTGCAGGACAACCTGCGGCAGTTCGTCGAGTGCTTCTACGACCTCGCCCGGTACCACTAGCCTGCGTGCCGTGCCCTGCTCCTGCTCGTGCTCCTACTCCTGCTCCTACTCGCCGTTACCCGTTAATCGTTAATCGTTATTCGCTCTTCGTTGCCGTCCACTGACCACTGGCAACTGGCAACTGTCGTTTCCAGCCACTTTATGGGTTGACGAGGCGTGCCCCGCGCGGTATATTCCAGGGGCCTACCGGATCTTGGGGTGCGTGTTATGGAAACCGGGCCGGCAGGGCCGGGCCAGCGAGGAGGGCAACCGATGCGTAAGGACACCGTGAAGCGGCTCCTCATCGGGATCGGCCTGGGCCTCGGCTTGGCGTGGGCGGTGTTCGACACATGGCGGGATTTCAAGGAGGGCGACTTCTCCTTCGCCTATCAGTACTACCGCCAATCCCCCCTGAAGCTGGCTCCCATCGTGGCAGGGGCCGCCGTGCTGTTCCTGGCGGGACGGGCCGTACTCAGGATGCCTGCGCGCGGGAGGCGGGCCGTGCTCGGCGTTGCATGGGCGGCGGCAAACGTCTGCGTCACCGCCCTTGTCATCTTCCTGCTGTGCCGCTTCATGGACCTCCAAAAGATTGCTGAAGCAGCGGGGCTCATCACGGTTCCTCTGGTCCTTTCGGGAGTTTTCGCTTCGGCCATGCTCGGCGGCATTGCAGCTGCAAGTTGGATCGGCTTAGCCTGGTTCGTGAAGCGCCGAGATTCGGCGCCAACGGACTGACAGGGAGCTCAGGTTCTGGAGCATAGGCTTTGCCCAGCGCGATCGCGCGAGTCTCTCACCGCGTCCGCTTTCGCGGCCTGGCAACTGGCTCCCCCCGGGCCGGGGGGCGCGGCACAGACGGGGGGCCCGGAGTGCGCCACCGCCGTCCACGACACGCCCTCCCGTCTGCACCGGCACATACGCATTTGACTGCGAGACGCATGCCTGCCTTATAGTGGACTCACGGTTCGCGCTTGGCTTTCCCGACGGCCGCCACCGAAACCGACTGGAGAGAGGCCCGCATGACCGTCAGCGAAGAGGATAGGACAATCCTTCGGGAACTGGCCGAGCAGCAGGCGGAGATGGCCGCCCTGCCGGCGCATCGCGAGACAGTCGCGCAGTGGAGTCGCCTGAACGCCGTCCGGCAGGGCCGGGCGCCCGTCTATGCCGACGAGATTCCCTGGCACGAGATGGACGTGGACGGGGAGCTCACGCTCCGCACGAGCGATCCCTTCTGCCGCCGGATCGAGGAGGGCATCCGCCGCACCCTCTACCGGTGGCGCCACATGCCGGCAGACATGGTGGTCGAGGACCGGCTCTACTCCCGCCTATCAGTGAGCTACACGGACCTGGGAATCACCGCCGTAACCGACTTGCTCCGCACGGACGAGCGCAGCAACGTCATGTCGCACCGCTACCACAACCAGATCAAAGACGAATCCGACGTGGCGAAGCTCCACGCCCCCGAAGTGACCTACGACGCGGAAGCCAGCGAGCGCCGCTACGAGCTGATGTGCGACATCTTCGACGGGATCATACGCGTCGAGAAGCGCGGCATCATGGGCCGGGCGTTCGACCCCTGCGACATGCTGGCCGAGAGGTGGGAGCCTCAGCAGTTCCTCCTGGACCTGGCCCCGCGGCCCGACCTCGTCCACGCCGTGATGGAGAAGATGACCGAAGCCTGCCTGGGCTGGCTGGCGCAGTGGGAGGAGCTCGGCGTGCTGGCCCTGAACAACTGCAACGTGCGCGTCGGCACGGGCGGGCTCGGCTATTCGGAGGAGCTGCCGGGCGAGGACTTCGATCCCGCGCACGTGCGTCCGGCCAATCAGTGGGGGCTGGCGATGGCGCAGATATTCTCCGAGGTCTCCCCTGCCATGCACGAGGACATCGCCCTGCGCTACGAGCGGCGCTGGCTGGACATGTTCGGCCTCGCCTACTATGGCTGCTGCGAGCCCCTGCACCTGAAGATCGACATCATTACAAAGGCTATCCCCAACCTGCGCAAGATATCCGTGAGCCCGCGCGCGGACGCGGCGGTCGCAGCCGAGAGGATAGGCGAGCGCTACGTTCTGTCCCTGAAGCCCAATCCCGCCTTCTTCGGCTGGGACAGGTGGCGCCCGGACCTGGCCCGCAAGGAACTGCGCGAATCGCTCGCAAAGGCGCGCGGCTGCGTGGTCGAAGTGATCATGAAGGACATCAGCACCGTATGCTACGAGCCGCAGCGGCTGTGGGAGTGGACTCGGATTGCCGCCGAGGAGACGGCGGCCGTGGCGTGACCCTGTCTGCGGCCGCGGCGGCGGGCGCCGCCTTCACGCCTGGCAGTCCAGGACGACCTTGATGGCGCCCGTGCGCGCCTTGTCACATGCCACTTCGAAGGCCGCTACGCCGTCCGACAGCGGGAAGCGGTGCGTGATGAGCGGCTCCACCTGCACGGCGCCCGAGTCCACCAGCTCAATGGCGCGCGGGAAGTCGCTGTAGAGCGAGTTCGACGAGCTCTTGATCGCGCGCTCCTTCGTGAGCATCAGCGCGGGGAACCGAATTTCCTCCCCCTGGGCCGCCAGCAGCACGAGCACGCCCCGCGCAGCCAGCATGCCGAGTGCCTCGTTGATCGTACCATGCGACCCCACGGTATCGAAGACGCGGTCGACGCCCGCGCCGTCCGTCACCTCAGCCACCAGGTCGGCGAGCCGCCCTCCCCCGTCGCCGACGTTCAGCGCATGGTCCACGCCCACCTGCCGAGCGACGGCCAGGTTCGGCTCGGCCAGGTCCGTGATGAACGTGGTGACGGCGCCGTAGACCTTCGCAAGCTGCGCGATGAGCAGCCCGATCGGCCCGGCGCCGACGACGGCGACCTTATTCAACGGCTCCGGCCGCCCCACGTCCACGGCGTGCAAGGAGGCGACCAGCGGGTCCAGCAGGACGGCCTGCTCGTCGGTCATGCGCTCCGGGAGCTCGTAGACCTGTCCGGCGAAGGCGGGGCAGTACTCGGCCATGCCGCCGGGATAGAGGTCCATCTTGCCCCAGCCCTGCCCGTGGCCGAGGTGTTTCGTCTGGACGCACAGGTTCTCCTGTCCGGCGCGGCAATGCCGGCACCGCCCGCAAGCGAGGAAGGTATTGACGCCCACGCGCCTGCCCAGGAGCCCTTCGTCGGAGACATCGTGCAGTTCGACCACGGTGCCTACGAACTCGTGGCCGAGAATGATGTTGGGGGGATTCGGCACGTCCCGCCCGAGTGTGTGCCTGGCCCAGGGGTTCTGCCCGTGCAGGTAGCGCACGTCGCTGCCACAGATGCCGCACCGGTGAACGCGGACGACCACCTGCCCCGGGCCGGGCGTGGGCTCGGGCACGTCCATGAGCGCCAGGTTCTCGGGCGACTTGAGGACGAGGGCCTTCATACGCGCTTCTCCGTTCGCCGGCGTCTCAGAGGACCGACATCAGCTCTCTGTGGTTTTGCCCTCCCCCTCACCCCTCCCACGGGGAGGGGAGATTCCCTCTCCCGCCGGGAGAGGGTGGGGGTGAGGGAGCCCAGAACCTGAGAGGTCTTTAGCGACTCTCCGTAGGAGCGATGGCGGCGCGAACGGCACGACGCCTGCGCGACGCGGTTGACGGTTCGCCGCCCCGCAGGGACGCCGAGGGGTCACGAAGCGTCAGAGTCCAGCCCGAGCAGGCCGGCGGCGTTGCGCCACAGTATCTTCTCCCTGTCCTCCTCGCCGAGTCCGGCGCCCAGCACGCGGCCGATCTGTGGGGCGTAGTCCCGGCCCGGATAGTCGGACCCGTACACCACGCGCTCGGCCCCGAGGTGGCGAACCGCGTACTCGACCATCTCGCTGTCGTACCACCCGCCCGACGTGTCGACCCAGACGTTCGGCAGGTCTTCGATGTCCTGCACGCCGCGGCGGTTCACGCCGGTCAGGTGGGCCATGATGATGCGCGTGTCGGGATGGCGACGGGCAAGATCGGCGATGTCGGAGGCGTTTGACTCGTGCTCGAACACCTCCACGGTCTTGTACCACGCGTGGAACACGATGGGGATGCCGTGTTCGGCAGCAGCCTCGGCGATGGGGTCGACTCCCTCGTTGCGGGCGTTGACCTCCAGGCCCTGCTTGATGCCGACCATGCCGGCCTCCACGCAGCGTGCCGCCTCCGCGCGGATGTCGGCTGCATCGTGCGCCGCGCTCAGGTACATCGCGCCGAGGAAGAAGTCGGGTGCCTCCTCCATCAGCCGCAGCGTGCAGTCGTTGCGCTCGCGCAGTTCCTCCGGCGAGGTGCCGCCGCCCATCGTCAGCAGCAGCACCTTGTCGATCCCGCTCTGAAGGGCGAGGAATCTCGTTCGCTCGATCTGGTAGTCGGGCCGCTCGGCCAGGTCCGTCCACCGATGGTGCACGTGTATGTCGATGGCATTCATGCACGACCTCCCAGCAGCTCTTCAGCGTTGGTCCGCAGGACGGCGTCCTTGACGCCCTCGGGCGCCTCGGAGTTCTTGATCTTCAGCACGTTGGCCCGCGGGTAGAACAGCGGCGCGTTCGTCCCAAACAGCAGGCGCTCAGCCGGGAACAGCTTAAGCGCGCTGGCCAGGGACGATTCATGCTCAAAGAAGCTCAGCTCGATCCACATGTTCCGGGGCAGGTCCGCCTTCCGCTCCAACTCGGGCCGCCTCTGGAGCTCCTTGACCAGTTCGGGCGGCGCCAGCTCGCAGCGGTCCCACAGCCTGCCGAAGCCGAAGGCCACCACGCGCAGGTCGGGATGCCGTCGCGCCAGCGCTACCACGTCGTCGATCGGGAACGGCGGCACCTTGGCGATGGGGTTCTGCATCCGCTTGTCTTCCGCGCGGACGTGCACGCCGAGCACGACGCCGTCGGCGGCCGCCTGCCCGGCCAGTTCGTCCACGCCCGGGGCGGCCAGTTCGTACAGGTGGTAGTTCGGCAGCAACCGCACCAAGGGCACGCCCCACTCGCCGCGGCAGCGGCGGTAAGCCTTCGCCCATCCTGGCAAGGTGGGGTTCAGCACCGCTGAGGGGACGAAGAAGTCGGACTCAGCGAGCTCCGGCAGCCGCAGCTCGTTCGCCTCCTGCGGGTCGGGCCACA
>CAZSET010000263.1:0-5385 GCA_964605915.1 uncultured candidatus Brocadiaceae bacterium | reverse complement strand
ATGACGTGGAGCCCCTGTCGTTGCCGGAGTGACAGGCGTCACGTGCGAGGTGTTCGGGGCTCCTTGTGCGCCGGCCCGGCAGCCGCAAACAAGCTGACGGCGAAGGCAGCCAACACCAGCCCGATACCCGCCACAAGCGTGCCCCTTGCAGGGAACTTGACCCGGAGGGCATGTTCGGCATAGTCGGCGTTGGCCTGATCGGCCACTTCCATCTTCTGCACGGCGAACGAGCCACCCGGCTCTACCGTGCAGAGCAGATAGTGATACCGATCCCCGGGCCCCTCCAGTCTGGCCCCCCCTCCGCCGGATATGAAGAGCGGAATGCCCTCCACGCTGCCTTCGACGTACGAGTGTATGTGGCTGGCGAAAACGGCCGTAACGTCATGCTCCTTCAGGATGCGGGCCAGCTCCTCCTTTCCCTCTCGCACTTCGCGCCAGCCGTCAGGCCGAGGATCGACGGGGGGCACGTGCATGTAGACGAAGCACGCATCGTAGCCCCCGCGGTAGCGTGCAAGCGTCCGATCCAGCCAGGCCAGGTCCTCTGCGCTGCAACGCTCCGTCGAAGTGTCAAACGCCACGAACAGCGTGTTGGCGTATGCAAACCAGTAGCGGCGGGGCCCGAAGGCCCTGGAGTAAAGACGGCAACGGCCCTCGGGATCGCTCGCGTCCTCGTCAATGTCGTGGTTGCCCGGCACAGGACAGAACGGCACGGCCAGATTCTCCTCAGCCAGCTCGTGCAGCACCCAGTCGTACTGGCGTGGCTCGGCGCGTTTGACGATGTCGCCACCGTGAAGTATGAGGCGGGCCCCGTCGGCCTTGATACGGCTCAGTATCTCTTCGAAGACAGTTGTGTTGTCTTTGCTGTCACCGACTACGGCAAAGGTGAAAGGTGCGGTCCCGCCGATGGCCTCGCCTGCCGGAGGCAGCAGAGGAGGAGGCATCTTCGTGAACGCCAGCGACCACGTCAGATTCGCCCCGAGCAACGCAACAACCGCACTCAGGCTGTAGAGAACGAGCCGGCGCAACGCGCGGCGTCGCTGACCGGTCTCGACGCGAACCAGGCGAGCCGGCTTGTCGAGGGCCTCTCCCATCGCCCTGTCTTGTCCGTCCATGTGAAGCGCTCCAACGTTAGAGAATGCATCTCCCGACCACAGGCCGGAAGCAGTACGCCCGCGAGACGCCGGTTGAGGATTAGTCGCAGGGCCACCGGTGCCCGGGCACATCGGGAGCACCGTCCAATCCCACGCCGGATCGCGGCTGACCCACGACCTCAGGCGGGCTCTGACAGACCTGTCCGGCCGTGCAGCACAAAGACAAGCCCCATCAGGACCAACACGCAACTAGCCAACAACAAGGCGCGGTGCGGGAACTTCGCGCGCAGGACGTACTCCGCGTAGTCCTCATTGGGCATGTGAGGCAGGTCCCGTCTTGCCACCTCGTAGGATCCGTCAGCCCCCACCGTGCAGACCAGGTAGTGATGCGGCTCGCCAACTTCCTTACTCTCTCCGGCGCCGCCCGTGATGTAGACGGGTATGCCCTCGAGGTCGTCCTCGGCGTAGGCATGCAGGTGCCCGGCGAAGACGGCGGTGACGTCATGTGCCTTCAGGATCGGGATGAGCTTCTCCGCCTCGCCCGGCTGGAGGGCGTGGCTCCCGCCAGGACGCGGATCCCGCGGCGGAACGTGCATGTAGACGAAGCAGAGCTGATACTGACCCCTGAGCCGATCGAGCGTGGCCTCCAACCATTCCAGATCCTCCGGCCGGCATCGCTCGGTCGAATCGTCGAAGGCCACAAACAGGGCGTTAGCATAGGAGAACCAATAGCGGCGCGGTCCAAAGGACCTCTGGTAGAGCTTGAGCCGATCGGCTGCGTTAGCGGCTTTCTTGTCCAGCTCGTGATTGCCGGGGACCGGACAGAACGGCACGGTCAGCCCCTCCTCATCCAACTCATGGAGAACCCAGTCGAAGTAATGGGGCTTGACCCGCTTCACTATGTCGCCGGCGTGGAGGATCAGCCGGACGTCCTCCCCCTTGATCCTTCGCAGGGCCTCCTCAAATACGGTCTGGTTTCCGCGCGTGTCGCTGATGATGGCGAAGCGGAACGGCACGGTGCCTTCCAGAACCTCGCCGGCCGGCGGGACGACCGAAGGCGGCACCTCGTGCAGCACCCAATGCCAGAGTACGGTCATCACCAGGAGTAGGATAGCCCCGCCCAGGCAGCAGACAACGATCTTGGGACGAGGCCGGCCAAAGAAAGCCCGGGGCACGCCCGAGCGCTGCCGAGGGGTGGCGCCCGTACCTGCTAACGCCGGGTCATCGTAAGCCATCAGTCAGGATCCTCCACCATCAAGTCTCCGTTGCGAAGTGATTCGGAATGGCCTTCTGTCTGGCCCGCACCCCGAAGCAACAGCATCACGCGGTGGCCGACGCGTTCCCGGGCCAGGGCGTGGTGTGCCAGCTCCTCAGGACTGAGAACCGTGCGTAGCCGTTTCAGGTCGCTCACAACAAAAGCCTGCGCGTCCGCCAGCCGTGCCCTGAGCTGGGTCGGGGTCGTCAGTTCGGGCATCTTGACGCGGCCCGTCCACAGGTTGTAGACGCCTGAGAACTCGTCGCCATACAGGTAGACGACCTGGTCTGCGGCGGCATGGCTGTTGATGGTCTGGCCGAAGTGTCTGGCCGATTTGGCGACGTTCACCGCCGGCATCAGGAACAGTTCCAGCGGGAGCGCGTACAACAGCACGGCCGCCACGACGGCCCACGCGCGCACCGCTGGGCGCTTCAGGAGCCGCAGTGCCCCGGCGGCAGCCAGGGCCGCGCACAGCACCAGCATTGCGGCTGTCGCCGCCAGACGCCCCGGGATCAGCAGAGATGCGACTTCGTCAGCCAGAGTGCCCTCCGTGTAGATGCGGCGCACAATCGCAGGCGCAGCCAGCGCCCCCGCCATCGTGGCCAGCGCGAGCAGGCCGACAGAGCCGAACACGGCCGCAAACAGCCACCTGTCCAGACGACCCGTCCCCAAGGAGGCGGGCATGCGAACGGCATACCACGCGCACAGGATCCCAACCGCGGGCACGGTGGGAACCACGTAGTTGAAGCGTTTGCCGGACATGAGCGAGAAGAACACAAAAGGAACCACAAGCCAGACCACCGCCAGCAAGACCAGCCCCCCCTCCTCGCGCCGGCGCCGAAAGGCCGCCACCACAGCAAAGGGCAGCAGCGGGGTCCAGGGCAAGAAGCACAGAGGCCCTCGCACCAGGTAGTAATGGAACGGGTTGCGGTGACTCCAGGACCCGACGGCTCGCCCGACGTTCTGCGTCAGCAAGATCGTCCGCGTATAGTCCGGCCCGCCAGCGACGATGGCCGGCAGCAGCCAGCCCAGCACGACCGCGGCGAAGACCGCAAAGCCTGCGGCGTGCATGAACCCGCCGGCCCGCACGCGACTGCGGTCCAGAACACCGTACGACAGAAGCACGAGGCCCGGCACCAGGAATCCCACGGGCCCCTTCGTGAGGGTGCCCAAGCCCATGGCCGCGTAGCAACCCAGCCAGCACAACGCCATTCGCGTCGACGAGGCGTGCAACGCCGTGTAACCCAGGACGATCGCGGCGGTCACGAAGAGCGTCAGAAGCGGATCGAGCACCCCGATCTGCGCGAACCAGAGCAGAAGCATGCAGGTCAGGGACGCCCCGGCAGCCAGGAGCGCCACGCTGGAGCCCAGGTGCGCCCGGCACAGTGCATAGAGCAACAGCAGCGTGCCGCAGACGGCCACCGCCGTCAGAATTCGCCCCGCGTTGTAGCCGAAGCCCGCCCGCCACAGCACGCCGGCAAGCCAGAAGAACAGGGGCGGCTTCTCGCTGTACAGCTCGCCGTTCAGGTGAGGGAGCACATACTCACCGGTAACCGTCATCTCCCGCGCCACTTCCATGTAGCGCGGCTCGTCCGGATTCCACAGGTCGCGCGTGAACAGCGCAGGGACAGTGACCAGGAGGACCAGCCCGACCACCACCCCGGCCGCGGGCAGGAACCGGCCCCGCTTAACCGTGGTTGTGGGCTCGGTGTCCACCCGGTTCCTCCAGTCGAATTCGTTCCTTGCGCAGCAGCATCAAGTTCCGCAGATAGACCACAATGCCGGTGGTCTGCCCCAGCGTCACCACCAGGTCACGCTTCCAGAAGGCCGCGTAGGAGAACAGCATGAGGCCGCCTGCCAGGCTCAGATACCAGAAGGCCAGCGGGACGTAGCTCTGGCCTCTCCGCTCCGAGGCGATCCATTGCACCAGGAACCGGGCGGTGAAGACCGCCTGCGCCAGGAAACCGAACAAGACCCAGAAGCGCCCGATCGTGCTGTCCGGCCACCAGGACCCGCGGTCGGCCGCCGTCTGCGCCAACATCAGCAGGGAGTTCATTCGATGCGCTCCGCGATCCGATACTTCAGCCATCTGGACTGCATCCAACGCACGGCAAACAAGTCGCGCAAACCGCGGAACAGGCGGTTGCGGATGCCGTACTTCGTCCTGCCGCCCTTGCGCGGACGGTGGTTGACCGGCACCTCGGCCACCGTCCGGCCGTCGAGTTTCAACAGAGTCGGCAGGAAACGATGCATTCCGTCGTAGAGCTTCAGTCCCCTGATGGCCTCGGCGCGGAACGCCCTGAGGGAGCAGCCCACGTCCCGTATCTGCTCACCCGTCAGCCAGTTGCGCACGCAGTTGGCGATCCGGCTGGAGGCCCTCCGCACGAACGGGTCCCGCCGCTTGCGTCGCACACCGCACACCACGTCGCAGCGCTCCAGGTGCTTCAGCAGGTTCGGTATGTCGGCAGGATCGTTCTGCATGTCGGCGTCCATCGTGACAACTGCGCTCCCGCGGGCGGCCTTGAAGCCTGCATCGAAGGCGGCCGTCTGGCCGCAGTTCGCGTCGAATCGAAGGACCACCAGCTCGCCCATGGCCTGCTTCTTCTCCTTGAGCACGTCGAAGGTACGGTCCGTGCTCCCATCGTCCACGACAATCACCTCGTACGTCCCCTGCTCCATAATCCTCATGGACGCAGCCAACTCGTCAAGACACGCACCGATGACTGCTTCTTCGTTGTAGGCAGGAATGACCACGCTGACGTCCACGGTGCCGGCCTGTCGCTGCTTGTCGCTCATCCTCAACGTCCGTACTGAGCACGGGCACCCCCGCACCGCCCAGCCGGCGATCAGTCCTCGAAGTAGCGATACAGCACGGCAAAGGTCAACGCGAGGATGGCGTACGTGATGGCCCGAAGGCTCTTGTAGAAATGCTCCGAGCTCGGAGAAGCCAGAGCGTAGATGAGCGCGACAATCACGCACATTGCCACCGCCGTCCCAACAGCAATCTTACCGACACTCCGGGCACGCAAGCACATTCTC